>DYPD01000021.1 GCA_020720115.1 Thiomargarita sp. | reverse complement strand
TAGCCTGATTTTTCAACTTTTCTTGCTTGTGCTGAGCCTGTCGAAGCGTTGGATAGGGCTTGACGGGTGAGACGGTATCTACGCGGGCTTAAAATGTGCCTTTTGCTTTTCTCACCCAGCGGAGACAGTGCTATGAAACAAGTTGGATCACTGCGTTATGAAGTTCTATTCAAAAAAGCCTTTTGCCAACCGGATATATTCACCGCCTTTGTCAAAGATTTCACCGGCGTACAATTAGAAATTGATACCGTTGAAACCGAAAAAACCTTTGATATTCGCATTGGCAAAGTCGCCACCCGTTTTGATTTATTTGCTGAAGACAAAAAAAACCGCGTGATTGTTGACATTCAACATGTGCGCTTTCCCGATCATTATGACCGTTTCTTACACTACCACTGCGCCGCGATATTAGAACAAGTGGCTTCCAGCGAAACCTACACCCCCGCATTACAAGTCATCACCTTAGTGGTACTCACTTCTGGCGACAAACACCAAACCGACATTGCAGTGATTGATTTTGACCCTAAAGATTTACAAGGAAAAGGCTTAAATGAATTACCGCATAAAGTCATGTACCTGTGTCCACCATACGTCTCAGAACAAACACCAGAACCTTATCGGCAATGGTTACGCGCCATTCAAGATACCCTAGATGGCGAAGTGGATGAAATCAGTTATTCTCATCCAGAAATCCAGAAAATCTTTAGTTTAATTGAGAAAGATTTAATCTCGCCGCAAGAATACGCGAATATGAAAGATGAGTATGGCTATGAGCAAATTGGACGCGATCAATATGAAAAAGGTGTCATGGAAGAACGTCGCAAATGGGTACAGGCGTTGTCAGCACAGGGCATGGAAATAGAAAACATTGCAGCGATGCTTAACGTAACGACGCAAGAGATTATGGCGGTGTTGGAGAAAAATACGCATAGCCTAACAACCGGAGGTTCACCACCCGCAACTTCTCTGCGTGGGATCATTTAATGGGATCATTTAAGCAGTCAAGGCAGTAAAGGTGATGCTGAATATTTCCTCGTGCGAGTGCCCCGCGCTACATGAAAAAAGCGTTCTAGGCATAATGCACGCACTAGAGGGAGTTTGTTAGAGGGGTGTTGTGCGTAACCCAGCGGCTACCTGTCGCTAGGGTTTCGCGTTTCCAGAAAGGAGCTTGGTGTTTCAGGGTTTCAATTAAATAGCTACAGGCAGCAAAAGCGGGCGCACGGTGCGCTGCCCAGGCTGCGGTTAGGACTATGGTATCGCTAGGCTGCATGGCGCCGACGCGGTGGATAATGAGGGTATCGAGCAGTTCCCATTGCGCTTGTGCTTGTGCGCTGATGCGGTGCAAATAACGCTCGGTCATGGCGGGATAATGCTCTAACCATAGGGTTTGTACCTTTTCGCCTTCGTTAAAGTCGCGCATGGTACCGACAAAGCTGACCAGCGCACCGCAGTCGCCGCGCTGCGCTTGTAGACGCTGTTCTGCTGCTTGTAAGGCAGTCCAGGGGTTAAAAGCTTCGTTGGTGATTTCGATCATGGCATTAAGGGCAATTGGCGGGTGATGCTGTTTGTGAGGATGCCCAACCAGGTTCTTTGTGTTCTAAAAATTTTTGCATCTCTGGCGTGCTTGCAACCAATTGATTATTGGATAGTTTTAAGCTGCTGGTATCGCGTTTCAAATTGCTTTCCAGCAACCAAGCCGGTACTTCTCCGCATAGACGATTACCGGTTGCGTGAAAAATTTTCAGGCGCTTGAGGTTGCTGAAGTCAGGAATTTTGCCACTGAATTGATTGTGTTCAAATTGTAGCCATTCCAAATCGGTGAGTTGATTCAAACTGGCGGGTAAAGCACCGCTTAATTGATTGTCGCTGAGTACGCAGTTTTCTAACCAACGCAAGCCGCTTAAATCTGGTAATTCGCCGCTGAATTGGTTGTCGCTTAAATAAAGTTTGCGGATTTGTTTTAAGCCGCCCAAGTCAGCCAGTGAGCCACTCAATTGATTTTTTTGCAGGCGTACTTCTAATAGTCCATCCAAACTGGTTAAAGTTGTAATTGAACCTGTTAATTCATTGTTGTTTAAAGCCAGAACTTTTAACTTGCGTAATTTGCTGAAATCTGGCAAAGCCCCCGAAAACTGATTATTGTCCGCTTCAAAATGTTCAAGCTGGGTTAATTGACTTAAATCAGGCAAAGTACCGCTGAATTGATTGCGGGATAAATCCAGCTTTTTCAGTTGGGTTAAATGGCTCAGTCCTGGTAAGCTGCCAGTGAGTTTGTTTTTTGCTAATTGTAAATCCTGTAGCTGCGCTAAAGCGGATAAATCCGGCAGTGGTCCGCGTAAATCTTGACGAATCAATTTAAGTTCGGTGACATGCTGCTGATTGCAGGCAACGCCACGCCATTGGCAAGGGTCGCTGCCACTCAGCCAATTATTGGGTTTTTTCCACTGAGCGCCGCCGGTGCTTTGATAAAGCTGCACCAACGCCTCGCATTCCGCAGTAGGCAGGCTTTTCACCGCTTGGCAGTCAGTGCTGGTATCTGGTGGCGCTGCACTGGCAGCCATTGGCTCAACAGAGGCTTCTTCTAGCACATCTTGTTGCATATCCAGTTCTTGCAACACTGCCTGCTGGGCATTAGCGTCCCACATAAATTTGGCGGTTTCGATAAATTCTCGATTAATCGGCAGGTTGTTTTTTGACACGCCACTGAAACTGACTTTGGATACTACTTTGGCAGAATTGTTCGCCGTATCTAGGGTAATTTGCGCTTCTTTATGGATAATTTTGTAACTGGAGACTCTCTGTAATTGTTTTTGTAAATCAGCGATATACTCTACACGCGGCTGGGTTTTAAGACGCGCTGGCGCATTTGCTGAGGTTTGCGTAATCTGGAGCGGATCAGCTAAATAGGTTTCATAAGTGGCTAAATCTTTGCGGCTCAAAGCGGTGTCCATCGCTTCTAAAGCTTTCAATACCTGGCTTTCGTTCATCGCATCAGGTGTTGTAGGCGGTGATAGAGGAAGAGCGGGAATTTCTTCTGCTGCTGCAACAGGCGGCGACGACTCTGGTGGCGTAGCAGGCGGTGCCGGCGACGGACTGTAGCTCGGAGCGGGTGCAGGTTGTGGGCTGTGATTTACCGTTGCAACGGTCGCAGAGGGCGGCGGCGGTGGCGCGGCAAATAAGCTGGATGGAAAAGGTTCTTTACTGCATCCTATGAGGTTTGGCGTAATGATCAGATGCCCAGAGCGATGCAAACGCTCGGCATCGGTGCGGGTCAGCGGGGCTTCTCGTGGATAACTCAAATCATAGGGGGGATAAATGGAGGAAAACTGGTTACCTTCGCTGTCGGTCAGGTAATAACAAAGCGCATCAGCCTTGGGCAGCACAGAAACGCATAAAAATAGCACCAAAAATGTTTGCCATTGCATAGAAAAATCCTGTTTTTGCTTATAGCCGCGCCAGGGTAAAAAATCAGCAGTCTGTGATGCAGTCTAACTGCTTTTGCAAAGCCCTCAGCTTGCGTTTTTCTCTGCTTCTGGAAACTCGCTGAATAGATCACGCAGTCGTTTAGAGCGCAAAAAAAACACCAGCAGCAAAACATCCAGATAAGTGAAAACCACCAGCAGGTCATTCAAGCCTTTCAAATCTAAAGCAGTATACAATAGTACGCTGAGGATATTGACTGTCACAGCAAACAGTAGCAATTCACGTCCTCGCGCCCAGACTAGGCGTGCTATGCGCCCACCTTCTGGGATGCGCCGAACCAAGGCGTACACCACCAACAATATTGGGATAACTGAGGGTAATAAGCTCCAATTAAATTGCTGCGCGGCAAAGGCTTTAAGAAACTCAGCATCATTCATGGCGGGAACATAGGGCACTATGTAGAGCACTGGATAGCGCAATAAATACGCCAGAATTAAAGGTAAATAGCTGGGTACTTTCAGTACGTTGTGCTGGTTATAATCATCGGGGGTGTAGATTTTGTCGGTCACTGCCATGAAACGGGTCTCGGTTTTCAAAGGTTAATCATGCAACTGAATCAAATTAAAGCGGTGGTGCGTCCGCGTAACGCTTGGGAAGCCATTGATTTAGGCTTTACGTTGGTACAAACCTGGTGGCGCCCGCTATTCAAAGTCTGGTTGGCGTGCTTACTGCCGCTGGCTTGTTTGGACTATGCACTGTTTTGGCAAAGTCCTTGGCTGGCAGTATTTTTACTCTGGTTGTGCAAACCCTTACTGGATGCTTGCCTGTTACATTTTCTCAGCCACGCGCTGTTTGGACAAAGCCCCAAGGTGCGCGAGACTTACTGGGCTTTAGGCGTGCTTATTGTAAAGAAAAATTTACTCTGGGCAGCACTGCGGCTGCGTTTTTCCTTTTCCCGCGCCTTTCTTTTACCGGTTTGGCAACTGGAAAATCTGTCTGGTAGAGCACGCGAACAACGCTTGAAAATTCTCATGAAACATCAGTCAGAAACTGGACAATGGCTGGGCTTTGCTTGCTATCTCTTTGAATGGACACTGTATCTGGCGCTGTTTGCTCTACTGCTGTTTTTTTTACCCGAACACTTTGCGTATCGAGAAGAATTTGGCTTTGCACTGCTACACCGAGACGACGCCGCGCCTTGGGCAACGGCGGTGATTGCGGTTTTTAATGTGTTTTCTATTGCCCTCATTGAGCCTTTTTTCGTCGCTGCTGGTTTTGCGCTGTATCTCAATCGCCGCACGCATTTGGAAGGCTGGGATATTGAACTCGGCTTTCGACAATTAGCAGCACGGCTGCAAAATCAAGCGGCTTAAAGTTCATCGTCCTGATCGGGGTCTTTTTGCATTTTAGCTTTACGCTGTTCTGCCGCACGCTGGCGTCGCTGCAAAAGCCGCTGTTTAACGCTCAATGCTGCTGGCACGGGTAAACCGACGTATTCGTACAAACCTATGACTTGCTCTGCTTCTAACAGCATACTTTGCCCTAAACGCAAACGCGGCGACAGTTCAATAGGTCCAAAACGAATGCGGATCAGGCGGCTAACGGTAATCCCCAGTGCTTCCCACAAACGCCGCACTTCGCGCTTGCGCCCTTCACGCAGCACTACATGATACCAATGGTTTGCACCCTCACCACCCGCTTCTTCAATGCGTTCAAAACGCGCCAGCCCATCATCCAGTTGCACACCTTGGGTTAAGCGTTGCAACATTTCTGCACTCACTTTACCCAACACGCGCACCGCGTATTCGCGCTCGATTTCTTGCGTTGGGTGCATTAAACGATTTGCCAACTCGCCGTCAGTGGAAAACAGCAACAAGCCTGAAGTATTTAAATCGAGCCGCCCAATTGCCACCCAACGCCCGTGCTTTGGGCGCGGTAAGGCGTGAAATACGGTAGGACGCTGTTCAGGATCGCGGCGCGTGCTCACCTCGCCCACCGGTTTGTGATAGCACAGCAGCAAAGGCTCATGCAATGCCTGCGTTTTGCGCTTGAGCACTCGTCCATTCACGCGCAAGACATCGGTTGGCGAGACCCGATCACCCAACTTGGCGATTTGCTGATTAACCCGCACCCGCCCCTCGGTAATCCAGGTTTCCATCTGGCGACGTGAGCCAAGTCCTAGATCAGCCAGCACTTTATGTAATTTTTCCGAATTATCCGTAGTGGCGGCGCACATGAGCATTGATTCCCTAAAACAACAGCAAATTCAAGAAGTTTCTTTTCGTTCTCTCCCCCTGGTAGCACTGCTTGGGCAGGCAGATGAAACTGCGCTGATTCCCATCGGAATTGAGAAAACCCGCTAAAAAAGCAGGTAAAAAGAAAGCCTAAACCTCTAAACAACAGATTAAAAAACTGCTCAACAACCCCGTTGGCTACTATGCAAAAGAAAGCGATTCGGTTTGTGGAAACAAGCTTACCAAAGATTGCGTAGACTCCAAAATAATCCCCAGAGAAAGATCAAAGCACTCCAAAAGAGTGTCAATTGTTGTTGGTAATACAGATATTCGAGTAGGGTAGGGGCGAGGTCTTTTTCATAACCCTGGGGTCCGGCACGAATGCGATCTGCTTGTCCGTCGGCGCTGATGCTCAACATGGCTTGTTCAATGCTGATGACCAGGCGTTCGCTGTCAAAGCCTTCAAACAAAAGCTGATCCCCTTCAAGTAAATGGGTTTGCCGCCCATTCAATAACAGCGTGAGATTGCCTTCTAACAGCGTAGAAACCCAATGTGCTGACCCTGGCGGATCAGGACGCAGAAATTGCAGATCAGTGGCTTGCAGACGGAGCGGATGATCGGCTTTTAACTGTCCTATTTTCAATACCATAGGCACTTCACCTAAATCAGCCGAATGAAAATGCAGCACTTCGCCAGTTTCTTCGGCGATGCTTTGTTCTAGGGTGTCGCGCTCGTTAGATAATACCAATTCAGCTTTTTTGATGCGCACTGTGCCGCTGATGCTGCCGCGCTTGAACGACAGGTTAAGGATACCTTGGGAATAATCCACATCCACCCAAGTGCCTGCCCTGACGCTGACATCGGATAAATAATAATCGGCGGTGTACAAATCTAAGTTGTAAGGTCCTTCTTGATGCTGTACGCCGCGTAATTCCAAGCCAGCAATGTTTTCCAGCGTCAAGCCATTGCCCTGGAGTTGCAACCGGCTACCCTGCCAATCGCCACCACGTTGGCTAATGGCAAAGCTCAGGCTATGGGTTTGTGCGGTGAGGCGCAGCACGTTATTAGGCGCATTGATACCCAGAGCTAACCCGGCTAAAAGCAGGCAGGCTAAGGCAATGCTGGCGGCTAACAGTAAGCGGCTGGGCTGATGTTTTGAGGTGTCGAGGATTTTCTGCGCCTGCGTCACCCACGCCAGATTTTGCGTGGCTTTATCCAGTGCTTCGCTTTCCAGCATTTGCTGCGCCGCTTCCAGAGTGCGACGCTGGCTTTCTGCTTGCAGACGGCGGCGCATTCCTTGGTTAAGTGCTCGCGGGATGTTTTGCTTGTTGTTATCCATGACAGAAACTCTTAGCCGACTTGAATGCGTAACAATTGTTTGAGCCATTCGCCCGTGCTGGGCTGTGCTGCCACTTCTACACACAATTGCGCACTGGGTAGGCTAGGCAAAGTCAGGCTAATAGGGCGTCCGCTGCGAAACACTTTGCCGTATTTAGGCTGCACTGCCTGCCAATCTGACCAATTGCCGCAATTGTCACTGTCCACCTCAGCATAACGCCACTGCACTTTATCCACATCTACCGAACTACGCAGGCTGAGTTGGGCTGGCTGCACCGCAACGGCTTGATCTACGCTATTGACACTTAAGGGTACGAGGATGGATTCCGCATCGCTCAGACGCCCTACTAAGCCCAAATTGCGCGCTTGGATTTTTTCCTGTACCAGAATGTCCAGGGGCCAATGCAAGCTGCCGCCTGGGGCTATTTCAGCATCCAGACGATAATAGAGTTTCAGCGGAATGCCCACTACCGACACCCGCACTGCTTGGGCTTTAATCTGCGGCGCACTGATACGCAACAGCATATCCCGTTCTAAATCATAGTCTAGCGGGCTGTTGAGCAAAGACACCACTTCTAAGCCAGGCGTACCCAAGTTGGAACGGTAGAATCCCTCACAAAAGTTATCCTCGCGCAGCCGATAACTGATGCTGTCATCTTCCACGCCTTCAACCGCCACACATTCAAACCCCGCAGCGGGCAGTGTGATTAACAATAACAGCATTGAAATTAATAGGTTATGAATTTTTTGCATGAGCTTTTTCCAGGTGTTGTGTCCTCAGTCAAACCGCCAAGCGGTAATTGTCGCATACAGTCGGGACAAACTGCATAAATGACTTTCAGTGTCTTTGCTAATGATGCGGTCTTGGTTATCTATCCAGCATTGGGCTTCCATCGTGATGCCTTTCTGTATAAAGCTTAAATATTAAAGCTTATTATAGTACTTATTAGCGTGCATAAGCTGTGGGATAAGATTTTTTGTGCTTTATTTTCATAGTATTATGGCTTTATTACTGTATGTATATCAGGCGTAAGAAGGCGTTATAAAGCGGGGGATATCCCCTGCCCCCTGCTATTGCAAGCGTTGGCTAAAGTTATCCCACCTTTTTACCACCACTTATGCACAGACTTATGCACCAGTTTATACCCAGGGTTATCCTACAGTTATCCCCGCAGTTATCCCCCTTAGCATCAGTATCTATTCCCTCAAGTCTTCCCTTGCGGTTGCCTTCATAGCCTTTACTCCTGATTTCCCCATACTTTCCCCGTTAGCGTCCCCCAATATGTTCTGCGCGTTTCGCTAAAAATCCTTGGTTGTTTGCTAGAGCAGGGTTATACTCAAATACCTTTAAGCACACCGACTTGATTCGCCCGCAATACAGGTTAACATCTTGATATTTATACACATAACTAAGCTGTACCACGCACGGGTTTAGAGTAACATGGGGCAATATTTAGCCATTCATCCGCATAACCCACAAGCACGGCTGATCAGCCAGGCGGTGGCAGTCGTGCGCAACGGGGGGTTGCTGGTTTATCCCACTGACTCCAGTTATGCTCTGGGCTGTCATATTGGCGATAAAGCCGCAATGGAACGTATCGCCCATTTGCGCCAGATTGATAATAACCACAACTTCACCCTCGTATGCCGCGACCTTTCTGAGTTATCCCTGTATGCTAAAGTGGATAATCAAGCCTTTCGCCTAATGAAAGCCCTGACGCCTGGACCCTACACCTTTATCCTCAAAGCCACCCGCGAAGTACCGCGCCGGCTGCAAAATCCTAAGCGCAAAACCATCGGGCTGCGTGTTCCGCAAAACATCATTGCCCACGCCATTTTAGACCTGCTTAACGAGCCGATTATGAGTTCCACCCTCATCTTGCCGGGTAAAGAAATGCCAGAAAATGATGCCGAAGAGATTTATACCAAACTGGAAAAATTAGTTGATCTGGTGGTAGATGGCGGACCCTGTTCACTAGAACCCACCACAGTGCTGGATTTAACTGAAGATGTACCGAAAGTGCTACGCCAAGGGCGCGGCGCCACTGATTTATTGGATTTATAATACTTTCTGTAAATGATTAAGGAGTAACTGTTGAATCTTGCCAATACACAACGTGTTTTGTCCGGTATGAGACCCACTGGGCGCCTACACTTAGGACACCTGCATGGCGTGCTACACAACTGGGTAAAACTGCAACACGAATACAAGTGCTACTTTTTTGTAGCCGACTGGCACGCGCTCACTACCCACTACGAAGACACCCGCGACATCGCTGACAGCGTGTGGGATATGGTGATTGACTGGCTGGCAGCCGGTGTCAACCCTGGCGAAGCCACGCTCTTTATCCAATCCCGCGTACCCGAACATGCCGAGCTGCACTTACTGCTCTCCATGTTCACCCCCTTAAGCTGGCTAGAGCGCGTACCCTCCTACAAGGATCAGCAAAACAAGCTCAAAGGCAAAGACCTGAATACCTACGGATTTTTAGGTTATCCCCTACTGCAAAGTGCCGATATCCTCATGTATCGCGCCGGACTTGTACCTGTTGGCGAAGACCAGGTTGCACATGTCGAGCTTACCCGCGAAGTAGCGCGGCGCTTCAACTATCTTTATGGGCGCGAAGTAGATTTTGAAGAAAAAGCCCGCAATGCCTCACGCAAAATGGGCAAAAAAAGCTCCAAGTTATACAAAGAATTACGCAATCGCTACCAAGAACAAGGCGACATTGAAGCACTCAACACCGCCCGCGCTTTACTAGAAAACCAACAAAACATCACCATCGGCGACAAAGAACGCCTATTTGGCTACCTGGAAGGCGAAGGACGAGTCATTTTGCCCGAACCCCAGCCCCTGCTCACCAAAGCCTCCAAAATGCCTGGCTTAGACGGACAAAAAATGTCCAAATCCTACAACAACACCATCGCCTTACGCGACCCGCCTAAAGAAGTGCAAGAAAAACTACGCACCATGCCCACCGATCCAGCGCGAGTGCGGCGCACCGATCCCGGCGAACCAGACAAATGTCCAGTGTGGCAAATGCACCAAGTGTATTCCAGCGAAGGCACCAAAACCTGGGTGCAAGAAGGCTGTCGTAGCGCCAGCATCGGCTGTTTGGACTGTAAGGAACCCATTATTGAAGCTGTGTTAAAAGAACTGACCCCAATCCAGGAAATCGTCAGAAACTATCAAGAAAGCCCAGAAGCTGTTCGCGCCATTATCGCCGAAGGCTGCGAAGAAGCGCGTAGCGAAGCCCACGACACCCTAGAAGAAGTACGTCAAGCGATGGGCTTACTGTATCGTTAAAATACCGCAGGCACTGTTTTGAATGGTTTTTTGGCTTTGCTGCTGACATTTTTTGCGCATATAGCTGCAACAAATCTATCCCATTATCCCCCACTACCGGCAATTGAAACCTTGCGCACTATAAGCGTCCGGCGCGTTTGATGTCGAGGTAGTGATTAATCAGCGTGATGGGGAGGTTTTGCGGTTCGGTATCGAGTTGTAACACGCCTTGATGCGCTAGATTTTCGTGGGCTTGACGGCGGTGCAAGAGGTATTCAGCAACTGCGGCTTGGCGCAGGGCGGTGCGAAAGTCTGGCGCGGGTTGCTCAAGGGTTTGGTTGAGAGCGCTTTCTTGCAGGCTTGCCAACAGTACCAGGTGTTTGCGTCTGAGCAATTGTAGCGCGGGGAGTAGGCTGCTGCTGTCTTCGTCACGCAGGTTGCTGATGAGGATGATGAGCGCACGTTTACGCTGGCGCTGCATGAGGGTTTGGGCGGCTGCCAGATAGTCGCTGGTGTGGAGGCTGGGTTGCAGGTCATAGACGCTGTTGAGCACTTGGTTGAGTGCGCCCGTGCCTTTGCGCGGCGATAGCCAGCGTTCGCTGCCGCTGAAAGTCAGGAGTCCGAGCGCGTCGCCTTGGCGCAGCGCCACATAGGAGAGCAGGAGTACGGCATTGAGGCTATGGTCGAAATGCGAAAGTTCGCCATCTTGGGCTGACATGCGCCGCCCGCAGTCGAGCAAAAAGATGACTTGTTGGTCGCGTTCGTCTTGGTATTCTTTAGAAATGAGTTTGCGTTGTCGGGCGGTGGCGTTCCAGTCTATTTGACGCAGACTGTCGCCAGAGCGGTATTCGCGTAGCTGTAGAAAATCCAGCCCTTCGCCGCGTCTTTGCAGAGTGCGGATGCCCAGTTGTCCTAGACGATTTTCGGTTGCCAGTAAGGTGTAGCGGGTGACGGCGGCGAAATTGGGATAAACTTTGACTTGCTGCTCAAGTGTTTGATAACGCTGAACTTGCCAAAATCCCCAAGGTGATCTTAAGGAGAGGTAAAGCCCAGTAAATTGTAACGCCCCGCGCTGCTGTGGGCGCAGCCGATAGCTGAGGGTAATTTTTTGCTGCGCGGGCAAGGTCAGACTGCGTTGTGCATCGCGCACTTCGCTGGGTTGCGGGTAGTCGTCTAACAGGCTGAGAATGCAAGTGTTTTTGCTAGAATGCCAGAGCGTAAGGCGCACGGTGCTCCAAACGCCGACGGGCAGTGAGCCTGCCACTTGGCGTTCGGCGTGAATGTCGGGGAGCTGGTTGAGTTGCAGGGCGTCGAATAGGTGCAGGAGCAGCAGGCTGAGCGCGGCGATTTGCCACAGGAGTAGCGGCAGAGCAAAAATCAAACACGCCAGTGCCAGCAGGCTGAGGAGCAGCAGGCTGATAAGGCTGGCGGGGGCGGGGTAGCGTTGCATAACAAAAAAGCCGCTGAAGGCAGCGGCTTTTGGGCTAGATAGGGCGAGGGTTACATTTGCTTGCAGATGCCGTACAGCGTATCTGCTGCGTAAGCTGCGGGTAAAGTAGGTGCAGCGGCAGTGCTTACTGCGCCATTCATGGAGCGCAACACGCCACCATCAGGCTCACCATCATCTAGCTGGCGATCAATGATTTCAGCACGTTTGCCGTTGATGTTGTCCATGCAAATAACTGGACCTGTTAGCTTGTGATAACCGTCTGCTACACCGATTTTACCGCCGAAAGCATGTACCGGTACTTTCACATCATCGCCCCCCGTGATGAGGTTAGATTTGCGCAGGTGAATCCAAAACATGCGACTTTCGTCAGTTGCCGTAGTAGAGTTCCAAGCGGCAGAAATGATGCCGTCACCAACAGTACCGCCAGTGGGCGCTGCGGTAGTCCATCTGCCTGCCGCATCCGCATCATCTCCCGGAACGGCTGAATAACGATCCAGATAGGAATAAGCCCCGGTGGCAATACCGCTGAAGTCATTATTCATACGCTTGATTTTGGCATTTTCGATGAGTTCCTGCCCTTTCAGTACACCACCCAGCAGTAGCCCAATGATGACCAGTACGATAGAGACTTCAATCAATGTGAAACCTGCTTGCTTGTTCATGGCTTTAATCCTGTATCCGTTACTTAAAAGCTGTTCAATGTGTGCTCAATGCAGGTTAGCCTGCATATTTCAATCCTACCGCCGATTATATATAGTCGGATTACTGAATATTTAAAATAAAAGATATATAAAATCATATGCTTAATAATTATAAAAATATAATTATTGAGTAATCCTACTATACTTAAACCTGTTTCAAATTACATCTTTAATAACGCCAAGAAACCTGTGCAGAGCCGCTAGTGTGTGGTGAGTAATTACTGTTTAATCAATATATTAAGGATGATTGTTTGAATTTATACGGGTGTTTTGCGCTTTCCTAATGGGCGGGCGTTTTAGGCGGGCGCTAAAATCGGCATTTCTTGCAAAATACTGTAATCAAATCAATGTGGCTTGGTTGTTTCGATAAGTGGTAAATAGTTCAAGATGAAGTCCTTGAAGCTGTTGGTTTTCAACACCTTGCTGCTGGTGAGCAGGTGTTGCGTAAAAGCGATCTGGGATTGTGTCAGAATGCGGTTAATTTGCAAAATGCGAGCGGTGGAGAGGCTGTTGCCAAACACTAAAACTAGCTGCGTTTGCGCCAAAACCACCCGTTTTTCCACCAGGGTGTGCGGCGCTTGCTGTGCTGTGAGTCGGCGGTCATCTGCGCCAGAATCACTGAGATATTGTCTTCACCGCCTTTGGCGTTGGCGGCTTCAATGAGGGCATCAGCGATTTTTTCTAGGCTATGGGGTTGCGCGGTAATCTGTTCTATGTGGCGGTCTTCGAGCATGTCGTTTAAGCCATCCGAGCAGAGCAGGAAAAGATCGTCAAACTGTACCTGCACTTCGGTGAGGTCTACTTTGACATCCATGTTCACGCCCAGCGCACGGGTGACGAGGTTTTTATTTGGCGAATGCCGCGCTTGTTCAGGGGTGTAGAAGCCGTGATCGACTAATTCTTGCAACACTGAATGGTCTTTGGTGAGTTGCTGAAGTTGGTTGTCGCGCAGGCGATAGAGGCGCGAATCCCCCACATGGACGATGCTGAGGCAGTTGTCGTAAAAGAGTGCGGCAACGATGGTGGTGCCCATGCCGTAAAATTCGGGCTGTGCTTGGGCGCTTTGGTAAATGGCTTGGTTGGCTTTCAGCGTGGCTTGTTGTAACAGCAGGCTGGCGTGGCGGTAGTTGGATTTGTTGTCCATTTCGCCGAGCACCAGGCTCTGTGCCTTGGCTTTGATTTCCTGCATGATTTGGGTGACGGCAATCTCGCTGGCAATTTCGCCTGCTTGATAGCCCCCCATGCCGTCGGCGAGGATCAGCACGCCAAGCGCGGCGTCGCTACCCAGATAGTCTTCGTTGTGATCGCGCACCAAACCCGGATCGCTGCGATGCACAATGCGTAAATAGCCTTGGTAGCTCATGGAGCGATAGCCTCTCCGGTAGCGGGCTGCGGATCGGCTGGCAGGGGTTGGGGCAAAGTGGTTTGATATTGCTGTTTAATCCAGGCGTCCCGACAGGCGCGTAGTGCAGCAGCGAGTGCTGCGCCGTCGGCGTAGCGTTGTTGGGGATTTTTGTGCAACAGGGTGTCAATTAAGGTCTGCATACATTCGGGTAAATCAGCGCGTTTTCCTAGCAAGGCAGGATGCGGTTCTCCGGCAATTTTAAACATGAGGCTTGCCATTGATTCGGCTTGAAACGGCAAGCTGGCAGTTAAAAGCTGATACAAGCTAACCCCCAGAGAGAATAAGTCTGCGCGTCCATCTACTTCTTTGCCTGACAGTTGTTCGGGTGACATATAAGAGGGTGTGCCAAGAATGACGCCGGTTTTGGTTTTGTTGGAGTCCGTGATGTGAGCGATACCAAAGTCGGTTAATTTGATTTTGCCACTGCCCGGATTGTACATAATATTGGCGGGTTTGATGTCGCGGTGTATCACGCCCTGGCTATGTGCATACTCTAAAGCTTCGGCGGCGTGAATCGCAATATCAAATAGCGTATCCAGCGGTAGTAAGTTGTCTTTGCGCGTATAGGGCGTCAAATTGCTGCCCTTGAAGAATTCCATGGCAATATAGGCGAGGTTATCTTCTTCGCCCGCGTCGTACACCGCAACTATGTGCTCATGTGTCAAGCGACCTGCTGCGGAAGCTTCGCGGAAAAAGCGCCGGGTGGCGTCTTGCAAGGCTTCGCCTTCAAATTCGTCATACAGCGCCAGGGTTTTTAAGGCAACCATGCGATCCATTTTGGCATCTTTGCCTAAATACACTACGCCCATTGCACCTTTGCCGAGTTTTTTCTCTACCTGGTAACGCCCTAACATGGGTTTGCGCAATTCGCTGTTGGCTTCTAGCCAATCGCTCAAGCTGTTGCGCGGCTTGTCGCTCAAACGCGGTTTTTGCTGCAAAAGCCGCTGCATACGTTGTTCTATGTCGCGGTAATCCGGTGTCCCTTGCGCCATGGAGCGATACACCGCCAGCGCCTCTTTGTCCTGCCGCTTGCGCTCGAAATCCAGCGCCAAATTGTACAACAAGCCCAGCATATCGTCGTTTAGTGGACAGCGGCTAAATTTTTCAAACGCCTGTTCTAAGCGCCCCTGCCCCTGGTATGCCAACCCCAACAGGCGATTGGCTTCAATGCCTTCGGCGCTCAGGTGCGCTTGATGCAGCAGCCGCAACCACAGGCGGCTCAACCACCAAACCAGATAACCCAACACCAGCAACAGCGCCGGCAACAGCATCGGCAGCCACAACTGCCAGAGCTGCATAGCGCCGATTTGCACGCCCGCCAACAGCAATACACCCGCCAGCGTGAGTGCCAAACTGCGCCATTTATCCCAACGCGGCAGCAACAAACTGAGCCAAGCCGTCACCAGCAAGAGCAACGCCCACTCCAAACCCGTGCTCCAGGCTGGGCGATTGAGGAAATCTTTTTGCAACAAGCTACTCAGCGTCTGTGCAGTTTGCACCACTGGCGGCAGCACGGCGGCGGCAGTGGCGTCCAACGGTAGCGCATAAGAGGATGCGGTAAAACCGATCAAGACGATTTTGTTGCGCAGCAACTCAGGCGCGAACTCGCCCAGCGCCACTTGGCTAAAGGAAAGACGCGGGAAATCTTGCGCATAGCGAAACGGGCGCAGTTGTAATTGCGGCGTGGTATTAATGCTCAAATCGCCCAATTGCACGCCGCTGCCGAGCGTGACCTGAATATCTTGCACGCCCAGCCCTAAGCTTTTAGCCGCCAACAACAAAGGCAGGCTGGGAAAATAATCCTGGTGAAACTGCATGACCAAAGGGGCAAGGTCAGGATCATCACTTTTATCGAAAGTGCCAGGCGATAAGGCAGCTAAAGTGACAGGCGCTGCTTGCAATGCCGCCACTGGCGGTATCACCAGCGCCACCTGGCGCGGCGGCGGCGCAGTTTCAGCAAAACTGGCACGAATTTGCTGCTGTGCCAAGCGTTGGCGCAACATCCCCGGCGGCATCCAATCCAAGCCAGGCAAAGCACTCTGCGCGGGCGTTTCTTGCAAGGCATAAAGTTCAAAAGGAATCGCCTGCACCAGCAAATCGCTGCTTGCCATCACCTGAGCCAAGTCATTTTCTGGCATCAAGGTGCTCTGCAACTGGTGCAGTTTTTTACCTAATTCATGAACTTCCTGCTGAATGATTTCGCTGTGCGGGAGATTGACCAACTGGCTGGCATCATAAAACTCGACCAGTTGTTGCGCCTGTTGCACTGCTTCACCATAGCTTGGGCGGCTAAAAAACACCGTGTTGGCAATCAGCTTGGGCTGCGCGGCGTACAGATGCTCCAGTGCTTGCGCAAACCATTGAGGAGACAGCGGATAACCGCCCAAGGCTTGCAGGCTAGGGTCATCAATCTCCACCAGCACCAGATCGGGAGAAGGGGCTTTGTGCAAGCTGTTCATGCTACTGCGATAGTTGGCTTGTTCCAATGGACGCAGCCAACCGGTCTGGGCAATCAGGAGAATACCAAGCCCCAGGATCAGTCCCAGCAGCCAATCTTTGCGAGTATGTGAAGGCATGGAATTTTGAGAGTTCAACGCGAGAAGGAAAGACGCCTTGTTAATGCCAAAACCATACCAGAAGAGGGGCAGAAAGCATAGCAAAACCCTTGCTGTGCCTAGCCAAATTTTAGCCAAGTTGCTAAATCGCGTTGGCGAATCCGCGTTAGCCAGGGCTGCTTCTTTTTCAACTTTCTAACGGCATCATCAATCAGTGGCTTCTTGTTGCTGCTTAATCCAAACGCAATGCTGTAAAGGTCACTTTATCTTCAAGCAAAGATAAAGCGGTATTCATGCGCACAGAACTCAAAAGCACGCGCACCAAACAACCATCTTTACGGCGAAATAGAGTTTCTACTCGCCCCACACCTTCTTTTTCCAATTGCGCATATTTTTCTTTGCCAACCCGTTCATGTTCAGCATCATCTTGATAAATCAAACGTGAAGTCTGCCCGACTAATTCATTCTCACTATAGCCAGTAATCTCACAAAAATAAGAACTGACCCAAACAAATCGGCGGTTTTGTACCACACCAATTCCTATAGGTGCGGCACGCAGAATGCTATCAAACATCGCATTACGTTCGCTCAATTGTAACGCCTGTTGCTCTAATCTAGCATGGTAAAGCTGCAATTCAGTGACATCTTGCACAAAATCTAACATGTAGTCCGGTTGTCCAAATTCATTGCGCACACAGCGCATTTCTAATCTAGCAAACAAAGTTGAACCATCACGGCATAAATAGCGCTTAGTCAGATTAATACGGTTTTCTTCAGCATTCAATAGACTCTGAAAAGCTTGCAGAGTTTTTTCTTGATCATCAGGGTGAGTAAAAGCTGAACATTTCAATGTGAGAATTTCTTCTCGAGTATAGCCTAGCAGTTCACAGATTTTATCATTGACTTCAATAATAGTCCGATCTGGTGTGCTTATTATCATACCGATAAAGGGCTGTTGAAAATAACGGCGCAATTCTGCTTGACTTTTGCGCCAATCTTTTTCTAAATGTTTTTGCTCCGTCACATCATGGGTAATGCCCATCATACGCAAGGACTTACCTTGTGCATCACGAAACACATGACCACTGGTATGTAACCAGTGAATAGAGCCTTCTTTCCAAACCACCCGCATTTCTGTGTCATAAGGGGCATCCTGTTCTATACAGGCTTTAACACGCTGTTCTACTTGCTCTCGATCTTCTGGATGCACTCTTTGCATAAAAGCTTCGTAAGTACCAGGAAACTCACCTTGCTTAAAGCCAAACATGGGTTCTATCAGTTCTGACCAAATAACTTTATTAGTATTTAAGTCCCAATCCCAGCTTCCAATCTGAGCGGCTTTTTGCGCCAGTGCATAGCGTTCTTCGCTGCGTTTCAATTTCTCTTCTACTGCTTTAAGGCTATTAATATCCACAAAATTCAGGACCACTCCCGCATAGACTTCAGGACCAATTTGATAAGGTTGTAATGACATCAAATAATAGCTACCATCTTCTGCTTGAATTTCATGTTGTTGAGCACTGTTATGACGCTGCACCTCTTGAATCAAAGGCAATAAATCCAAGCGGAAACGGTGGGAAATATGTGCAAAAGGTCGCCCCACATCATTTTCAAGAAAATTAAATAACTTGGTCACCGCTGGCGTGAAACGACGAATAATGAGTTCTTCATCTAAAAATACCGTACCCACGCGAGAACTGCTTAACAGATTATCCAAATCATTGGTTAATTCTGTCAGCTCAAGAATTTTACTCTGGTGTTCAGCATTGACGGTATGCAGTTCTTCATTAACAGACTGGAGTTCTTCATTGGTACTTTGCAATTCTTCATTGCTGGCTAACAATTCTTCATTAGTGGCGTGTAATTCCTCATTAGAGGTTTCCAGTTCTTCAATGGTGGCTTGTAGATTTTCACGGGTAAATTGCAGCTCTTGCTCTAAATCATTAATACGTTGTTCTGCTTCATGATCTAAATCATAGGTTTGACCATGTGCGTTGTTATCTGTTGCTTGGGGTTCTACTTCTTCTAGTAACACCACTGCGAGAGGTTCTTGTCCTTTACGTTCTGGCAATAAACGAATACGGATTTTAATATTACGTTCATTGTTTTTCTTGTCTTTTAGACGGATATTGTTGTAGCATA
This sequence comes from Thiomargarita sp., assembly GCA_020720115.1. GTDB lineage: Bacteria > Pseudomonadota > Gammaproteobacteria > Beggiatoales > Beggiatoaceae > BB31. Next base: position 24,570 of record DYPD01000021.1, on the reverse strand, counting down.
TTTCTTCTTTCATCTTAAACACTTTTTGTAATGCAGTAGCTAAAGGAACACTGAGTTCTCTGCTCGCCATTTTGGTGATGTCATGCACTGCTTTACCGCGTGGTAAAGTGAAGGAACCTGTGGCATCACCCAACACATGCAGGGGTTCTAGTTCTTCATTAACTATGACGGTTAGAGGCATGTAATCCTCTACTACATCTTGTAGCAGGCGTGTCATCATGCGTTCTTCGGTATTTTGCCGCCAACTTAAGCGGTTGCCGGTATGATGTAGTGCTAATCCTGGCATTATAGTGCCATAACTAGGTACTTCGTTTTCTGCTCTGCCTGCACCCAAGCGGCGTTTGCTTTTCGCCCGATAAATCCGCCATTTATTATTCAGCAGTTCAAAGTAGCTGCTCATATCGCCGACGCTTTCGCTACTGTCTAGAAATAGAATGCTATCGGTATTCAGGGAGAAATTGAATTGTTCTAAAACTTTCTTTTGCAAAACTGGTTGTAAATAAATCAACACATTGCGACAAGAGATTAAATCAATATTGGTAAAAGGCGGGTCCTTGATGAGATTGTGTTGTGCAAATACGACCATTTCTCTAATGCTGCGAGAAATTTGAAAACTCTCCTCGCGGCGATGAAAATATTTACTGAGTAAGCGAGAAGAAACATCAGCGGCAATGCTTTCTGGATAAACACCGTTGCCAGCAACCACTATGGCGTCGCGGTCTACGTCGGTGGCAAAAATTTTGATATTGAAATGTTGTCCCATGCGTTCCATACATTCGCGTGCCAAGATTGCCAGTGAGTAGGCTTCTTCGCCAGTAGAACAGGCGGAGACCCAAAAACGTATGTCACGCGAGCTGGTGCGTTCTAATAACTGTGGCAACCAGGTGTCGCCTAGGGCTTGGAAGGCTTCTGGGTCACGGAAAAAATTCGTCACGCCAATCAGTAATTCACGATATAAGGCGCTGACTTCTTTGGGATAGCTTTCCATAAAATGGACATAATCTGGCAGTTCATGGATTTGATTAACGCCCATGCGCCGCTCAATGCGACGCACCACTGTGCTGGGTTTGTAGTAGGTAAAGTCTACTTTGGTGCGCTCGCGTAGTAGGGCAAAAATGCGCGTTAAGCCGTCTTCGTTGCTGAGTAGTTTAGTGCCGGCTTCGGCTTTGGAGGCGTAAGGGTGTTTGACAAAGGATAAAAGCTGTTGGGGCATTTCGTCTGGCGGCAGAACAAAATCGGGCAATCCAGTTGCTAAAGCACTGCGCGGCATTCCGTCAAATTTGGCGGATTCTTCGTCTTGTACCATGACCATGCCGCCTGCTTCTTTGATGGCGCGAATGCCGCGTACACCATCGCTCCCCGTACCTGACAAAATAATGGCAATGGATTTTTCTGTTTGATCTTCTGCCAGCGTGCGCAAGAAAATATCTATGGGTAAATTAATGCCGCGTGCATAATCTTGTTCCATGAGCAACAATTGCCCGTGAAAAATCGTTAGATTTTTTTGGGCGGAATCAGGTAAATGCTGTTTGCTTCGACAGTAACGCCTTCTCCAATGCGGTAAACTGGCATTTCTGTATGTTTTGATAAGAGTTCTACCATCAGGCTCTTGTAATCGGGCGATAGGTGCTGCACGACGATAAACGCTAAGCCACTGTCTGGCGGCATACTCTTAAAAAAGCTTTCAATGGCTTCGAGTCCACCAGCAGAAGCGCCTATACCCGCATAGTGCGAGGGGGCTTGTAACGCCTTGTTGTCTGTCATAACATACCCCTTGATTTAATTTAAGCGGTTGATTGCAATGTAAATTAAAATAAAAAATGCGGTGAATAGTGATTTTATTTTAAGCCACTATTTTAGCTTAATAGGATTAGCCTTGTTGAGCTGCGTCTGGGTATTTCTCACTATGCAAGCCTACCACACAGGATTTGCCTATATTTGTGCAGGGGGTAGTATGCGCCATCATTGCAGGCAAGTGGTTAAATTTAGTGTGTTTGATTAAAAATGCTTTAAGTAGAAAGCCTGCAAAGCCTGTCATGTTTTATCACTAACCAATCTCAATATTGCCTATGAACTTTCCCGCTGAACTTGCAAGCACTTGGTTGTGGAGTGCGAATTTCCTTTATTTGGTTTCTTTATTGGCTGCGCTATTTTTTATGCAATGGCATCATCTTAAAAATGCTCAGGATGCGCATGTGTTGTTTGGTGCTTGTGTGTTTTTATGGCTGGCGTGGCGCATGGCGGGTGGCATTCAAGCGGATGCCGGGCTGGAGTTTCATTTGTTGTTGGTGACGAGCGTGACTTTGATGTTTGGCTGGGCTTATGGCGTTGTGTGCGTGACCTTGGCGCAATTGTTGTTGATGTTGGAGGGACGTGCTGAGTGGTTGAGTTTTGGGATGAATCTGCTGTGCAATGGGGTGATTCCGATAGGGGTGACTTATTTTGCGATGCGTTTTATTGATCGGGTGCTGCCGCAGCATTTTTTCATTTATATCTATGGGGGTGCGTTCTTTACTTCGGCGTTTGCGATGCTGGTGAGCCGTGTTGCTGGAATGCTGGTGTTGTGGGGCGCGGGTGTGCATAGCGCCGATCATTTGCTGCAAGATTATGCACCTATTTTGCCTATCATGATGTTTCCAGAGGCTTTTATTAATGGTGGGCTGATGACTTTATTGGTGGTGTTTCGTCCTGAATGGGTCAGTAGTTTTAGCGATGAACGCTATTTGCGGCATAAGTAACGCTAACAGCTTGTGCCTGCAAGCAGCACGGCGTAAAAGGCGCTATTCTTAGCAGTGCGGCTTGTTGTGCGCACGCTGAATCAGCATTCCAACTTAATTCAACTTAGAGGCTTCAGAATCCAAAATACCTGGCTTTTGCGGCACTTAAGGCTATTTTCTATGCAAAACATTCACGATAATAACTACGATCTTTTAATCATTGGCACTGGGGCGGCGGGTTTGAGCTTGGCGCTGTCTGTTGCTGATCACGCCAAGGTGCTGTTGATTTCTAAAGCCAATCTGAGTTCTGGCTCAACCCAATACGCCCAGGGCGGTGTTTCGGCGGTGTTGGATGTGCAGGATTCTTTCGAGTCTCATATTGAAGACACGCTTAATGCGGGTGCGGGTTTGTGTGACCGCGATATAGTGAATTTTACCGTTACTCAAGGACCAGAGCGTATTCGCTGGCTGATTGAGCAGGGCGTGCCCTTTACGCAGCGCGTTTCTAAAAGTGGCAAGCGTGATTATCACTTGACTCGTGAAGGCGGGCACAGCCACCGTCGGGTGATTCATGCTGACGATGCGACGGGCGCGGCGATTGGCACGGCGCTGACTGCCAAGGTGCGAGCGCATCCGAATATCCACTTGTTAGAGCGCCATATTGCGATAGATTTGATTACTGGCGATAAACTCGGACTCAAGAGTCGCCGCTGTTGGGGTATTTATTTGCTAGATCGGGATCAAGGGCAGATCAAAGCCATCGGTGCCCGTTTTGTTGCGCTTGCCAGCGGCGGCGCAGGCAAGGTTTATTTGTATACCAGCAATCCTGATGTTGCGACTGGCGATGGCATTGCGATGGCATTGCGGGCGGGTTGTCGCGTAGCAAATATGGAATTTATCCAGTTTCATCCCACCTGTTTGTATCATCCAGCCGCTAAATCTTTTCTGATTTCCGAAGCGGTGCGCGGTGAAGGCGGCAAGCTCTTACTGCCTGACGGATCGCGCTTTATGGATCGCTTCGATCCGCGTGCTGAACTTGCACCCCGCGATATAGTGGCACGCGCCATTGACCACGAAATGAAGCGCACCGGTAGCGAGTCGCTGTTTCTTGACATTAGCCACCAAGCGCCGGAATTTATCACCGCGCATTTTCCCAACATCTATGCCCGTTGCTTGGAATTGGGTTATGACATGACCACCGAACCCATTCCCATTGTTCCGGCGGCGCACTACACCTGCGGCGGCGTGGTGACTGACCGCGAAGGGCAAACCGACATTGAAGGTTTATTTGCTATCGGCGAGGTGTCTTTTACTGGCTTGCACGGTGCGAATCGGATGGCAAGCAATTCCCTGCTGGAATGTCTGGTCTTTGCGCACAGCGCCGGAGAGAAAATTCTCCGCGAACTGCGCCAAGTACCCGCGCCGCCTGATTTACCGCCTTGGGATGAAAGCCGCGTGACCGACTCCGACGAGGAAGTGGTGGTATCGCATAACTGGGAGGAATTGCGGCGTTTTATGTGGGATTATGTGGGCATTGTGCGCACCAGCAAGCGCCTACAACGCGCCAAGCACCGTGTAGACTTGCTGCGGGCGGAAATCGAAGAATACTACAGCAATTTCCGCGTCACCAATGACCTTATCGAGCTGCGCAATCTGGTGGAAGTGTCCGATCTCATCATTCGTTCGGCACTCCTACGCAAAGAAAGCCGAGGGCTGCATTACACGCTGGATTATCCTTACCAAGCGCCGCTGGCGCACAATACTTTTTTGATGCCCGATTAACGGACCGTTTTAAAGCATTTGCCCCACATGCGTTAAAGGCGCAACCAGCAGAATCAGCGCCAGTTGCAACAGCATCAGCACAATGAATGCAGAAAAATCAATGCCATGAAATGGCGGCACCCGGCGGCGCACGGGGCTTATCAGCGGTGCATTGAGACGCGCTACAAAACTATACACAGGATTATAGGGATCGGGATTTACCCAACTGATAACCACCTGAATAATAATAGAAAAAATAAGTACATAAATGAGCGTACTGAGTAAATCAGCAAACGCCAGTACCAGTAGCCCGAAGAAACCATGCTGCCGCCCCATAAACCAACCCAGCAACAGCAACGCCAGCACTTTCAGCACCAGCATCAACAACAAACACGCAAGGTCTAATGTCCGCCAGCGTGGAACGACGCGCTGCAAAGGCTGTAGCAGCGGCGTGGTCGCATGATAGATAAATTGCGTGAGCGGATGATTTAAGCCGATGTTGGCTAACTGCATTAAAAAACGCAGCATCAGGATAAACACTGCGATACCAAACAACACATCGGTCAAAAACGCGGCAGCTTGTGCTAAATAAGTCATCATACTTCTCCTAATTCTTTTGCCAAGCTTGCCGAACGTTGCTGTGCCGCGCTCAGGGCTTTTTCAAATAAGCCTTGAAAATCTTGATCTTGTAAGACCTTAATGGCTTGCTCAGTGGTGCCGCCTTTAGAAGTCACGCGGGCGCGTAAGCTGGCAATGTCTTCACGGCTTTCCAACGCCATCTTTGCTGCCCCAAACGCGGTTTGTAAAGTCAGCAAGCGGGCTTGTTCGGGCGGCAAACCCAGCTTAATCGCCGCCTGTTCCATGACTTCCATGAGCAAGAAAAAATACGCCGGACCGCTACCAGATAAGGCGGTCACTGTGTCCATCAGCCCTTCATCCTCCAGCCACACAGTTAATCCCACTGCTCGCAGGATACTTTCTGCCAGCCCTTTTTGCGCTGCACTCACATGCTGATTTGCCACCAACGCCGAAGCACCGCTTTGCACCAGCGCCGGCGTGTTGGGCATCACGCGCACCAGCGGCACTTGCCCGCCTAGCCAGCGGTCTAAATCCGCCAAGCGAATGCCCGCAGCAATGCTGATAAACAAGGGCGGCGGCTGTGGAATAGCGGCAACCAGCGCCTTAGCCACTTCCGGCATATTTTGCGGCTTAACCGCCAACACCACGACCTCAGCGCCTTCCAGCACCGCGCTGTTGTCGGTATGAATTTCCACGGGAAAATGCGCGGCAACCAGAGGTTGCGGATGAATGTCAGCAACCCGCATGAGGGCAGCATCAATACCATTATTCAATAAACCGCCGATCAGGCTGCGCGTCATATTACCGCCGCCAATAAAGCTAATATGGGTGTTTTGCATGGATTTCCATTGAAGCTGTGAGTGTGCGTGAGTCATAGGCTTTAGTAAGGGGTCTGTTGACGTTAGAACTATTAAATCAATAGGTTAAACCAGTTATAGCGGGGATATACAAGGCATGTTTAGCCGCTTTCACAGAGGTTTGCAAAAAAATCCAGACATCAGGGCGGCTAAGTATACAAAATTTACGCCCTGCACAGGCAACCCAGCAACAAAGAAAGCCTGAAAATAGGCTATCTGCTGGTTATACTCTAACGAGCAATTGACGTATCAGCTTAGCTGCTCAGGGCTTAGTGAGAAGTGTCGAGAATGCTATACTGAATGGTGCTAGAGAGCGGCAAAACGCCATCCGCTGGCGCTTTTTAACCCGCCCAGTGCTTATTAGACTTGTTGCGGCTATGAAATCAATAAGTTACAAAAAACACCTTGATTTAACAACTACGGAAAATCAATGGGTTAGCTGAAATTGACTAAAATCTGAAAAATTGGGAGGGACTCATGTTTCCAAACCCCGCATTTTTACTGGGTTTTATACCGCAACAAGTCTATTAAAAATATAAATTTTGTAAATCAATGAATTGAAAATAATAACTGTTTTTACGGCGTTTCTGCTCGGCTGCCTGGATCAGCGTTTGATACCCCCAAATGTGCAAGGTCACTCTTATGAAATCCATTGAAAATACTGATGTTTATGACTTGCTAAACCGGCTAAAAAAACTCAATGCTATCGGTATTGCGCTGTCTTCAGAAAAAAACAGCAAACGCCTGCTAGAGCGAATTTTAGAAGCAGCCAAAACCCTGACCTATGCCGACGGCGGCACCTTGTATAGCTACAACAAAGAACAGGATGCGCTGACCTTTGAAATCATGATGACCGAAACCCTAAACATCCGCAAAGGCGGCACCAGCGGCGAAACCATTAACCTACCACCGATTCCGCTACACGATGAACAGGGTCACGCCAATATGCACATGGTTGCTGCTTGCGCGGCAATCACCGAAAGCACCATCAATATTCCCGACGCCTACCAAGAAACCCGCTTTGAATTTTCTGGAATGCGTAAGTTTGACGCCGCAATGAATTACCGCTCGGTTTCATTCCTTACCGTGCCAATGAAAGATTACCAAAATGAAATCATCGGTGTTTTACAATTGATTAATGCTACCAACCCAGAAACAGGCATTATTCATCCCTTCACCGAATGGGAACAAGAATTAGTTGAATCCTTGGCTTCACAAGCCGCAGTTGCATTAGTCAATCAACGCTTTGTCGAAGAACAAAAAGTCCTCTTTGAAGCCTTCATTAAACTCATAGCCGGCGCCATTGACGATAAATCTCCCTATACTGGCGGACACTGTTCTCGCGTACCTGCATTAACCATGATGCTGGCAGAAGCCACAGTACGCGCTGATTATGGACCGCAAGAAATCCGTGAATTTACCATGAGCGAAGAAGATCGCTATGAACTCTGGGTTGCGGGCATGTTGCACGATTGCGGCAAGATTACCACCAAAGAATATGTCGTAGACAAGGGCACCAAACTAGAAACTATCTTTGATCGGATACATTTAGTAGATTTACGTTTTGAATTGCTCAAACGCGATGCCGAAATTGCTTTGCTTAAACAGCAAATCGCTGCTCATCAACAAGGCACAGTCTTTAATGAAACAGAACCACAAGCCGCATTTGCACACTATTGCCAAACCCTAGATGAAGAACGCGCCTTTGTACGCAAAGCCAACATTGGCGGAGAATTTATGGCAGAAGCAGATCAACATCAATTGCGACAAATAGCTCAAAGACGTTGGCGAGCACCTGACGGACAAGAACAACCACTGTTGTTTAATGATCAAGAATGTGAAGAATTATTTTATCCAAATAAACCCAATGAAAATCGCCCAGCGGAAGATTTACGCCACTTCAAAGGTGAGTTAGAGAATCTCTGCATAGCCAAAGGCACTTTACGCGACAAAGAACGCAAACACATCAACTATCACATCAATGCCACCATCAACATGCTAGAAGCATTGCCTTACCCTAAAAATCTCGCCCGCGTACCCGAATTTGCCGGAGGGCACCATGAACGCATGGACGGAAAAGGCTATCCAAAACAACTCACCCGCGAACAAATGTCTGTACAAGCCCGCGCAATGGGTATCGCTGATGTGTTTGAAGCCTTAACCGCGGGAGATCGTCCCTATAAAAAAGCCATGCCGCTGTCTGTCGCATTAACCATTCTAGGGCGAATGAAACAAGATAATCACATTGATCCCGATTTATTCAATGTGTTCATTCATGAAAAAGTCTACGAAGAATATGCACGCCAGTATTTACAACCAGAACAAATTGATACAGTGGATATTACACAACTACCCGGCTATGAAGCCATTCAATGAAACACTACACTGACTCGTATGAATGAAGAAGTTAAATAGGTAAGAGATTATCACCGAGCAAGTTTCAGCGTCCGTATTGATCTTCAAAGCGTACAATGTCGTCTTCGCCTAAATAGCCGCCAGATTGAACTTCAATGATTTCCAAAGGTACTTTGCCAGGATTTTCCAAGCGGTGGCGTGTGCCTAACGGGATGTAAGTGGACTGATTTTCCGTCAATAAAAAGCTCTCCCCGTCGCGGTAAATACGCGCTGTGCCTTTAACTACAATCCAATGTTCGGAGCGGTGATGGTGCATTTGCAGCGATAAGCTGGCGCCTGGTTTTACCATGATGCGCTTGACTAAAAAACGTTCTTCTTCGTCCATTGTTTCGTAAGTGCCCCAAGGACGTTGCACTTTGCGGTGCAAATCCACTTCTCCGCGCTCGGTGTGCTTTAAGCGCGTGACGATTTTTTTCACGTCTTGCACGCGATCTTTATGCGCCACCAGCACCGCGTCGGCGGTTTCCACCACCACTAAATCTTCCAATCCTAATGCCGCTAACAGCCGATATTCTGAGCGTAAGTAGCTGTTTTTACAGAACTCCATCATGACATCGCCCTGTACCACATTGCCTTGCGCGTCCTGCTTGCTGACTGCCCACAAGGAAGACCAAGCGCCTATGTCGTTCCAACCTGCTGCCAGCGGCACTACAACTGCCTGCTGGGTGTGTTCCATCACTGCGTAATCTATTGAATTGCTGGGACAAGCTAGAAAATCCTGTGCATCTACCCGTTGAAAATCCCGCTCAATATCCAGGCTGACATTATCAAATGCCCGTTCGCAGGCTTCGAGAATATCCGGCGCCTGTTGCCCTAATTCTTCTAAATAGGCTTTGGCTTTGAATACGAACATGCCGCTGTTCCAGAAATATTCGCCGCTAGACAGGTAGCCAGCGGCGGTTTCGGCATCGGGTTTTTCCACAAAAGCCGCTACTTTACGGCAGTTAGCAACGGACAAAGCTGCGCCCGCTTGGATGTAGCCATAGCCCGTTTCGGGATGCGTGGGCACTATGCCGAAAGTCACTAAATACTGGGCTTGTGCCAGCAACACAGCCTCGGCAATGGCAGCGTGAAAGGCGGGAATGTCTTGAATCAGATGGTCGGCTGGTAGGAGCAATAGCTCGCCATCTGGGTCTTTTTCTAGCGCCGCCAAAGCTGCGATTGCCGCCGCGGGTGCGGTGTTGCGCCCAGCGGATTCTAACAAAATGGCGCTGGGCGCAATACCCAGCGAGCGCACCTGTTCTGCTACTAAAAAGCGGTGCGCTTCGTTGCACACCAGAATTGGCGGGGCGAGATTTGGCAGCCCTTGCAAGCGCGTCAAAGTGGCTTGTAATAGGCTGTGCTCGCCAAGCAAATTAAGCAGTTGTTTTGGATAATGTTCACGGGAAAGAGGCCACAAGCGAGTGCCACTACCACCGGAAAGAATAATAGGTGTCAACATGCAAATGCCTCTCTCGTTAAGCCAGGATTAATCAATAGTCGTAATTCACTACATCTTGCGCTCGGCGACAAATTTCGCGTCCGTAATCCGTCCACAAACCTTGTCCCCAATAGCGATAACAACTGGTTTGTGAGGACATTAAATGAAACAGTGCATTCGCATAGCGGTATTCATTGGTCGGCATGTTTTTGCTGAGGACTTTTTCATTAAACACTGAACTGGCTTTTTCCATCGGTCCGAGTACATTGTCATAGCCTTGTACCCAAGAGATGTTATTGGTCCAACTGCCGCCGTCCATGTGGAACTGATGATCGGTTTTTTTCAGTTCTTCAATGACTTTGGCGAGTTTTTCTTTGCCTTCGCCGGCTTTGAAATTGTCCCAGATTCGTTTTTGTTTAATCGGTTGAACGATGGGTAAATCCGTTTCTTTCACGCCCATATTAAACAAATGTTCCAGATATTCGGTGCCGTTCATTAAGGGTGAATCGCTGTGTGAAGCTTCGCGCACCACGTCAATGAATTTAGGCGGAAATTCGTTCATCATCACGCCGCCGTTTTCGCCGTCGGCGATTTGGCTCACCAGTGGCGGCACGGATTTGCCGGCTAAATCCCAGCGCGACAGGCTTTTGGCTTCAAAATAAGGCTGCATTTGTGCCACTAGTTTGGTGTCTGAGCCTTGGGTTTTGATTAGCGCGATGATTTCGGCGGTTTTGCCTTCTGAGTTGGTGCAAACCAGGCGGTGCGGCAGGTGTTTGCGTTCTACGCCCCAGCCGTTTGTAGGATTTTCAACCGTGTGTTCTTGCACCAGCACCCATTGATAGCCGCAATCTTTGAGGGTTTTGACAAATTCATAGGCGACATCAGGATGATTGGGCAGTGCCATTTCTGAAGGCGAAAAACCACGCACACGGGTGAGGGCTTCTAAGCCAAAAATCGCTGCGAAATGGTGTTGCCAAGCCTTGACGTGCAGACGGAAATCTTGCACGGGTGTGGAGGGCGCGACCGCGTGTCCCCAAGGGCAACCCAGCCACTCGACACCGCGACGGTAGTTGTGATCGGTGGTGATGTGTTTCAGCGCGTCCAGCACGTCGTCCGCGCCCATTTTGCGTAAACCGTGAAACAAAGTGCCAGAATATTCGAGCATGACACGCGGTTGTTTGCCTTCGTTCATCAGTTGCGGGATAAAGTCGCCCATGCGTTTGTAACACCACAGAAATGCCGAGGCGTTGTGGTTGTCGCCAATCCCCGGATTATCCAGCATGTATTTGAGATTGCTGATAATTTCGGCAGTGCGCAGGTCGTGTCCGCCGGCTGGAATCAGCGGTTGGTGCATGTGCAGGGCAATCGCGCAAGCACTTTTGAGGTTGCGAAAATCAATGCCACTGTCGTGTAAATACACGGGCTTATGGGCGTTGTCGGCAAGGGTTTTTTCAATTAAATCCTCTTGTCCGGCAATATTGGGTACATCTTTGAGGTATTCTGGCAAGCTTTGCATAGTCAATATCCTTGAAATGATGAGTTGGTTCAGGCGTGTGACAAAACGGGTTAAAAAGTAGACGCTCAAGCCGGATTTAGCAAGCGCAATCTTAACGAGGTAAAGCCATGTCTCCTTTACGTTTAGGTATGGTGATGGATGACATCGCCCACATAAAAATCCATAAAGACAGCAGTTTTGCGCTGTTGCTGGCGGCGCAAAAGCGCGGCTGGGAACTGATTTATATGGAGTTATCTGATCTTTTTTTGCGCGACGGACGGGCTTTTGCGCGAATGCGCGAAGTGCAAGTACAGGATGACGCGCTGCATTGGTTTAGCTTGGGCGAGGCTGTTACCGAACCGCTGGATCATTTGCCCTTGATTTTGATGCGCAAAGACCCGCCGTTTAATTTGGAATACATAGCCGCGACCTATGTGCTGGAAGCTGCCGAAGCGCGGGGTTCGTTGGTGGTAAACAAACCCCAAAGTTTGCGCGATGCGAACGAAAAACTCTACACCGCTTGGTTTGCGCACTGTTGCCCGCCGACCTTGGTAACGCGCCGTGCAGAATGGCTGCGGGATTTTCTGCACGAATATGGCGACATTATCCTGAAACCGCTCGATGGCATGGGTGGGGCTTCGATTTTTCGCGTGCGTAGCGGCGATCCAAACCTCAATGTCATTATCGAAACCCTCACCGCGCATGGCGAGCGATTTATCATGGCGCAAAAGTTTATCCCCGAAATCAGCGCCGGCGATAAGCGCATTCTGTTGTTAGACGGCGAACCCGTGCCCTACGCTTTAGCTAGAATCCCCGCGCCTGGTGAAACGCGCGGCAATCTCGCCGCAGGCGGGCGCGGCGAAGGTGTGCCTTTAAGCCAACGGGATTTATGGATTTGTCAGCAAGTAGCGCCGACCTTACGCGCTAAAGGCTTACTTTTTGTCGGCTTGGATGTCATCGGCGATTATTTAACCGAAATCAATGTCACCAGTCCTACCTGCATCCGCGAACTGGATGCACAATTCGGGTTAGACATTGCCGGACAGCTCATCGCGGTACTTGAACAACGCCTGGCAAAAACTAAAGCCGAAAAAGCCAATTAAGCATGTTAAAGCCGCATGGGTTGTGGTATAAAACAGCCTTTTTTACGCTGCATTGCGCTTGCTTTACACCAAATTTTTCCGAGAGTTAAAATTGTATGGAACAGATCACCGTAGAACACAATCCTGCGCCCGCGAAACTAGAGGTGTTAGGCGTTCACAGTTGGCCGCTGTGGGAAAAAGAAATCTCCACTTTCCCCTGGACTTACACCGAGCAAGAACGCTGTTATTTACTGCATGGTGAAGTCGTTGTGACACCGGATAACGGGCAGCCCGTGACTCTGCGCAAAGGTGATTACGTCATTTTTGCCGCAGGTTTAAGCTGCACTTGGGAGATTAAGCAAGCGGTGAAAAAACATTACCTATTTGGTTAATTGACATGGTCCTCGATTTACAACAAGTCCGCGAACAAATTGATGTGCTGGATGAACAGCTTCAAACCCTGCTCAATCAACGCGCTAAACTGGCTTTGCAAGTCGCAGACAGCAAACGTGCGAAAGAACCCGAACCAGTGTTTTATCGTCCTGAGCGCGAAGCGGAAATATTGCGCAAAGCGATCAAGCGCAATCAGGGACAGCCGTTACCCGATGAATTTGTGGAGCGGTTTTTTCGAGAAATCATGTCTGCTTGTCTGGCATTGCAATACCCGATGAAAGTCGCCTACATGGGACCGCCAGGCACTTTTTCTGAAGCCGCCGTCAAAAAGCATTTTGGGCATTCGGTGCAAGCCGTACCCATACCCAGCATTGACGAAGTGTTTCGTGCTGTGGCGTCTGGTGCGGTTGCACATGGCGTTGTGCCAGTGGAAAATTCTACCGAAGGCGGCGTTAGCCAAACCCTTGATTTATTTATTAAAAGCTCGGTGCATATGTGCGGCGAAGTGGAATTAGCAATCCATCAGCATTTAATGGCGCGGGAAGAATGCTTAGACAGCATTAAAACCATTTACTCTCATCAACAATCTTTCGCCCAGTGTCGCCTTTGGTTAGATACGCACTTGCCGCACGCCGAACGAGTGCGCGTAGTCAGCAACGCGGAAGCCGCACGCTGCGCTGCTCAAGAGCAAAATGCAGCGGCAGTTGCGGGTTATTTAGCCGCGGAAAACTATGGTTTGACCCTGTTAGCGGAAAATATTGAAGACGAATTAGACAATAGCACGCGCTTTGCGATTTTAGGACGCCATCCAGTGCCCGCCACTGGACATGACAAAACCTCCTTGGTGGTTTCGGCTGCCAATGCCAATCGTTCTGGCGCTCTGTACGAATTGTTAGCGCCTTTCAAAGCCGCTGGTTTGAACATGAGCCGCATTGAGTCGCGCCCGTCGCGTCAAAATCGCTGGCATTATGTCTTTTTCATTGATGTGGAAGGGCATATTGAAGACCCAGCACTACGAGACGCCATCCAGGTATTAGAACAACACAGCGGCTTGCTCAAACACTTAGGCTCTTATCCACGAGCTTTAACCTGATGTCACGCGCCTTTACAAGCTGCATGAGAATCAATATGCGTTGCCTATTTTTGCTTGTTTGCCTGTTAAGTAGTGCCGTCCTAGCCGACACGCAAGGACAGTGGCAACGCTTCAGTCGCGGCGAACTACCAGAGCAGCCCATGCCGGTTGCTCCGGTACAAACCGGACAACCAGCTTGGTATGTCTGTCGGGCTAATTACAACAAAGGCACGCATCCAGGAAAAATCAACAGCGCCATTGGCGGATGCCTCATCACGGTAGCAGGCGACGTCAACCGCAGCCTGCATTACGAAGTGCTGCTCAGTAGCCCCAATTATGTTTGGGAAACCTATAACAACGACAGCAAGCTTTTTGAGCGGGCAATCAAAGGCGGCGCAGAAGATGCTATTGAAGATTACAGTCTGTACATCTGCCGCGTTTTAGTACAAGGCATTTATCAAGCTGGCAAAATCCGTAGCGTAGCACGGGGCTGCAAAATTGAGCATGGCGGGCGCGAACGCACCGAGCGTCGCTTTGACCTGCTGGTCAAAAAAGCGCCCGTGCCACTTAAACAAGATTTCAGCGGGCGTTGGCAAAGTCAACGTGGTACGCAAAGCCTCACCCTGTCGTTACAACAGGACGGAGAACAGCTCAACGGCACTTTTGTTGAGCCACCGCTGGAAGGCAGTCTGCACGGTTTTCTGCATGAAAGCGAAGCTTGGGGACGCTGGTCTGATGACAGCGGACGCAGTGGGCGTTTTCAATGGTCGTTGAGCGTAGACGGGCAGAGTTTTCAAGGTTTTAGTGACGAATCACAGCACAATTTACCTACCCAAGAACACTGGCAGGGCATACGCTTGCCTTGATAGGAGAGAACACGCATGACTTCATTGTATGAACGTGTACAAGAGATTAAAAAAGCCACCGGCTGGTCGCAGGAACGTATTGGCATGGAAACCGGACTGGCACTGAGCACCATCGGGCGCATTTTCCGCGTTCCTGGCTATAGCGGTAACGAGACATCCCACACCCTCATCCGACAATTGTACGAAAAGGTCGTGCAATCGCCCTTTTCCGATTATTTAGAGCGCCTGTTTAATCGCTACGATCATTGGAAAGCCCTGTATCCTAAAAAAGAATTTTCCGAGCTTTTAGATATTCTCGAAATTCTGCTGAAAAATCATAAAAATTTGCACACAGACAGCCTAGACGCCTGCCGCTTGCGTTGGTTATTAGGACACATTTATTTTGACCGCGCTTTCTATCTGTACAAATATGAAGAACTGCGCTGGGCGCAATTGGCACTAGAATGGTATGAAAAGGCGCTGGAAGGTTTGCGAGCGCAAAGCACTAAAGACCTGCTAGTGCAACAATACAAATTACAACAATGTATTGTTTCAACCCGCTTTAATTTATGCGAAGCAGGCAAACGCGCCGAACACGCAGAAATTCGCAAATGGCTACGCTCCATAGATTATCTCTATCTAGTAAAGACCGTACTACAAGAAGATGCCTGGAACTGGATGGCAGCGCGTAATGGCTTAATTGTTGCTTCCATTTTACAAGATGCCGAAAAATGTGAATTTTTCTGGAAAGCCATGCAGCAAGCCAACCAACATTTCGGCGATGTGCATTTTACTCCAGGTCCCGATATGCCCCCGGTAGCACAAGACCCCGATCTGGGCTGGTTTAGAGAATATTGCTGTTAAATCTTCCCTCCTTAAATCATCCCTTCGCCATTAAATTTTCAGGATAACAACGCCCTGTCGCTGTTATCCTTGGCGCAAAATCCATTAGACTTGTTGCACACTTAATCTTTTGCATACCTGCCATTCGTTCATTATACGGTCAGTTTAACTCAAAAAAGCAGGGCTTGGATGCCCGCCCAACGCATATGAGGTGATATGAACAATTTGCTCCAGCTTACGGACATTTCAAAAGCTTACCAAGTTGGCGAGGAACGGGTTGAGGCGCTCAAGCGCATCAGTCTGAATCTAGGCGCGGGCGAGTTCGTCGCAATCGGCGGACCTTCCGGCAGCGGCAAAAGCACCTTACTGAATATCTGCGGCTTGCTGGATTACAGCGATGGCGGCAGTTATCTGTTTGAAAACCGCGAAGTCAGCGGCTTGAGCGCCAACGCGCTGACCCGCTTGCGGCGCGATCATATCGGCTTCGTGTTCCAGCATTTCAACCTGATCCCCGTGTTAAACGCCTTGGACAATGTGGCGTATCCACTGATGCTGGGCAAGTTGGATGCAACCGAACGACGACAACGGGCAGCGGAGGTGCTAGAACAAGTTGGTCTGGAAAAATTCCAACGTCATTTGCCGGATTGCTTGTCTGGCGGTCAGCGCCAGCGCGTGGCGATTGCTCGCGCCCTGGTCAAGCAGCCTAAACTGGTCATCGCCGACGAACCCACTGCCAACCTAGACACAGTCACTGCCAATCAAATCATTGCGTTAATGCACCGTTTTTGCGCGGAACAAAACACCAGCTTTTTAATCGCCACTCATGACGAACGCATGGTCAAACGCTGTTCTCGCGTGTTGCACATGAGCGATGGCGTCTTGCAGGAGGAAGCGGCATGAAATGGTTACTTTTTGCTTTTCGTAATCTGTTCCGCAATCGCCGTCGTACATTAATCACCCTAATCATCACCGCCACCGGCATCGCTTCTATTCTCAACAGCAGCGGTTTTGCGCTCTACACCTACAGTATTTTGCAAGAAATGTCGGCGCGTGACAGTGGTCATCTGCTACTGGCTGATCCGCGCTATTTCGAGCAGGACGAAGAACAGGTGTTGGCGTTAGGGCTGGCGGATTACGCGCCTTTGCAAGCCGCGCTGGAACAAGACCCGCGTGTGCAAGCGGCGCTGCCCAGAGTGGCGTTTTCCGGTTTGATCAGTAACGGCGACAAGTCGGTGATTTTCAGTGGTAGCGGCGTGGATGCGCGAGAATGGGAATTAAAAGGCGGCGTTTTCAATCTGTTAGCAGGCAATCCCTTGTCTGCGCAAGGGTCTGCAACAGACCCAGAAATTATGCTGACCCGCGATTTAGCGCGAAATTTGAAAGCGCAAGTCGGTAGCAGCCTGACCTTGCTGGTCACGGCCGCCAGCGGTAGCCTGAATGCCCAAGATGTGCTGGTGACGGGGATTTTTTCCACTGGCGTACCGGAGTTAGATGAACGCCTTATCTTGGTACACACCCGCACCGCACAAGATATTTTATTAAGCAATAAAATCAGCATCTTGGCAGTGTATCTGCACGATACCGAACAGACCGCGCCGGTTGCGGCTGAATGGGCAAAAAAATACCCGCAACTGGGCATCCACACCTGGTTGCAAGAAGCCGTGTTTTACCAAAAAGTGCGGGCGCTGTATGACCGGATTTTCGGTACTTTGGGTTTGATTCTAATTGTCATCGTATTTTTTGCCGTGTTTAACACATTGTCCATGACCGTAGTAGAGCGCACCCGCGAAATCGGCACACTCGCTGCTCTGGGTACTTATCGCCATGAAATTCTTAAATTATTCATGCTGGAAGCCTTATTAATCGGCTTGTTTGGCAGTCTGTTTGGCGTGCTGTCTGCCATTGGCACTGCTTACGGTGTCCAATTTGCTGGCATCCAAATGCCCGCACCGCCAGGACGTAGCGACCCTTATCCGTTTCTCATCGAATTATCCCTGCCGTTAAGCGTTTACACCTGCCTTGCTGTCACCCTAGTGTGTGTGGTGGCCGCTTGGTTAGCAGCACGGCGCGGGGTGAATAAAACCATTGTCGAAGCCTTAGCCGATGTTTAATCCACAGGAGATTCCAATGCAAAACTTACTCGCCAGTTTGCTGTTGCTGTGCAGTCTCAGCGCCTACGCCCTGGATGACGTGAGCGCCATTCTCGCGGCGGCTGATCGCTTCCGTCTACCCGCGCAATCCGCCCGCGTCGAAACGCTAGTGGAACTGTACAAAAACGATGAATTGGAGAAAAGCCGTGAATACCGCGTGTATCTAAAACCCGGGCGGCGCTCTTTGGTGTTGTTTCAAGCGCCGCAGGAAGCTGGACAAAAAGTGCTGATGGTGGAAGAGAATTTTTGGATGCTAATGCCCAAGAGCAGTCGCCCGATTCGCATCACCCCCGCGCAAAAGCTCCTCGGCGAAGCCTCTACCGGCGACATTGCCACCATGACTTGGAGCGAATACTACCAGGGCACAGTAACCGACCCACAAGCTGACTACGCAGGCATACCCGCATTGCGGCTGGAACTGACCAGCAAAGTAGAGGGTACGACCTATGCCAAAATAGCCTTGTGGCTAGAGCGTGAAACTTACGCGCCGCTGGCAGCGGATTTGTACGTTGCTTCCGGCAAACTGGCAAAACAAGCGCGTTATGCGCTGGAAGGTGCAGGCGATCAGCGCCGCGTGATGCGCATGACCTTGCTGGACAATATCCAAAAAAATCAGCGTACTGAAGTCAAAATCTTATCCCTGCAAGCAGCGGAACTGGCAGATAAACACTTTAATCCCATGTTCCTGATGCGTAACGATATTCAGGAAAACTAAAAGTGGCAGGTCTGTTACACCGCAGCGGTGCGATTTTTTTCGGGTTTGTCCTAAATACTCCGCCCGTTTTTGCTGCCGACTTGAGCCTACGCCTACTGCCGGAAATTCATCATACTAACGCCAACTCGCCGTTCGCTACGCACGACAGCGCCAGCTTGCGTGCCGAAACCCTGCTCAATTGGCAGCAAGCTGGCTGGACTTTCAATGGCGCACTCAGCGCCGAACGCGACGTTTCAACAGACTCAGCGCACGACAGCCGCGATACACAACACAGCGACGCCCACCTCAACGAACTCTTTTACGAAACCAGCCTGGGCGATTGGGAACTCAGCGCCGGACAAAAGCGCCTCAGCTGGGGCGTGGGCTACGGCTTTCGTCCGCTCGACACACTCCAGCACGAACCACGCCGCAACGTCCAAACGCCGTTGTTTGATGGCATTCCAGCACTCCTCCTGGAAAAATTCACCGGCGACAGCAGCTTGTCGTTGATTTACGCGGTCCATACCGATTGGCGCGACGGGCAAGCAAAAAATCTCAAACACAGCGGCACAGCACGGGTTTATCACCTCAGCGGCGACTGGGAAATAATGGGCTTAGGCGCTTGGGAACAAGACCAAGGCTTTACCCTCGGTAGCGGCTTTTCCGTAGTGCGCGGCGATAACTGGAAATTTCACGGCGAACTGGCGTGGCAGCAAGATTACCAACGCTGGCACAGTCACTTACTCGACACGGGTGAATTGATCTATCCCGCCGATCCCATGTACTTGGGACAACAGCACAACGCCTGGCAAGCCGTGTTGGGTACGCACTGGACGCATACGAACGGTGCGGGTGTGCTGCTGGAATACGGGTACGACGGCAGCGCGTGGCAGGGCAATGACTGGCGCGATTTACTGTACTTAACCCAACGCCAAAGCGCCGCACTCGGCACGCCGACCCTGCCACCAGAGGCGCTGGCAGCCAACATCAACGCCGCCGCGCAAGCCTATCAAACCAGCAATCCACTGCGTCACAACTTGCTGCTGCGCCTCAGTCATGACAGCGGTGAGCGCACCTTTGCAGCAGACTGGCTGCTGACCCTGGAAGATGGTGGCAATATGCTAACTTTATCTTTAGAAGACAACAGCTTAAATCGGCAAAAAATCCGCTTTGGGGTGCGCCTGTATAGCGGACCCGCCGACTCCGCCTATGGCGCTTTGAATGAATCCTTAATCGTATTTGCTACTTGGGAAATGGGATGGAAATTATGAAAAAACAGACTATACCGATTGGTTTGGGTTTAGCTGCACTGCTTACCAACAGTCTGTACGCCGCTGATTTAGAAGTGTCTATTCAAGGCGTGACCGTGAATGACGGCGCACTGCGCGTAGGTTTATTTGCTCAGGCAGCAGAATTTCCCAGGGGCACTCCCGTGCAAGGGATAGATTTAACTGCTGATAGTGAAACTGTGACGGCTAAATTGACTGGGCTTGCCGCAGGGCGCTACGCACTGGCGGTCTTCCAAGATAAAAACAACAATCAAAAACTGGATACCAATTTTTTTGGTATCCCCAAAGAAGCTTATGGTTTCAGCAATACAGACAAAGCAGGTTCTCCTGAGTTTGACCAAGCTGCATTTGAAATAACCGACGAGGACAGCGTGATTGCCATTCAGCTACGTTGGGCAATTGCTACTAAGATAAGGAATACTTAATGACTATAGGCTCAGAACCCATTGCAATCATTGGTTTAGGCTGCCGTTTTCCCGGAGATGCAGAAAATCCCTAAGCTTTTTGGCAAATGTTGTGCGAGGGGCGCGACGGGGTCATTGAAGTGCCACCAGAACGCTGGGATGTACGGCGTTTTTACGATCCCAACCCCGTCAAACCCGGAAAGACCTACACCAAACAGAGTGGCTATTTGCGTCAGCCCATTGAGCATACGAATTCCAAGTAATTGAAATTATTAAACTATATATAGGAGTAGATTTTATAACCCATTGATTGTTCGTGAATACGCGCATGTTGCACTGCATAAATTCTTTATTTTTCAAGGATTACTTGTCGTATAAACTCTTAGCCTCCGCCACCTTTCGTACCCTCTAAACGCCACTATTAAGAGCCAAAGCATTTCTTCTCTCTGCATTAGCGCCGCACCAGTCAGCCCTGTTGCGGCGCTAATTCGTTATAATACCCAGTTTTCCGCACCGCACCACTGGCTCAAGGCTGGTCGCGGGCATCCGCATTCTCGACACAACCTCAATTGACAACACATCATGCAAACGCAATACGATCCTCAATCCATAGAAACCACTGTACAAACCCGTTGGGCAGCAGAAAAATCCTTTGAAGTCAAAGAAGACGCAGGTAAAGAAAAATTCTATTGCCTGTCTATGTTTCCTTATCCCAGCGGTCGTCTGCACATGGGACATGTGCGCAATTACACGATTGGCGATGTGATTGCGCGTTATCAAAGAATGCAGGGCAAAAATGTTTTACAACCAATGGGTTGGGATGCGTTTGGGCTGCCCGCTGAGAATGCGGCGTTAAAGCATCAAGTGCCGCCCGCCAAGTGGACGTATGAAAACATCGCCTATATGAAAAATCAGTTGCAACGTCTCGGTTTTGCGTATGATTGGAGCCGCGAAATTGCGACTTGCAAAGCCGAATACTACCGCTGGGAGCAGTGGTTTTTCACCCGTTTGTATGAAAAGGGCTTGGTGTATAAGAAAACCGCGTTGGTGAATTGGGACCCAGTGGACAACACGGTGCTGGCAAATGAGCAGGTGATTGACGGACGCGGTTGGCGCAGCGGTGCGTTGGTGGAGCGGCGCGAGATTCCGCAGTGGTTTGTGAAAATCACCGCCTATGCTGAGGAATTGCTGCAAGGTTTAGACACGCTGGACGGCTGGCCCGACGCGGTGAAAACCATGCAGCGCAACTGGATTGGGCGCTCGGAAGGGCTGGAAATTCAGTTTCTGGTTGAGGTTCCAGCCGTTGCGGACGCTTCGACAAGCTCAGCGTCCGCAACGGCTGGAACAGACGAAGCCGATGGCGCGTTCACTGAGCTTGTCGAAGTGACTGAGCTTGTCAATTCGTTCACTGAGCTTGTCGAAGTGAATGAGCTTGTCAATTCGTTCACTGAGCTTGTCGAAGTGAATGAGTCATCTGCTTCGTTTGTTCCTTTAACCGTCTTCACCACGCGCCCCGATACCTTGATGGGCGTGACCTATTTGGCGATAGCCGCCGAGCATCCCTTGGCAACGCAAGCGGCTGAACATAATGCCGATTTAGCCGCATTTATCCAAAGCTGCAAAGTCAGTAGCACTGCCGAAGCCGATATGGAAACGATGGAAAAACGCGGCATGGACACGGGCTTGACCGCCTTGCATCCCGTCACGGGCGAAGCGGTGCCGGTGTGGGTGGCGAATTTTGTGTTGATGGGCTACGGCAGCGGCGCGGTCATGTCTGTTCCCGCGCACGATCAGCGCGATTTTGAATTTGCGCAAAAATACGGCTTGCCTGTCAAACAAGTGATTGTCGCTGGGAGCGCCAGTCTCCAGACTGGCACAACCGCCGAAGGCGGTTTAACCGAAGCCATGACGGAAAAAGGCACATTGATCAACTCAGGCGATTTTGACGGCTTGGATTTTCAACAAGCCTTCGATGCCATCGCCGACTACTTAGGCAAAAACCACGCGGGACAACGCCGCGTCAATTACCGCTTGCGCGATTGGGGCATTTCGCGCCAACGCTACTGGGGCTGCCCGATTCCGACCTTGACCTGCGAAAACGGCGAGACTCACCCCGTCCCCAGCGACGAATTACCCGTTAAACTGCCCGAAGACGTTGTTCCCGACGGTGCGACTTCTTGCTTAAAAACCTCGCCCGACTTTTATCAAACCACCTCCCGCCTGTGTGACGGCAGAGCGCTGCGCGAAACCGATACCTTCGACACCTTCATGGAATCCTCTTGGTATTACGCCCGCTACGCCTGCCCCGACGCGGACACCATGCTGGATGCACGGGCGCATTACTGGTTGCCAGTGAATCAATACATCGGCGGCATCGAACACGCGATTTTGCACCTCCTCTATGCGCGGTTTTTCCACAAATTGCTGCGCGACGAAGGCTTGGTGCAAGGCGACGAACCCTTCACCCGCTTGCTCACGCAAGGCATGGTGATCGCCGAAACCTACTACCGCGAAGAAGCCAACGGCGGCAAAATTTGGTTCAATCCGGCTGATGTGGAAACCGAACTGGACGATGCTTCGACAAGCTCAGCACAAGCAAAGGGGCGAGCCATCCGAGCAAAACTCATCGCTGACGGACAACCCGTACAGATCGGCAACGTCGAGAAAATGTCCAAATCGAAAAACAACGGCGTTGACCCGCAAGTGATGATTGACCGCTACGGCGCAGACACAGTGCGCCTGTTCATGATGTTCGCTGCGCCGCCCGAACAATCGCTGGAATGGTCAGACAGCGGAGTCGAAGGCGCGTCGCGCTTTTTGCGCCGTTTGTGGACACAAGTTCATGCGTTGACTTCGCTCGCTTCGACAAGCTCAGCGTCCGCGCTCACCGAAGCCGACAAAGACCTACGCCGTGCAGTACATGAAACCATCAAAAAAGTCAGCGACGACATCGGACGGCGTTACACCTTCAACACCGCGATTGCCGCCTGCATGGAACTGCTCAACCGCTTACAACGCGCACCAGACACACCAGCAGCCCGCGCCATTTCGCGTGAAGGCTTTGCAGCCGTAACCCTGATGCTGTCGCCGATTGTGCCGCACATTTGTCAAGCATTGTGGGAAGCACTAGGACACACGGGCTTAGTCATTGACCAACCCTGGCCCCGCGTGGATGAAACCGCGCTGGTGAAAAGCACCCTTGAACTGGTGGTGCAAATCAACGGCAAAACGCGGGCGAAACTGCAAGTCGCGGCGGATGCCAGCAACGCAGCGATTGAACAAGCGGCATTGAGTCATGAACAGGTGTTGAAATTCACCGCCGACAAAACCGTGCGCAAAGTGATTGTAGTGGCGGGCAAATTGGTCAATATCGTAGTAAGTTAAGGGCTTGAGGTTGTTTAACCTTTCGGCGAAGCAGCGAATTTCCGTTTCCTGAGCGTGTCGAAGGGAACGGAAATTCGCTGCTTCGCATCTAGGCTAATATGGATAAAACCTACCCCGCACACTGTAGATTGCTTGGAAAGCTTTATGCTGAAACATACTGAATGCTTAGACCAGCTTAAAAAGCTCCTGCCCGTGCAGTTTGAAGAAGTGATCTTCAGGCTCGACGTGCCAGCGGGCATTCTGACGGGTGCGCCCGCGCCACCCTCAAGCCGCGCTATTGAGTTAATCCGCTGGACAGAAGGGCGTTTTAACCACTTACAGCCTTTGGCGGACGCGCTGGCGGCTGTCGTGTCGCCCGATACCGACAATCCGCCCGCCGCCGTGCCGCCGCGCCAAACCGCTGCGCTGATTTATGCAAAACCCATAGATTGCAATGAGCTTGAGCGCATACAGCAAATCGCTGAAGCCGCGCAACTGACCTTGGAACAAGTCAAAGCCGCCTGCGCCATCGCCCGCCAAGCCAACATCCCCGACTATCAACGGGCGCAGTATTTCGAGCAAAAACTGCATAAAACCCAAGATTTTGCCGATGCTTTAAGCGAATTTATTGCCCGTTATCAGGATAATAGCCAAGTAAGCGCGACTGCCTTGGCAGCCTTGCATCAAGCCCTGCACAGCTACACCCAAGCCGATTACCTGCAATCCGAACAAGGGGTCAACCGCGCCGCCGCACAAACCCAGCCCAACAACCCAGCAGCCACCGCAGAACTCCTGCTGCTCAATAGCCAACTCAGCGCCTTGCAAGACTACGCACAATCCGAGCAGCGTTATTACCAACAAGCCAAAGCAGTGATGGATTTGTTTACAGAGCTGGATGAGAGTTTTGATCTCATTCAAGCCGATTATCAAGAAAAAGAAGGGATGCGCTTTGTGCGCAAAGGTGAATATGCGCTGTCAATTCCCTTTTTGCGCCGCGCCTTGGACTTGCGCCAGCGCAGCTTAGGCACATCGCATCCCGCAGTTGCGCGGAGTTTGAATGACTTAGCCTTTGCTTATCATCAGGCTGGCGAGTTTGCGCAAGCACTGCCGCTGTTTCAGCGGGCGTTAGCCATCCGCAAAACCGTGCTAGGCGAGCAGCATCCCGACTATGCCAGCAGCTTGAATAATTTG
>DYPD01000020.1 GCA_020720115.1 Thiomargarita sp. | reverse complement strand
TTTTTGGTAATCCTCCCTTCGACACTTCGACAAGCTCAGTGCATCGCAAGCTCAGAACACCGCTTGGGCTTTTTCCTGTAAGCAGACAGAAAAAGCAAGTAATCCAAACTCTTTTTTGGTTACACCTAAAACGGCTGAGAATTGACGTTTAGTTGTTAGGCGATTGATATATTTACTCATAACTTAAAGCCTCATTTTGGGATTTTATGAATTACAGATGTTTTTACTATTTTAGTTGAAAATTATAATAGGACAAGTCTAATGTATACAGTTTAAATTAAATGTACTGGCTGGGAAAGAAGAGAAAGTTCCAGCACGCCTGATAGCCTGCCGTGTTCCCAAAGAAATTGCCGATATTCGCCGCAATAAACTGAGCAGGAATGCACAAAAAAAGCAGGGTAGAACACCGACTAAGCAGAATCTGTCTTTGTGTGATTGGACGCTCTCTCTAACAAATGTGGAACAAGAAAAGTTGAGTATAGAAGAATGTTTGCTATTGTATAGAGTGCGCTGGCAAGCTGCTCGCTCAATAAACGTAAAAAACACCCCAATACGGCGCTAACAACGCCTTTTCCTTATCGCTCACGACCATTGTTCTTTACAGCAGCCGCATAAGTGGTTTGATTCCAACATCTGATTGTCAAAGCCGAGGGACCTGCTCTCATCATTCATACAACATGGTAAGCGCTCGCTTTCCTTCTGGACACACTAAGGCGGATAAGCGATAGCGTCACTTGCGCTGAACTTGCGATGCACTGAGTTCGTTGAAGTTGCGATGCACTGAGTTCGTTGAAGTTGCGATGCACTGAGCTTGTCGAAGTTGCGATGCACTGAGCTTGTCGAAGTGTTGAAGTATGCGACACTCGGAAGCCATGTAACCATTTACGTCAATCAAGGAAATGGTGGACGTAATCTGTGATGGTTATGTGCCAATAACCTTGTTATTCGTGCCTGTTGGCGAGAATTGCTGGGATGCGTTGGGGCTGGCGTAAATCAATTGACAGCTTGCTTGCCTATCCGTACATTGATCTGGCGTTTGATTGGGGCTTTCTAAACGGTATCAAAATCCTTGTTCAATGGGATTTAGAAGGTAAATTTTTAATAATCAATCGCTTAATTCCTTGGTTTACGAGTTTTCCTGGGTCCAAGTTTCTTTTCTATTCACTTCATCTGTAGTTATCCTTTTATTTTGAACGAAATCACTTTAGTTGCAGCGTTTCTCACGGGTTTGCTGGGGTCTTTGCATTGCATCGGTATGTGCGGTGGCATTGTCGGGGCGCTCAGTATGCAGCTTCCTGCGTCGGTGCAGCAGTCTAAATGGCGAATTTTGCCGTATTTGCTTGCTTATAATCTGGGGCGTCTTGCGAGTTATATGCTGGCGGGGATGCTGGTTGGCTATTTGGGCATGAGGTTTACTGCGTTGTTGCCGCAGCCGCATTTGGTGGGTATGGTAATTTCCGGTATCTTTATGATTTTTTTGGGTTTGTATCTGGGCGGCTGGTGGGCGGCGCTGGTGCATTTGGAAAAACTCGGCGCTTATCTGTGGCGTTTTTTGCAGCCTTTAAGCAAGCCTTTGTTTCCAGTACGGCATCCTTGGCAGGCTTTGTTGCTTGGCGGGGTGTGGGGCTGGTTGCCTTGCGGTTTGGTGTATACGGCGTTGGCATTGGCGTTGGCTTCGGCGAGTGTGGAGCGTGGTGGGTTGTTGATGTTGGCTTTTGGGGTGGGTACGTTGCCGATGTTGTTGGCGCTGGGTAGCACTGCTTATTGGTTGAATCAGTTTACGCGCAAGCCTTTGGTGCGGCAGGTGTTTGGTGTGTTAATCATTTTATTTGGCTTATATACACTGTCGGGTCCGGTGCATTATCAGCATTTTGGTTTGCAAGTGCCGGGGATGTGTACTATGCCGGAAAATTTCTAAATCGCTGGGTTTTAAGCGGGTAAATATAGCCCGCCTAGCACTAGGCTGGTGGTTGCGCCGGTAACGCTGGGGAGGTTGCCAGGACGCGCTAACAATCGCTGTTGCGCTAACCAGGCAAAGCAACTGGCTTCAACCCAATCGGGTTCTACGCCCTGTGCAGCGGTGGATTCAACCGGAATCTGTGCTAATTGCGTTTGTAATTGCTGCATCAGAAATTCATTGTGTACGCCGCCGCCGCAGACCAGTAAGCGTTGCGGCTGAAACGGGCGCACTGCTTGCGAAATGCTATGCACTGTTAAGTGTAGCAATGTGGCTTGCACGGCTTGCGGTGCAATGCTGTGATCGCTTAAATGCTGTTCTAACCATTTGAGATTAAAGTAATCGCGTCCGGTGCTTTTGGGTGCGGGCAGAGCGAAATAGGGATCGCTTAAGCAACGCGCTAATAAATCTGCTAAGGGTTCGCCGCCCGCTGCCCAAGCGCCCTTGGCATCTAGTGGTTGTTGCAAGTGACGTTGCGCCCAGGCATCTAGCAAGGCGTTGCCAGGTCCTGTATCAAAACCCTGCACTGGCTGGCGGGTGTCGGCGGGTAACAGGGTGAGATTGGCAATGCCGCCGATGTTGAGCACCGCACGGTTTTCTTGCGGATGTCGTAGCAGGGCGGCGTGAAAGGCGGGTACGAGCGGTGCTCCTTGCCCTCCGGCTGCCATGTCTTTGCGGCGAAAATCTGCTACCACTGGAATGCCAGTACGGTATGCCAAGCGATTGGGATCGCCGATTTGCCAGGTGAAGGGGCGCTGCTCTGCACGCGCTTGCTGGGGTGCGAGGTGGTAGAGGGTTTGTCCGTGACTGCCAATGGCTTGAATTTCGGCGGGCGTTAGGCTGCTTTTAGATAATAGGCAGTTGACGGCTTCCGCGCATAAATCGGCAGTTTCTTGATCTAGCGCGGCGATTTGCCAGGGATACACAGGCGCGTCACTTTGGCTTAAGTGCAGCACGGCTTGGCGATAGGCGTCAGGTAGCGGGTGGGTGTGGGTCGCACACAGCTCAAAATGCTGCGGGGCGGCTTCGATCAGCACTGCGTCAATGGCGTCAGCACTGGTGCCGGACATCAAACCTATGTAGTAAGGGTAAGTCATGTTGGAACTCAGGCAAGCAGCGCACGGCTGCTTGCCAGTGTTTAGTGCGCCTGCTGTAAAGCGATTTGCCCGTTGGATTCTTTCAGTTTTGCCATTAATACTTTGGCTTTTTTGAGAAAATCTTGCTTGTAATGCGGGTCTATCGGGATGGTTTGCGGTAATTTGACCGTCAAGGGGTCTTGGTGTTCATCATTAATACGAAATTCATAATGCAAATGCGGTGCGGTTGCTAGACCTGTTTGTCCGACATAGCCAATTGCCTGTTCTTGGCGCGCTGTTTGTCCCACTTTCAAGCCCTTTGCAAAAGCGGATAAATGCGCATAGAGGCTGCTGTATGTATCCCAATGTTGCAGAATAATCACGTTGCCATAACCATTTTTTTGCCCAGCAAACACTACTTTGCCTTCGCCTACTGCATACACGGGTGTGCCAACTGGCGCTCCATAGTCCACGCCCTTGTGGGCGCGGAATTTGTGCAAGAGGGGATGATAACGTGACAGGCTGAATTTAGAGGTAATTTGCCCTACTTTCACCGGATTACGAATAAAGGCGCGTTGCAGGCTATGCCCGTCTGGGGTGTAGTAAGCTGTGTTGCCGCTAGGGTTGGTGTAGCGCAACGCTTGGTAATAGTGCCCTTGGTTGACAAATTCGGCGGCGAGAATGGGACCTTCTTTAACCCGCTCACCTTCGTGATAGAACTCTTCATAAACCAGACTGAAGCTATCGCCATCCTGTAAATTCTGAGAAAAATCAATATCCCAGTTAAAAATGTGCGTCATTTCCAGAATTTTTCTGCCGCTGATGCCGGCATTTTTGCCATCGGCAAACAAGGAGCTTTCAATTAAACCCGCTCTGGCAACCAGGGTTTTTTCCAATTCGTGGGTAATTTCTTGTACGGCAAACTGCTTGTCTTCTGCGCTCTTACCTGGCGCTACCTCGACTAACAGTTCTTGTTCACGGTTCAAATCCAGTTTAAGCGCCAACAAATCACCTTGTTCACTGATTTTAATCAGTATTTCTTCGTATGGATACAGGCGCGTCAGGTCTTGTTTGTAGTTTTTAAGCGCCAGCAAGCGGTATAAATCGTCACGATTGATGGCGTATCTATTGAACAAGCTCGACAAGGTATCGCCCTGTTGCACTACTAAGACTTTCCAGCCGTCTCTTTCTTCCAGCGCGTTGGTATCATCGGCAAGGGCTTCACCGGTAATGGGTAACGCCTGGGCGTCTGAAGTCGCTAAGGGCGCAGTTGTTTGAGGGGCGATGATGAGGGCTTGTGGCAAGTGTGCTTGAGCAGATTGCTCTGAAGAAAACAGCAGTTTGGTAGGCAAGGTAAAAGCCAGCACCTCAAGCTGCGGTGTTGAATGTTCAGCTTGGGTAAGCCAGACGTGGATTTCTGCCTGCGTGCGCTGAAAAAACACATCGGATAAAGTGGTGAATTGCCGCGCTACGGGTGAAGACCCTTCTCCCGAATCGGAATCTAGCATTTGATAAGTGGGCGGCGGTGCGTGGTAAGAAGTGTTCGATTGGCTTAACCACCAAGCACATGACAAACCCGCAACTGAGAGCGCAACAATAAACCATTTGGGATGCTGGGAGTGTGTGTAAACAGGCTTTAGGGCGTGGCTTTTGGTTGAGTACTCGTAATAAATAACCGGTGTTAGACGGTGCGCTTTATGTCCCATTAAAGAAGCCTCTAAATAATACTTTCAATCCCTGAAGTGTGCTGGCGGTTTGCCAGGCAGGTCGTTTTAATCCCTAGGCAAAATTAAAGCCGCATCTTGCTTTTTCGTTACAACTTATTGTTTTTTAAGCATTTTACTCAAAAACAATTTGACGGGCGTTAAAATAACCGAAAATCCTATGCCTGACAAGGGGTTGTTTAATACAGTGCATTTCTAGCTGGGCGCGATATAAGTATAGCGACTATAGGCACTTAGCGCTTAGGAAAAGCTAACAAAAAAGCACCGCTTGTCTGCGCCTTAGCACATTCGCGTGCAATGTACCAGGTAATTGACGGATACATCCTGTCCCAAATGATAAGTTTGGGTAAAAGGCTGGTAACTCATGCCCGCCAGTTCTTGAATTTCCAAGCCCGCCGCCCGCGCCCAGGCACTCAGCTCTGAAGGGCGGATAAATTTTGCATAGTCATGCGTGCCTTTGGGCAACAGATGCAACAGGTATTCTGCACCGAGAATGGCGAACAAATAGGCTTTGGGATTGCGATTCAGGGTTGAGAAAAACACATGCCCACCAGGTTTGACCAGGGTATGGCAAGCATTGATCACCGAAGCGGGATCAGGCACATGCTCCAACATTTCTAGGCAGGTCACCAGATCAAACTGCGCCGGGTAACGCCGCGCCCATTCTTCGGCGCTGCCCTGTTGGTAATCTACTCCCAAGCCGGATTCAAATAGGTGCAATTTAGCCACGCTTAGCGGCGCTGTACCCAGGTCTATGCCGGTCACTTCCGCGCCGCGTTGCGCCATGCCTTCTGCCAAAATGCCGCCGCCGCAGCCCACATCCAGCACCAGTTTACCCGCTAAACTGACGCGCTGATCAATGAAATCCAGACGTAAAGGATTGATGTCGTGTAGCGGCTTAAATTCGCTGTGCGTATCCCACCAGCGACTTGCCAAGGCATTAAATTTTGCCAGTTCCTGCGGGTCTGCATTAAGGGTATCGAGAGTTGCATTCATAACCAGTCTTCTTGTGTTGAAGTCAAAAATTGAATTTGCTGCCCTGCCATGTTGAGTCAAAAGTTTAGGCTGTATACTGCTATAAGCATCTTGACTGTTTGCAGCGTTTTTAGTCAGATGTGACGGCTCAGATTTTCCTGAGTATACCGCTGTAAGAAAAACGAAAAAACCTGTTGTGGAGGAAAATGCTCATGCTGAATTTAAACAACATTCGCCTTAAGCCAAAATTGTTGGCGTTGTTCTTAACCATTGGCATCATACCGTTAAGCCTGCTCGGTTGGTGGAGCAGCGAATCTGCCCGACACGCCCTGAATAAACAGGTTTCTGCGCAATTAGAAGCAGTGCGCGACATCAAAAAAGCCCAGATCACCCGCTATTTTCAAGAGCGCGTGGGCGACGTGCAGGCACTTGCCAAAGTGTACAGCAAAGCAGTGGAGCAAGCCTTCGACAATTTATCCGCGATCCATGCCTTAAAAAAGCAGGCTTTATCAGATTATCTTCAACAACATCAAGCCAATACGCAAATTCTTGCCAGCACCCCTTGCGTTTCTGCGCTGTTAAAACAGACAACAGAAAAATCGTCCAACAACACCGGTTGGCTTCGGCAAAATCTACCGCTGATGGGCTATACCCAGGTTATTATTGCCGATACACAAGGGAAGGTTGCCTTTAGCCTAGCGGCAGATGCGCCCGCCAACATTTTACAGGCAGATGCTCAATATACCGCTTTGCGCGAAAGTTTTTTGGCAGGACTCAAAGCCTTGCATAGGCAGGATTTCCAACCCTATGGCGCGGCACAGGAACAACTGGCTTTCATCAGCGCCCCAATACCAGGGCTGGGTGTGCTGATTTTGGCATTACCCAATGCGCCGCTCAACGCCATCATGCAAGCGCGTGAAGGCATGAAAACCTCTGGCGAGAGTTACTTGGTTGCGCAAGTAGAGCAGCGTTTTATGCTGCGCAGCGCCTTAGCCAGCGCGGGAAATGCAGCCCTGGTGATTGGTAGTGAAATAACCGATTTGCGCCAGCCCTATGTGCAACAAGCGTTCAGCGGCATCTCAGTGCGCGAAACCTACATTGAAGCTTCTGGCAAGCCCATTTTAGTGCGGGCTGATGCCTTAGCGTTGCAAGGACTGAATTGGGCGATAGTATCAAAAATTGATTTAGAAGAAGCGGCGCTGAAAAACCAGCAAGGCGAAGACATTTTTGCTGCTTATGCCAAGCTTTACGGCTACCATGATATTTTTCTGATTACCAAACAAGGCTTTGTTTTTCATAGCATTGCTAAAGAAAAAGATTACCAAAGCAATCTCCAAGACGGCATTTACAAAGAAACCCATTTAGGCGATTTATTTCGCCGCGTTTTGCAAGAAAAACACACAGATTTTGCCGATTTTAAACCCTATGCGCCCAGCGGCGGACAAGCGGCCTTTTTCGCCGCTCATCCGGTGCTCAATGCCGAACAAGCAGTAGACGCGGTGATCGCCGTGCAACTGTTCTTGGAAGGCATCAACCACATCATGCAAACCCGTAGCGGTATGGGTAACTCCGGCGAAACCTACCTGGTCGGCAACGATTACCGGATGCGTTCCGATTCCTTTCTGGATGCGACGCAGCGCAGCGTACAAGCTTCTTTTGCTGGCACCTTGAAAGATAACGGAGTGCAAACGCTAGCAGCACAACAAGCGTTAGCCGGACAAACCCGTACGCAAGAAATCCAGGATTATCGCAATCAAACCGTATTATCTGCTTTCACGCCAATAGAGGCGCAGAGCATCCACTGGGCATTGCTGGCAGAAGTAGACTTAGCCGAGGTGCAAGCCCCTGTCACCCAGCTAAACCGCCTTATTTTCACTGTGTTGCTGAGTCTTGTTGGAATCATTACGCTGTTGGGGTGGTGGCTGGCAAACAGCTTAAGCCATCCGTTGCGCCAAGCGGTCAATGTCGCCCGCAGTTTAGGCGAGGGTGACTTGGGCGTAAGTATTGTCGCACAGGGTAAAGATGAAATTGGCGAGATGCTGACCGCGTTGCAACACATGCTGGAAAAACTCGTTGACATCATTCGTCAAACCCGTAACAGCATTAATTCGCTGGCCAGCACTTCCGAAGAAATCAGCGCTTCGGCGCAGTCGCTCAGTCAAACCGCGAGTGAGCAAGCCGCCAGCGTGGAGGAAACCACTTCAACCTTAGAAGTCATCACTGCCACAGTGAATGAAAACGCCAGCAACGCGCAAAACACGCAAGCCATTGCCGAACGGGTGCGCACGACTGCCGAAACCGGTGGTAGCGCCTTGCTGGAAACAGTAGAGGCCATGCAGGCGATTGCTAAGAAAATTCGGAGCGTGGAAGAAATTGCCTATAAAACCAATCTGCTGGCTTTAAATGCGGCGATTGAAGCAGCGCGTGCTGGCGAGCATGGACGCGGTTTTGCGGTGGTTGCCAGCGAAGTGCAAAAATTGGCGCAAAGCAGCCGCCTTGCCGCACAAGACATCAATCAATTGGTTGGTGACAGTGTGCAGGTTTCGCAACGCGCAGGGGCTTTACTGAAAAATATTTTGCCGGAAATTCATGACATTGCACAGCAGACGCGGGCAGTGGCGCTGGCTTCGCAACAGCAAAGAGAAAGTGTTGAGCAGATCAACAGCGCGATTGCTCAGTTAGACACGGTTTCGCAGCAAAATGCTTCCTCAGCAGAACAACTTGCCGCAGCCGCCGAAGAGATGAGTGCACAAGCAGCGCGTTTGGCGCAAATTATTGAGTTTTTCAAACTGCACGGCGAGCGCTAAACCCGCAGGAACCTTGGGCGTTTATTGCAGCGTTCCGGCGTTCAAATGTAGCACCCGATCCATCCGCGCTGCCAGGTTTTCGTCGTGTGTAACCACCACTAAACTGGTGTTCACCGCTGCATTGAGTTCCAGCATGGTTTCATACACATGCAGCGCGTTTTTTTGATCCAAATTACCCGTCGGCTCGTCAGCCAATACGCATTGCGGCTCTGTCACCAGCGCCCGCGCTACTGCGGCGCGTTGACGCTCACCACCCGACAACTCGCCAGGCTTGTGTTGCAAACGTTGCCCTAATCCCACCCGCGTCAGCATGTCGCGGGCTTTATGTTGCGCTTCAGCGACGCTTAAACCGCGAATCAGCAGCGGCATACAAACATTTTCCAAGGCGGTAAATTCGGCTAACAAATGATGAAATTGGTAAATAAAGCCCAGGGTTTTATTGCGCCACTGACCGCGTTGCGCGGGTTTTAAGGCATGAATATCCTGTCCAGCAATATCCACAGCGCCGCTCGTGGGATCATCCAGCCCACCCAGCAAATGCAGCAAGGTACTTTTACCCGACCCAGAACTGCCGACAATGGCAACCCGCTCACCAACAGCGATTTGCAAATTCACGTCACACAATACTTCCACTTGCAGCCTGGCATCGGTGAAATTTTTGCACAACTTATGTGCTTGAACAACCCATTGCGTCATGATGTTTTTCTCAGGTTTTAGCAGCCGGCGGGGTTTGTGCTTCATCGTCACGCGCCATGATGTTATCCATTTCTGTCGGGCTTAAGGGTTGGTAATCGCTGGGAAAACCCTCGTGCAGCGGTGCGCCTTCCGGTGCAGAACTGTCCGCTGCCTCCTCAGCCGCTTCGCGTGCTTTTTTGTTTTTCACCAGTAAGCGCCCCATCCACAAACCCAATTCAAACAGCAACCACATAGGCACCGCTAAGAGCGTTTGGGAAAACATATCCGGCGGCGTTAGAAACATAGCCACAATGAAAACGCCGACGATAATATACGGGCGTTTTTCTGCTAAAGAATCCGGTTCAATAATGCCCGTCCATAGCAGCAGCACAGTAAATACCGGCGTTTCAAAGGCAATCCCAAAAGCAAGGAACATCCCTAGCACAAAATCCAGATAGCGGCTGATGTCCGTACTCATCTCCACCCCTTCGGGTAAGACGCTGATAAAAAAGCCAAATACCATAGGAAACACAACAAAATAAGCAAACAGCATTCCCAAGTAAAACAGCAGGGTGCTGGATGCCAGCAACGGAAAAACAATTTGTTTTTCATGCCGATACAAGCCAGGGGCGACAAATGCCCAAAGGTGATAAAACAACACTGGCATTGCCAAATACACCGACAAAATCATCGTCAATTTCAGCGGCGCAATAAAAGGCGATGCTACGTCAATCGCTACCATGTTGCTACCAGCCGGCAAATGCTTTAGTAGCGGGTCTGCCAGCAGCGTGTAGAGATCGTTGGCGAAATAGAATAAGCCAAGAAAAATCAACAAGATGGTTAATATTGCTTTGAGCAAACGATCACGCAACTCGACCAAATGCGAGAGAAAGGGCATCTGGTACTCATCAGGCAGCGGTTTTGGTTTAGGGGATGATGGCATAGAAAGTGCGAAACCAGATAAGTTACAAGCACTTATCTGGTTTAATTAGAGGTTTTATCACTGACAGCGGGATGGCTGTCTGTTGTGGCTGGAGCGGTTTTTTCTTCCGGCGGCAGCGTTAAGCTGGCTTTGGTTTCTTCAATGATTTCATGCACATCATTTTTCTGCATTAGGGCTTGCAGTTCTTGCAAACGCAATTCTCGATCAATGTCGGATTTGACGCTGTTGATATAAGCACGGGTGCGTCCCACCCAAACACCCACTTGACGCGCAATACCCGGCAATTTGTCGGGACCTATGACCAGTAGTGCTATTACTAAAACCAGGATAATTTCCCAAAAGCCGACCTCAAACATAGTTAGTTGCTACGTTCTTTGCGGCTGACCTGAGCTTCAATAATTTGCTCTTTTTCAGATGCTCTATCCTGTTGTTCGGGATAGAGTTTTTTGTGGTCTTCGATTTCTTGCGCGCCTTCCCGCACCGAATTGCGGAAATTTTTAATGGCTGAACCCAAATCACCGCCAATGTTGCGTAACTTTTTCGTGCCAAACAACAAAATGATGATGACCAATACAATTAATAACTGCCAAATGCTGATGCCGCCAATACCCACGTTCTTTATCCTCTTGATTTTTTTAGCCAAAACCCGGCAGATTGCGCCCACCTAAGAGATGCACATGCAAGTGAAAAATCACCTGACCGCCGCCGCGTCCGGTGTTGATAATAGTACGAAAACCCTCGCTTAATCCCTGCTGTTCCGCCAACTTTGGCAGCAAACGCAGGATATGCGCCATCAGTGTATCATGGCTTGCGTCTAATTCCTTGAGGCTTACGATATGTTCTCGCGGAATGACCAGCAAATGCACCTCAGCTTGTGGATTAATATCTTTAATAACAATAACTTGATCATCACTATACAGCATTTCGGAGGGAATTGTGCCAGCAATAATTTTGCAAAACAGGCAATCAGGTTCACGCATAAAAAACTCCTTGAAGTTACCAAATATTAAGCATCCATATAACCAAATTTCAGAGGGCACTCAGTGCGCGTTTTAAGCTTCCCGCTGGGCTTTTTCCACCAAACCAGATACCCCAAAACGCCGATCTAGCTCTTGCAACACATCCTGCGGACGCAGATCATGATAAGCCAAGAGCACCAGCGTATGAAACCATAAGTCTGCGGTTTCGTAAATGATTTGTGCTTTGTCACCGTCTTTGGCAGCAATCACAGTTTCTGTGGCTTCTTCACCGATTTTTTTCAAAATCTTATCCAAACCCTTGTGATAAAGGCTGGCAACATAAGAATTTTCGGGATCAGCCTTTTTGCGCACTTCTAATACCAGTGCCAGTTGTTCAAGAAAATCTTGGCTATTCATTATTGTGCATTGCTCCTGGCTCCATAGAATCTGCTTCAAACCCACAAAGGGTTGAAACGATAGTTATAATTTCAATGGGTTGTCCCCACATTTTGAAACCCATTTGCCCTTTAATTGCTTTAGCTCGCACCTTGACTCGTAAGCCTTCTTGCTGAAAACATTCTTCCCACTCAGTGGGTAAATATTTTTCACCCGTATCAGTTTCTAAACCGTAAAACCCACCTTCTAATGCAACATAAACCACTATACCTTGGAAATCAAAAGGAACTTCTACCTTTTGTACTGCCGTTGTCGCAGCGAAGGCGCTAGTGCTACAGAACAAACCCCAAAGAACATATAAAAAGCAGACAAATTGATGTTTTAATACAAGCATAGTCAATACCTATCGGGAATCCTCGACATTTGCTTGAGTTTTTGCTGGCGATTAACCCAAGCGAAAATCAGTGCATCGAGACTGAGTTTACCAGCCCCTTGAAAAAACAACGGCAACAACATCAGCAAATACAACAGCGGAAGTTCAAAACCATAGTTGCCGTTACGCATGGGACGATGATGATACGCGATTTCCCAAAGCTCCTTCAAACTTGACCATTCTGTTGCATCTGGCAAATGTGCGCCTATGATCGCCACCAGCAGCAGAATAATCAAAGAAAAGCTGAAAAAGCGCGTAGCCAAACCCAACAACAAAGCCACAGCACCAAGCATTTCAGTCCAGGTTGCCAGCGCCCAACTCAGTTCTACTGGTATTTGGTCAAATGGAAAGGGAAATTTGTCTTGGATATGCACAAACCAATTTTCCCCCGTAAACTTAGTGTAACCTGCTTTCCAGAACTCATAAGCAAGTATCGCCCGCAAGCCCAGTTGCGGTAGAAAGCTACCAAAGCCATTCAATACATGCACCACTAGCAACATCATCCGCATAGGTATTTTCCAAGTCTATTACAAGTGGGCAGGGATTTTATCTTGTAACTCTTCTGCCAGCAGTTTATGTATTTTGCTATTACCCGCCAAAACATGTCCAGTACGCAAATAGTCATGAGCACCGTAAATATCTGTCACAATGCCGCCCGCTTCTTGAATCAACAACACACCCGCAGCTAAATCCCAAGGGCGCAAATGCAATTCCCAAAAGCCGTCCAACCGTCCCGCCGCGACATAGGCTAAATCCAATGCTGCCGAACCACAACGCCGCACCCCAGAAGTAAGCGGAAACAAAGCGCGAAAAGTGCTCAGATAAATCTCCAGATACCGCTCTTCCTTAAAAGGAAAACCTGTACCCAACAAAGCGCCACTTAAATGTGCAACCTGGCTCACACGCATCCGACGATTATTGAAAAATGCCCCCTGTCCACGAGTGGCAGTAAAGAGTTCTTCACTCAGTGGACTGTAAACTACTGCTTGCTCTAGTTTATCTTTGTACAATAAAGCAATAGAAACAGAAAACTGTGGATGACCATGTAGAAAATTGGTAGTACCATCCAGCGGATCAATAATCCATTGAAAAGGTTCTGTTCCCTCATGCAAACCAGTTTCTTCTGCCAAAACTGAATGATTTGGATAGGCACTGATCAGGGTATCAATAATAGCTGCTTCTGCTTCCCGATCAACTTCACTAACGAAATCATTTAAGCCTTTGCTTTCCACCATTAAATTATCACGTTGCTGATAGCCGCGCAAAATAACGTTGCCTGCCCGACGAGCAGCGCGAATGGCAATGTTTAACATAGGGTGCATGGATTTTCCTTTGCAAGTGTTCAATCAAAATTAAAAAATTACACATTAAATGTTTTACTAAAATAACATAGAAGATGTCTTACCATTCTAGCGAATCCTGTATCTCCCTCTTCAATAAGCCAGTCAGCTCACAAATATCTTCAAGCGCAAAGCCCTTCTCTTGCAACTTAGCCGCAGTTTCTAAAGCCTTACGTTTTTCTCCCTGCGCTATGCCTTGCTGCATACCCTGTTGCAAACCTTGCCGCAAACCTTGCTGCAAACCTGTTTCCAGCGCCAATTCAACTGCACCACGTTCATCTTGTTCTTTGATACTCCAATAATCATAAACTTCCAAGTCTTTTCGCGTCCAACCGAATTTATTAGCCATTGCATAGGCTGCTCGTAAAGGCGCTGAATCTGCGTGAGCTGGAATCACTTCTAAATCAGCAGCATATTTGATGAAATAAACCCACTTATCCAGTGAACTGCTAAATTCATTTTCAGTTTTTTTAAACTTCGGTAATTCAATGAAATTAAATTCAAAATCACGCAATTCTTGCAGACCGGTTGCGACATTTAATAAAATATGTCGGCTGGCATAGTCTTGATTACCAAACTCAGTGAAATCTAAAATACCGATAAAGACTACCTGGTTTAATTTGGGGTAATCTTCCCCGCGTTCTATTTGCTGGCTATAGCTTTTTGCGGCATAGTATTGAAAGCGTTTGCGCAAACCAGGAACACGCTCATTCTGCATTTCTACAATAAAATTTATGCCACGCTTATCAGTGGCACGAACATCTAGCAAGGTATATTTAAGCAAGGCTAAATGCGGCGTCTGATAAGGATTCAGTATTTCCACGTCAATGATTTCTTTCTCTGCACTTAAATTCAATACCGCATTGAGAAAAGCAATCAGCACCGCTTTATGCTGTTCATCACCAAAGATTTTTTTGAATGCCACATCATTCTTGGGATTCACAAATTGCATACAAAATGCTCCCCGCCGATTAATAGCCCCGCGTAACTATGTAACGCGCCAAGCTGCGTAAAGACTCAGCCGCTTGACCAAAAGTCTCAAGACTTTCAATAGCTTGCTCTAACAATTCGGCAGCCATACGCTTCGCTCCGCCTAAACCCAATAACGCCGGGTAAGTCGGCTTATTTTTTGCCTGATCCGCGCCCTGAGTTTTACCCAAGGTTTCGGTATCAGCTTCCACATCAAGAATATCGTCCTGCACCTGAAACGCCAGCCCGATACACTTAGCATAATGTCCCAATTTATCTAATGCCGTTGCTTCCGGCAGAATTGCGCCCGCCAAAGCGCCCAGTTTAACACTGGCGCAAATCAAAGCACCGGTTTTGTGAATGTGCATGTTTTCTAATTCAGTCAGATTTAATTCATGACCAACCGCTTCTAAATCAATCACTTGACCGCCAACCATACCACGCGAACCGCTGGCAATAGAAAGAATTTCCAACATCTGCAAACGTTGCGCAGCAGGGATCGCGTTGCTCGCGTGTTTCGCCAACACCTGAAACGCCAGGGTTTGTAAGGCATCGCCTGCCAATGTTGCCAGCGCCTCGCCGTAAGCAATATGACAAGTCGGCTTGCCGCGCCGCAACTCATCATCATCCATACAGGGCAAATCATCATGCACCAGCGAATAAGCATGAATGAGTTCTACCGCGCAAGCGGGGGCATCCAATTGCTCTAGCGGCGTACCCAACGCCTTACCCGTCAAATACACCAACAGCGGGCGTACCCGCTTGCCGCCACCGAGTACCGCGTAGCGCATGGCTTCATGCAGGCGCGGCGGCTGAATTTGCACCTCTGGCAGAAAAGTTTCCAGTTGGTTTTCCACACGTTGTTGGTATTCAACCATCAAAGGTTTCAGTTGCATCTTTAGCAGTGTCCTGTACAGCATTTTTTTCCAAAACAAAAGGCGTTATTTGTTCGCCGATGAGTATATCCACTTTCTGCTCGGCATCTTGCAATGCTTGCTGGCATTGACGTGTTAATAGAACGCCGGTTTCAAATAATTTAAGAGACTCTTCCAAACTCGTATCACCCTGTTCTAATTGGACAACGAGTTTTTCCAATGCCTCCAAAGATTTTTCCAAATTGGCGGGACGGGGTTTTCTAGGCATGGTAACGAACTCATTATTCTTTACGACTTAAGAAACTTCTACTTTTTGCTGTAGTCCAGCTTTTATTTGTTGATAGATTTGAATATCTATATGTTCTTTTACTTCTAATGTCACAACTAAAGCATAATCAATTTCTTCATCCAATCTTTCTACTGCATCTGCATTGCATTGAACAGGAATCACTAAAGCGTTGCCTTCTTGATAATCTGAGACTTTTGTACTTTCCAATATTTCATGCTGGCATAGTACCGCAAGGAAAATATTAATTAATAAAGCAGTATTTAATTGCCATATAAAATAAATTTCGGATAACCAATAGTGGGATTTACTTGGATGAGGCTATGCGCTTTTTTGGCGTATCGAGCACAACGCTTTGCCTTTGCTGGTGTCAAGCACTCACGCCGCGTTACGCACACCGCTGTTGTTGATAACCATATCACGCTTTTTCTGTTAGATGCTGAGTCAGTAAGCCCTATAAGCAGCAATGCGGAATGAAACCTTGTTGAGTGCAGTCAGGGCTATGGCAAGATAGCGAAGTTCGCCATGCGTACTCTATCCTGCTTGCTGACGTGGGTGCTACCGCATTCTGGACAATAAATTTCTTGATAGCATGTCACGCCATCACTATACAGGATTTCTCAGGTTTGCCCCACCCTCTTTGGATTGACTGTCAAGCACAATAAAAATGTTGCTTATAAATAATGTACTTACAAAATTAATTGGAGAACGGTCATAGCAGTCTCTGTTGTCCTCCACCGGTCTTTTTTCCTGACAATTGCCTGACCCGTTGCAATCCTTTGCTTTTCGTGGCGATAACTTTTATATTCCACTGCTATACTGCCCGCCGCAAATGCAGTAATAGCACGCAAGCGGCTTGCAAGTATTGCTTGTTTTTTCTTGGTCGCACCGGCACACCTTTAACCAGGAAGTATTGCTTATGTCTGATACCTTTTCCAAGCTGCGTCTGCATGGCTTTAATAACCTTACCAAATCCTTAAGTTTCAATATTTACGATATTTGTTACGCCAAAACCACAAGCGAGCGTGAAGAATATATCGAGTATATTGACGAGGTTTACAATGCCAAACGACTGACCCAAACGCTGGTGAATGTCGCTAACATTATTGAAGCTAATGTGTTGAATATCGCCCGTCAGGACTATGATCCTCAAGGCGCGAGCGTCACTATGCTGATTTCTGAAGAACCTATCTGTACCAACGATATGGCAAACACGGCTTCGCCGGGTCCTTTGCCTGAAGCTGTGGTGGCGCATTTAGACAAAAGCCACATTGCTGTACACACCTACCCGGAAAATCATCCTGACAGCAAGGGCATCAGCACCTTTCGTGCAGATATTGATGTTTCAACGTGCGGGCGCATTTCTCCGCTGAAGGCTTTGAATTATCTGATTCATAGTTTTGATTCAGATATTGTGATCATGGATTATCGGGTGCGTGGTTTTACCCGCGATGTAGACGGCAATAAACACTACATTGATCATCCTATTCATTCTATCCAAAACTATATTTCGGAAGATACCAAAGCTCGCTATCAAATGGTAGATGTCAATGTATATCAAGAAAATCTCTTTCATACTAAAATGGTTTTGAAGGAATTTAATTTAGATGATTATTTATTTGGTAGCAGTAGCAGTGATTTGTCCACTTCTGAAAAAATAGCCATAGAAGGCTATGTGCAGCGGGAAATGATGGAAATTTTCTATGCTCGCAACCTACAGGACTAGCAGACTGTGCCAGCAACGAAGCAACTGCGCATTGCTTCTTTTGCAAGCATCCATTTAAATTAAGATGATTTCTGTCAAGTGGCTATAACTGCGTGAGTGCTTATTCATACGGCTTATATCCGCCTTAGACAGAAATCTATCTGCTCTAGTAAGGCATCTGTTTTGGCTCAATTTCCTGGCTTACTCAGCATCAGCGATGATGAATTCAAGGAGTTTCAGCAGCTTATTTATAAAGCGGCGGGCATTCATTTGCCGCCAACAAAGAAAATGCTGGTGGTCAGTCGCCTGTCAAAACGAGTGCGTCATCATGAACTAGACAGCTTGCAAGCTTACTACTGTCTGCTCACAGACAATAATCATCCTGAAGAATTTCAAATCATGGTGGATTTACTGACCACTAATGAAACCTATTTTTTTCGTGAGCCAGATCATTTTACTTATCTAAAGCAACAACTACTACCGAATTACCCGCGAGAACAGCCGTTTCAAGCCTGGAGTGCTGCCTGTTCTTCAGGCGAAGAAGCCTACACCACCGCGATGATCTTAATGGATGTATTGGGCGCAAACCGCGCTTGGTCGGTGTTAGGTACAGACATCAGCGCCCGTATGTTGCACCTCGCACGCAGTGGGGTTTATCCGCTGAATGCCACTTCTCATATCCCTAAAGAGTGCCTGAGTCGCTATTGTCTCAAAGGGGTGCGCTCTCAAGCGGGTACTTTTTGCATCGAAAAAAAGTTGCGTGAACGGGTGAAATTTCAACAATGCAACCTTAACGCCCCCAACTATCCGCGTCTGCCCAATTTTGATTTGATCTTGTTGCGCAATGTCCTGATTTATTTTGATTTACCCACCAAGCGCCAATTGATTCATAAAATCATTGCCCAACTCAAATCAGGCGGCTATCTCTTTATCGGACATGCAGAAAACCTCTCTAGCCTGACCACACCGGAAATCAATGCACAACTGCACAATGTTGCGCCCACTATTTACCGGAAAAAGGCGACCGCTGAATGAACGACATGCCCAGTCGCATGAGCGAAGTTTTTTTACGCCCCGGCGAGTTTTATTTTGGTCAAGGGGAAGTGCAAGTACGCACTATTTTAGGCTCTTGCATAGCGATTACCCTTTGGCATCCGCAGCGCAAAATCGGCGGCATGTGCCATTTCATGCTATCACGTCCGCAAAAAATTCTGACACCGAATTTAGATGGGCGCTATGCTGAAGACGCAGTGCAGCTTTTCTTAAAACATATCACCAAATACCAAACCCAAGTCAATGAATATCAAGTCAAAGTGTTTGGCGGCGGCAATATGTTTCCCG
Organism: Thiomargarita sp.; assembly: GCA_020720115.1. Lineage (GTDB taxonomy): Bacteria > Pseudomonadota > Gammaproteobacteria > Beggiatoales > Beggiatoaceae > BB31. The sequence goes on along the minus strand of DYPD01000020.1, from coordinate 25,015 downwards.
AAATCACCAAAAACAGCGCCAACAACATCGGACAGCGCAACATGCAAATCGCCCGCGAACTCCTGCGCGAACACCACTTTCGTATTCATGCCAGCCACTTAGGAGGCATTGGCTATCGCCGCGTGATTTTATCCCTGCCCACCGGCGAAGTTTGGATTTATCATAATCATCAGGCATCCCCAGCCGCGGGAGAAAAATTTTGAAAAAGATTAAAGCCATCGTCATTGATGATTCCGCCGTAGTGCGTCAAGCGTTTAGCGAAATTCTCAAAAACGCCGCCGGTATTGAACTCATCGCCGCCTCTGCCGACCCAATTTTTGCCATGAAACACATGGAAAAACAATGGCCTGACGTGATCATCCTAGACATTGAAATGCCGCGCATGGACGGACTCACCTTCTTGCGCAAAATCATGAAAGAACATCCCACGCCCGTCGTCGTGTGCTCCAGTCTGACTGACGAAGGCGCACAAACCACCCTACAAGTCCTGTCCGCAGGCGCAGTAGACATCATCACCAAGCCCAAAGTCGGTTTACAAGACTTTTTTCAAGACGCCCGCCGCGCCTTAGTAGACACCATTAAAGCCGCCACCCAGGCAAACATGAAAAAACTCCAGCGCAATGCAGCGGTTTCTGAAGCCATTGCAGTGCACCCCAAACTCAGCGCAGACGCCATGATCGCCCCGCGTCCGCAGCCACGCTTGCCGCCTCGACTCAACAATCCCGGCGATCCGGTCATCGCCATCGGCGCCTCCACTGGCGGCACACAGGCACTCGAATTAGTGCTCAAAAGCCTGCCAACCAATACCCCACCCGTGCTGGTAGTACAACACATGCCCGCCGGTTTTACCGAAGCCTTTGCCCGCCGCTTAGACGGCATTTGCGCAGTAGAAGTCAAAGAAGCCAAGCACCTAGACGAAGTACATCAGGGGCGCGTCTTGATTGCACCAGGGGCTTACCATATGCTTTTGCAGCGTAGCGGCGTACATAAATACTGTGTTGAAGTCAAAGACGGACCCGTCATCAACCGCCACCGCCCCTCGGTAGACATATTATTTCGCTCGGTTGCGCAAACCGCCGGCAAAAACGCCATCGGCGTCATCATGACCGGCATGGGCGACGACGGCGCCCGCGGACTGGAAGAAATGCACAAAGCCGGCGCCTTTACCATCGCGCAAAACGAAGAAACCTGCGTAGTCTATGGAATGCCTAAAGAAGCCATCAAACGCGGCGCCGCAGATTTAATTCTGCCATTAGAAAAGATTGCTGAAGCATTGATAGAGAAATAACTATGAAAGAAAGCTCACATAGTCGAAAAGTAGCAGCCAAAGTCATTTTTGCCGCATTGTCTGCATTAAAAGCCAATGATGGAGAATTACATCGTACTAAAGTATTAGAAGAAATTGAAAAACGAGTTGTATTTGATGAATGGGAAAGCAGCTACTATGAAAAATCTAAACAAATCCGTTGGCAGACAATATTCGGTTTTTACACAATAGGTTGTGTTAAAGCAGGTTTTATCATAAAAAGAGCGGGCATTTGGTATTTAACACCCGAAGGCGAGAAATCCCTGGAACTGGGAGAAACCAAATTAATTCAAGAAATCAATGATCAATATCAAAAATGGAAGCTAACGCAGCAACCTATAAATGATATATCTCAAACTAATGGCTTTGAAACCGATCACATTGATGAACCTGATGTTATAAAAACCAGTGAAATGACACTGGATGAATATAAAAGCATTGCCTCTGAAAACTTAAAACAATACATAGATAATCTGAGTCCTTATGAGTTCCAAGAACTCTCCGCTGCATTATTGCGTGGCATGGGCTACTTCACTCCCTTTGTCGCCCCCAAAGGCAAAGCTGGCGGCATTGACATTATTGCTTACCGCGATCCTTTAGGCACCGCCTCTCCAAGAATGAAGGTACAAGTCAAACACCGAGAATCCGCCGCCAGTGTGCAAGAAGTCAGACAACTTATGGGTTTACTACAAAAAGATGGTGATGTCGGTATTTTCATTTCAATGGGGGGATTTACCACCGATGCCAAACAAACGGCGCGTAGTTCTCATGTGCACGTTGAACTCATAGACTTTGAAAGATTCATTAGTTTATGGCAAGATTTTTATGAAAAAATGCCAGATGAAGACAAAAATAAACTACCCTTAGTACCTATCTATTTTTTAGGCAAATAACTTAACGCGGGGGAATATCCACCATGCAGCTAGAAATTGAACAACATGCAGATCACTGCGTTCTTCGCTTAATCGGTGAATTAGTGATTTCTCACGCAATTGAATTAAAAGATGCTTTGCTGGACGCCTTAAATGATTGTCAGCAACTTGAAATTGATCTGGCAGAAATCAGCGATCTGGATTCTGCGGGAATGCAGCTATTGCTGTTACTAAAACGCGAAGCACTGGCAAGCCATAAAGACTGTCATTTAAGCAACCACAGTAGCGTAGTCGTGGATATGCTGGAAACCTATCAATTAATCGGATATTTCGGTGATCCTTTGGTTATTTCCGCACGCTAATGTATCATCTCATGAATACAATGTATTGCCACACTCTATGAGGACTTTAGCATGAGTAAACACAAGCTCCTGCAATTATTTGCACTGGAATCTCAGGAAACTTTGCAACAAATGGAAGATAGTTTGTTGCAATTAGAGGCTGCTCCTGCGGATAAAGAAACCATTAATGTAGTGTTCCGTGCTGTGCATACTATTAAAGGCTCAGCGGGTGTGGTGGGTTTGAACCAGGTTTCTGAATTTAGTCATAGCATTGAAAATCTATTAGACAAAGCGCGTAGTGGTAAATTAAAAATCACGCCTGATTTCATTCGTTTGTTGTTGAATTGCCGTGATCATATTGGGGCTTTAATTGGTCAATCCACAGAAGAACAAACCGAGGTAGATAATCAAACTTTGGAGCAACGTAGTAGCGCACTGGTGGAGCAATTACAAGCCTTTGCTGCTCAACAGGCGGCATTAACTGCCGCTGAGACGCAGCGGGCTAAACCCGTAACGCAAAACACAGTAGAACAACCGCCGCCGACGCCCACGCACCCAACAGTACCAGCGACAGTTGCGACTCATCCAAGCAGTTCTTCTCAGCCACCATCAGGTATTTATAAGCCCAGCAAGTTGCAAAATATTTTTCTGATGGAATCCAAAGATATTTTGGGGCGCATTAGTAATGAATTGAATGTGTTGGCAAATCGTCCGCAAGCGGTGGAAGCACTGAATAATGTGTTTATGTCCATGCACACCATTAAAGGTTCTTCTGGGTTGGTGAAAGCCGATGGTATTGCCCAATTTGCTCAGGTCTGTGAAAGCTTTTTGCAACAGTTTCGCAATGGTGTTCATACGCCAGATACCCATTTTCAGAATTTGATGACGGGCAGTGTGCAATGTTTGAACACTTTGCTAGATGAAGTCAGTTCTGGTCAGCAAAACCCTGAATTACATAGCTGCGTTGAGCAGTTGATCGCCCGTTTAAAAGCGTATCCGCAATCGCTGGATGCACCAGTGGCAAAAGTTGTCGTACCTGCGCTGCCGCCAGTTTCTGCGTCTGATAGTGGTCAGAACGTCACCCGCTTGGACGCGCCTGACGTGAGTGCAGATAATTGGCACATTTCTTTGCGTTTCCATACAGATGCGATGCGTAACGGAATTGAACCGCTGGCGACTTTACAGCACTTAAAAAGCCTTGGCGAAATCTTGCATTTGAATACGCTATTTGATGCCATGCCTCCTGCCTCACAAATGAATCCTGAGCACTGCTACTTAGGCTTTGAATTGGAGTTCAAAACGACTGCTAATAAAGCGCAAATCGAAAGCGCCTTTGAATTGGTGCATAAGGATTGCGATATACGCATTCTTCCACCGCACAGTCAATTGTCTGAGTACATTACATTAATTCAAACCTTACCAGAAGATACGCTGAAACTCGGAGAAATGCTGATAGAAAGCGGTACTTTAACCCGCCGTGAATTGGAAACCGGGCTGGATTTGCAGCAAGCCAGCTTGCCAGGCGATGACGAAGAACAGGCTTTAGCGCGTGTAGAGGCTGGCGGGTCGCGCAAGATTGGGGAAATCCTGGTGACTGAAGGCATGGTGCAACAGGATGTAGTGGACGCCGCTTTAAGCAAACAGCAACAAATCCGCGACAGCCGCGCACGGGTGCAGAAAAATATCCAGGTTAATGCCGAAAAACTCGACAAACTCATCAACTTAGTGGGCGAGCTGGTCATCGCCAACGCGGGCATGAACCTACTGCTGCAAGACCTTAAAGAAGCCGACGGCTTGCGCGAGAATGCTTCGCTGATGTCGCGTTTGGTGGAAGACATACGCAACAGCACCTTGAGTATGCGCATGGTGCAAATTGGCGGTACTTTTAACCGCTTCCGCCGCTTAGTCCATGATCTGAGTCATGATTTAGGCAAAAATATCGAACTCAACATCAGCGGTGCGGAAACCGAATTAGACAAGAGCATGGTGGAAAAAATCACCGATCCTCTGACCCACTTAGTGCGCAACGCCATTGATCACGGCATTGAATCCGCCGAACAGCGGCGCAGAGCCGGCAAGCCAGAAAACGGTAGCGTTTATCTGCACGCTTACCACGACTCTGGCAGCATCGTTATCGAAGTCGGCGATGATGGTAAAGGCTTAGATTTACAGAAAATTATGCAAAAATCCATTGAGCGCGGCTTGATCCCGCCTGGACAAAACCTGACCGAAGAAGATGTGTTGCGGCTGATTTTTGAGCCAGGCGTCACCACCGCCGAGCGCGTCACCCAATTATCCGGGCGCGGCGTTGGGTTAGATGTGGTTAAACGCGACATCAATGCACTCAACGGCACAGTAGATGTCATTACCGAACCAGGGCAGGGTACGACCTTCCAAATTTATTTACCGCTCACCTTAGCCATCATTGACGGCTTTTTGCTCAGCATTGGCAATTCTTCTTTCGTCATTCCGCTGGATCGCATAGTGGAATGCGTCGCTTATGAAACTGCCAAACAAGACATAGAACAAGGCTATTTGAACCTACGCGGCAAAGTATTACCTTTGCTACACATTCATAACCTATTTGGGATTCATTTGGATGAAAGCACAGCCGCAACGCGCAACCAGCAACGTGCAAACATAGTGGTTGTGCATTACGGCAATCAGGAAGCAGGATTGGTGGTAGATGAACTGCTTGGCGAATTGCAAGCTGTCATCAAACCTTTAGGACGCTTGTTTGAAAATCTTTCGGGCGTGAGCGGTGCGACTATTCTCGGTAGCGGAGAAGTGGCGCTGATTCTTGATGTACCGGCGCTGGTGCAGCGTTATGCCAACCAAGAACGGCAACATGCCAGTCGTCGTACACAGGTACAGAACAAACTACAGATCACAACACATTGAAACCCGCTCTGATTAATCAAGCCTTTACAAAAGATTCGCAATTCTCTGGCAAAAACACCATAAAGGTGCTGCCTTTACCAGGCACACTATTGACGCTGATGTCTCCGCCCATCAACCGGCTCAGGCGCCGACAAATAGTTAAACCAATACCAGTGCCACCATAACGACGTGTATAAGATTCATCTACTTGAGAAAAAGCTTCAAAAATACCAATCAACTTTTCTTTTGGAATCCCAATACCCGTATCAATGACTTTGAAAATCAACATTTCAAATTCATCCTTTTCAACGGTTAGCCAAATACTCCCATTATGAGTAAACTTAGCTGCATTGCTAAGAAGATTCTGTAAAATCTGTTGCACCCTTGTTGCATCCGCCAGCATAGTACCAATCTCCGGCGGGCAATGAATATGCAGTTGATTATCACGCAAAGAAGGGCGCATCATCAGCGCCACATTTTCAATCAATTCTGCAATGGCAAACCGCTCTAAATGCAACTCCAGTTTTTCTGCTTCAATTTTTGTAATATCCAACACATCACTGATTAATGCCAACAAATGGCGTCCAGCCACTTTGATGTTATTGAGTTCTGGCAATATCTTTTCATAGCCCGCATCAACTGCTTCATATTCAAGAATTTCACTGTAACCAAGAATAGCATTTAAGGGCGTGCGCAATTCATGATTCATATTTGCCAGAAAGCGACTTTTAGCACGGCTAGAAGCTTCTGCAATGGCTTTTGCTTGCTCAGCAGATTCTTTACTCTCGCGCAGCTCTGCTTCAATGCGTAAACGCTCACGAATTTCTGCTTTAAGCTGTAAGTTAATTTCTTCTAATTCATGCGTGCGTTCTTTAACCTTTTTCTCCAGCGTATTTTGCGTTTCTAATAATTGAGATTCAAATAAATCAGCATGTTCAGTGATAGTTTCCAGAGAAATTTCTAGGTGTTTTTTATCTTTATCGAGAATAACGAGCTGCTGCTGTAAGGTTTGCAGTTCTGTTAATAATTGCCCATTACGGATATTTTCCAACAATAATTGTTGCTCTACACCGCTGATACTATCGCTATTTTGCTCTGGTGCTGCTAATAACGGCGCTGCAAATGAATCTGCGTGTTCGGTGACAATCTCAAGAGAAATAGATAATTGTTCCTTCTCCCGTTGCAAGCGGCTTGAATGAGCACGCAAGGTCAGCACTTCCTGCAACAGTATTTCTGATGTCTGTGATTCACTGCTCATAGCAGAGGTTCCTAGGTTCAAAGTTCTAACACTTAAATAAAGAACTGGAATTAATCTATTAATTCTGCATTCAGCGTAGGCAGTAAGCGTTGTAGATTAATGGCTAGACGCGCTTGCCAAGCAACTTTTTTATACGCAACAATCTTTAGTTTTAATTGTATGCTTTCAGTATCGCTAATGTACATGATAAATTTCGTCATCATGTTAATCCCAGAACTATTCAGAAACTTGAGATCACGAATATCCACAATGAGCTGTTCAGGCACTTGCTCACTAGCGGCTTCCTTGAGCAATTGCAATATCGGCTCATAGGCTATAGCACCGTTTAATAACAAGGCTCCGCGCAGAAACACGGCAGCTTCTTCAGCAACGTAGCTGATATGGTATTTGTCAGCATTAATTTCAGTCATTTAAAAAACCCCACTTTATTCTCCAATGACACTGTTTTCTAAGGCGCTGAACATGTGCAAATGTTAAGGTCGCCAGCAATTGCCGTAAAGGCATCAAAGCGATGCAAACCAGTCTAAGTCAATAGCGTTACCATTGTGCTGACAATTGTAATATTTTGTTTAGCCGGATTGCTCTCAAATTTCCAGCCTAATGAAGCCCCATAATCACAAATCATGCTAAGCAAACCCAAGCCAGAATACCCTTGGTTTTCCTGTAGTGCGCTATTGCGCATAGCTTCAACATAGAGCATTTGCGGGTCTGAACTTAATAAATTTTGTACACGCAGCTTAAATTCTTCTGCTTGCTGAGAATTGATACCATTGGTCACGCAAAAAATAATTTTATCATTGCGCAGAGAAAGAAATATGCGCGCCGTGTAGGGCACTGAATGATCTTGAAATTTCATGGCGTTTTCGAGTAACTCATTAGCAATATACTTCACTGCATCACGCAAATTTTCAATTTCGATTTCATCTGGTTCAATAGCTTTTTCTACTTGTTTACCCACATAAAAAGCACGAAAATATTCTGCAATAAAATCAGCAGATAGACCATTGTTTTCCCAGCGTTTTTTTAGCGGAATATTGGTGGAAGAAAAGCCTATATTTAAATATTCGCCTGCTTCAGAAAATTCTTCCCGAAAATCGCCAAATAACTGCACCAAAGTTATTTCATCTGGCATAAAAACCTGCTCTTTCAAGTCAAAGTAACCAAGTGGTAAAGACATTAGATAAACTCAGATACCATATAATATCAAGCAAAAAATTTAAGCAACCCGTTTAATAACTAACAAAGTAATATCATCTAGTACTTTTTGTGTACTGATATAATTACGCGCATGTGTAATGATGTTTTCTTGGATTTCCTGCGCACTTTTTTCCCAGGTTTGGCTAATAACTGCGCATAAGCGTTCTACACCATACATTTGTTCATCAGGATTGCGGGCTTCGGTTAAGCCATCAGTATAGAGTACAACACCGTCACCTATTTCTAAAGTTGCTTCTGTATGGGCAATAAATTCTTCAATATCGGGAATCAAACCTACCATAAAACCCAAATTCAAGGTATCAATGCGTTCTACTTGACCCCCTTTGCGTACAATTAAAGCTTCCTCATGTTGCCCGGCTAAACGCAATTTACCTTTTTCATAATCCAGCAAAGCCAAGGTTAGGTTTTTATCTGATTGCATTCTTTGGACATTACCAAATACTGCGCGGTTTAGCACACTAAGAAAGATTTCTGGAGTGCTAATATTGCTTTCTAATAAAGTACGCACTGCCATTTGCACCATGAGCATGACAACGCCGCTTTCTAAGCCATGTCCAGTAACATCCCCAATACCTATTTGTACCCGCCCGTTATGACACAAAACATCATAGTAGTCTCCTCCCACTTCGTCAGCAGGCTCCATAAAGCCAGCAATATCCAATCCTTGAATAGCATGTAATTCTTGAGCAGTAGGCAGCACCATTTGTTGCAGTTTGCGTGTGACATTTAATTCTGCGCCCATGCGTTGATTTTCTTTGGATAATTGCGCATTTAATGACAAAATTTCTTGGTCGCGTAATTCAATGTTATTCAACATGCTATTGAAACCGTCAATCAATTGACCGATTTCATCATTACTGCTTTTTACTGTGCGCAGCCGATAATTTTGTTCTTCTGAAACGCTGGTGATGGTGTTCAATAAACGGTAGACGGGTGTGGTGATAATGCGTTGTAAGCGCACACCTAAGAGTAAAGCTAAAATTAAAGAAACTAACATAACACTGAACATTATGACTATGTACCAGTATAGACGTTCCTTAAAAGCAGCTAAATCTGATTGAATATAGATAGTGCCGATAGTGCGGTTTTCTAATTCAATGATTTTGAACACTTCAGCATGTTCTTCGCCAAACAAAAACACTTCTTTAGGCAGGGTTTTGCTGAATTTATTGTAGCCAGGATGTTCTTTAAGATTTTTTAAGATTTTTTCTGGAATAAAACCATTACGCAGATAACGGGCAAAGCGATTATCTTGTTGGTTAAAAACATAGGCTGCTTCAATATTGGTTTTGGCTTTAAGGGAAGCTAATACATCATTGGCAGTTTTTTCATCGTCAAAGACTAAGCTAACGCCGGTGTTTGTGCCCATAATATCAGCAATGGCAAATAAATCGGCGCGTAGGTTTTGCGTTAATCTAATACGTTCATTGGTAAACAGAGAAATAGAGATCAAGCTCAATAATAGCAGGCCCACTGCCAAGATAATCAAACTGAGCTTGCCACGAATGGATAATTCACTAATCAGCTTCATAGTACATCTCTGGTAGAAGAATAACGACTTACTGATTAGACATTATCGGAAAATAGGGGTAACTGCCAGTTGCCATGCCGCTTCAAGGCGAATTTCCGATAATGTCTATTGTGTTTGGGTGAGTCATGGATTCAAGATAGGCACGAAGTTCATTGAGTAGGTCTTCACGGCTATAGCTGCTTTTCTGAAAAATTTGCACCACCTGCCGATTGAGTTTCTCTCGGTCTTCCTGGGTAATTTCTTTTGCCGTAAGCACTACGATAGGAATCTTATGCCATTCATTATGTTCCTGGAGGTTTTTGATTAACTCAAAACCATCCATTTCTGGCATCATTAAATCAGTAAGAATTAAACTGGGGTTTAGTAATGCAAGTTGTTCCAACGCGATTTTGCCATTTTCGGCAGTTTGCACTTGCCAGCCGGCTTTTTGTAATAAGCTGGATAGTAGTGTACATGTTACTTCATCATCTTCTACTAGCATAATCAATTGATTATCAGCATTATCTATTAAGTATTTACGCAGCGTGTTGTAGAGTTGATCGCGATCAATGGGTTTATTAAGGTAATCGGCAGCGCCCAAAGAGAAACCGAGGTTGCGTTCTTCTACCATAGATAAAATGATGACGGGTATATCGGATAAGACGGGATTATTCTTTAAGGCAGAGAGCACCATCCAGCCATCCATGCCGGGCATCATAATATCTAGGGTGATAGCATCAGGTTGGAGTTGCTGTGCCAATTGCAAACCTTCGTCGCCACCATTGGCTACCGTGACTTGGTAGCCAAGTTTACTGATGTAATTTTGTAATAGTTCACGGATAACGGGATCGTCATCAATCACTAATACATGACGTCCCTTTTGTATACCTAGGTGAGCAAATCCAAGTGGCGGTGTTCCATCCAAACGTTTGCTTTCATTCATCCTGACGTAGGTGGGTAGAGTGACTAAGAAAGTGCTGCCTTTACCTAATTCACTGAGCACTGTTACATTGCCGCCCATCATTTCAGCAAAGCGTTTGGTGATGGTTAAGCCTAAACCGGTACCGCCGTATTTGCGTGTAGTAGAATTATCAGCTTGAGTAAAGGGTTGGAATAAATTATCAATTTGCTCCTGGCTCATACCAATACCCTGATCTTCAACTGAGAAAATAATCCAATCAGTGCCGTCTTGTTCTTCGCGTTTAACCGATAAGGTGATTTGTCCTTGTTCGGTAAATTTGGCAGCATTACTGAGTAAATTGAACAGCATTTGTCGTACCTTGGTGACATCTGCATGTAGATTCCCTAAATTTTCTGATTGTTGCAATACAAGCGTATTGTTTTTCTTTACAATCAGAGGATTAACAGTGGCAACTACTTCTTGAATCAAGGCTGTAAGCGCAAAGGTTTCGGTGAAGACATCCATTTTGCCGGCTTCAATTTTTGAAATATCGAGTACATCATTAATCAATCCCAGTAAATGCTTGCCCGCACCATGAATTTTTTGTAAATCTGTGGTTAATTCTCCGCAACCCAGATCTTCCATATCTTCATGGAGCATTTCGCTGTAGCCAATAATGGCGTTGAGCGGGGTGCGCAATTCGTGGCTCATGTTGGCGAGAAAAGCGCTCTTTACGCGATTGGCTTGCTCGGCGGCTTCTTTGGCTTTCAGTAAGGCTTCTTCTGCGTGTTTGCGCTCGGTGATGTCTACCATGATGCCCACGACTCCAGCCATGTGACCATCAGCACTGTGGAATGCGGTTTTGTTGACGATGAAACCATGGAAACTACCTTCAGGATAACGCACGAAGGCTTCAAAAGTTTGGGCGCCCTGATTGAGTTTTAGGGCTTCGTCGGTGGCACTGTCTTTATCTGCAATATGGCGGGCAAACAAATCTGAGACTTTGCGCTGGATAATTTGTTCTTCAGCAAGACCCAACATGTGTTCAAAGGCATTGTTGCAACCTAGATAAACACCTTGCAGGTTTTTGTAGAAAATTGGGCTAGAAATACTGTCTAGCAGGGCGCGTAAGAAACTCAGGTGATTGCGTTGAGCGGATTTTTCAGCTTCTAGCAGGCGGTTTTTTTCAGCCAATTCTTGGGTGCGGTCTGCAACCTGTTTTTCCAAGTTGTTATGCGCATTAACCAATTGTTTTTCAAATGAGTCTGCATGTTCCGTCATGGTTTCCAGAGAAATCTCTAGGTCTGCATGTTCTTGCTCAAGCAGTTCTAGGCGCGTGCAATAATGCTCCAAACGCTGACGAGCTGTAGCAGGAATTTGGAAATCTTGACACAGTTCGCCAACGGTTTTGCGTAATTCTTCTGAAAGCGGTATTTGGTTGGTCATAGCGAGTCATCTTGCAATTTGAACAGCGGCAATTCTAATGCCTTAACCCGGTAAAAAGCTATACAACAGCGAGATGATTCTTTAGCTATTAGACTCGCCTTTAAGTTAAGGTATTGAATATAAATGGGTTTGCTTGAAAATAAAGCGATTTTTAGGGTTTTTTTGGCAATTCGCGTCAAAACTAAATGTGTAGTAACTATTTATTATTAAAGCTGTTATAAACTTGGACAAATCTATAGTGCATTGGGTAAGGCAGGCAAGGCTTAAGCCATAACCTGGGGGGCTGAAAAACGCGGTAGTCTGCTGTGAATGCAGCCTTTACTGGGATTTTAACGCGGGAGCGACAACAAGAGCGCATCCCTCGCTTCATGAGCAAACAATGCCACAAGCCGCATATTATGACAATTAGATACAGGAAGGGTATTACAGAACTGTGACCTTGCCATCTAAAAACGCCCGCTGGTGAAGAATAAAACTCAGGGTGATAAGCAGTCTTGTAAAGATGCCGCAACAGGTTGCAAAACAAGAAACATAAATGTATCCCTATAAAGCCCCCTTCTCCCAAGAAATAAATTTATAGGTAGGTTATATATTGCACTGGGTAAAGCTTCTTGCTTAAATTTCTTTTACCTTCACAGAGTTGAGCATTTTGACAAAAAATGCTGTTGTTAGAAGCTAAATTTGTATAGGGTAGGCAAATCTGTTAGCTACATTTTTTGCTGGCTCCTGTACTCAATAGTCCCCACCAGAGTTTTATACCCACGCCCTCATGTCTGATTCTGCTTTTAGTCAACGCCTATTGCATTGGTTTGCGCAACATGGGCGTAAAGATTTGCCTTGGCAACAAAATCCCGGTGCTTATCGCATTTGGGTATCGGAAATCATGCTGCAACAAACCCAGGTGAACACTGTTATTCCTTATTTTCAAGCCTTTATACAAGCTTTTCCTGACCTTGAAAACCTTGCTAAAGCGCCGCTTGATCGGGTGTTGCAGCACTGGACTGGCTTGGGTTATTACGCTCGTGCGCGGAATTTGCACCTCAGTGCGCAGCGCATAATGCAGGACTTTCATGGCGAAATGCCGCATGATCTCAATACGTTACAAACTTTACCTGGTGTTGGACGTTCGACTGCGGCGGCGATTTTAGCGTTGGCGTATGGGCAATCACAGGCAATTTTGGATGGCAACGTCAAGCGGGTTTTGTGCCGCTATCAAGCCATTGGCGGTTATCCTAACGAAGCCTCGGTGAATCGGCAGCTTTGGGCGCTGGCACAAGCCTTGACGCCAGCCGCCCGGGTGGCTGAATATACTCAAGCAATCATGGACTTAGGTGCAACGCTTTGCACCCGCGCTCGCCCCCAATGCGCTCGGTGTCCACAGCAAGGCGATTGTCAGGCACATCAGCAGGGGCGGGAAAGCGATTATCCTAGCCCGCGTCCACGCAAAGTTTTGCCGGTCAAATGCAGCTATTTGCTGATGTTGCAAAACCCAGAAGCGCAGGTTTTGTTGCAACGCCGTCCCGCACGGGGTATCTGGGGCGGTCTCTGGAGTTTTCCTGAATGTTCAAGTGAAACAGGTATTTATGAATGGTGCTGGGCGCATTTGCAGATTCAAGTACAGAACTACGAAGTCTGGCAAGCCTTTCGTCATACATTCACTCACTATCACCTGGATATTGTGCCAGTTTGGGTTCAAATTGCGCAGGGCGTGCGGGAAAAGGATAAAATGCCCCCAAATAGCCTTTGGGTTGAACCAGATAAGCCGCCTGGCGGTTTACCGGCGCCGGTAGTGCGTTTGTTGAATGCGCTACCAAAGAACAACTATGTGCATGAAATTTAATGAAAACAGGAGTAATCTTATGTCTCGTATGGTAACTTGCATTAAACTCGGTAAGGAAGCGGAAGGCTTGAAAATACAGCCTTATCCAGGAGAACTGGGGCAGAAAATTTTTAATCAAGTGTCAAATGAAGCTTGGCAGATGTGGTTGCGGCATCAAACCATGTTGATTAATGAATATCGCTTATCACCTATTGATCCAAAAGCCCGTAAATTGCTAGAAGGAGAAATGGAAAAGTTCTTTTTTGGTGACGGCAGCAGTGCGCCCGAACAATTTGTCGCGCCCAAACAATAAGGCAAAAAATAACACCCCGTGCGGGGTGTTATTTTTTATACAACTAAAATATTACAGCAGTCAGCCTTTCATTTTCATGAACATGGCGTTCATACGGGTAACGAAAGCCGCTGGGTCTTCTAATTGCGCACCTTCGCTTAATAAAGCCTGATCAAATAAAATGCTGACCCAATCCTTAAATAAATCCTCATCAGGCTCAGCTTGAATGTTTTGTACTAAAGCATGTGTTGGATTGATTTCTAAGACAGGTTTGCTGCTTGGAATACTTTGCCCGGCTGCTTTCAGCATTCTTTCTAAACTGGCATCCATTGCATGAGCATCTGCAACTAAACAAGCGGGAGAAGAAGTTAAGCGATGGGTGATTTTAACTTCTTTGACTTTATCGCCCAGCGCGGTTTGCACGCGCTCAATAAAAGGCTTGAGTTCTTCACTGGCTTTTTCTGCTTGTTTTTTCTCTTCTTCGTCTTCCAGTTTACCTAAATCCAAGTCTCCTTTAGTCACAGACTGCAATGGCTTGCCTTCAAATTCATGCAGGTGGGTGACCAACCATTCGTCAATTTGCTCGTGCAATAAGATGACTTCAATGCCTTTTTTGCGGAAAATTTCTAGATGTGGGCTGTGTTTAGCAGCGGCAAAACTTTCAGCAGTGATGTAGTAGATTTTTTCCTGTCCTTCCTGCATCCGACTCAGATAATCTTCCAGCGCAATTTCTGGTTCTAATTTGTTGTCATAGGTAGAAGAAAAACGCAACAGTTTAGCAATGCGCTCATGATTGCTATGATCGTCCAAGATACCTTCTTTTAAGACGCGACCAAATTCTTTCCAAAAAATGGCATATTTTTCTTTGTCATTTTTTGCTAAACCTTCTAAAGCAGAAAGAATCTTTTTCACTGTACCGCTGCGCATTTGATCAATCTGCTTATTGTTTTGCAAAATTTCGCGTGAAACATTCAGCGGTAAATCACTGCTGTCAATAACCCCGCGTACAAAGCGCAAATAAGGGGGCAGCAAGTGTTCGGCATCATCCATAATAAACACGCGCCGTACATAGAGTTTTAGTCCTCGGCGATTTTGCCTGTCCCAGAGATCAAAGGGTGCGCGTTTAGGTAGGAACATCAATGCCGTATATTCCAGATTACCCTCTACACGATTATGAATGGTCAACAGGGGCTCTTCAAAATCATGTGCAATGTGTTTATAAAACTCGGCGTATTCTTCTTCCTTTATATCAGCTTTATTGCGTTGCCACAGCGCTTGGGTGCTGTTGACGGTTTCTTCTTCAATGGTAGTGGCATCTGTTTCTTTATCCTCTTCATCCAATACTGGCATTTCTTTTTTCATGACAACCGGAATCATGATGTGGTCAGAGTATTTAGTCACCACAGTACGCACTTTCCAGTCTTCTAATAAATCATCATCGCCTTCACGCAGATGTAAAATCACTTCTGTACCACGCGCTGCACGTTCTATCGTTTCTAGGCTATATTGCCCATCGCCAGCCGATTCCCAGTGTACGCCATGTTCTGCACCCATACCGGCTTTGCGCGTGATTAAAGTGACTTTATCGGCAACGATAAAAGAAGAATAAAAGCCGACACCAAATTGACCTATTAACTGGCTATCCTTGGCTTGATCGCCGGTGAGTTTCTTAAAGAAGTCTTTAGTACCTGATTTAGCAATAGTACCTATGTTTTCTACCACTTCTTCACGGGTCATGCCAATACCATTGTCGCGGATGCTGAGGGTTCTGGCTTCTTTGTTGACTTCAATCCAGATTTTTAATTCGCTGTCGCCTTCGTAGAGTGCGTCATCTGAAAGTGCTTCAAAGCGCAGTTTGTCAGCCGCATCAGAGGCATTAGAAATCAGCTCGCGCAGGAAGATTTCTTTGTTGCTATACAGCGAATGAATCATTAAATCTAATAGTTGCTTAATTTCGGCTTGAAAGCCAAAGGTTTCTTTGTGAGTTTCTACAGTCATTCTATGAACACTCCTTTAGGTCATTTAGCATACAAAGTAGCCAAATGCTGGGTTAATGAAAAAGGGAAAGCGGTAAAGAGATGTTTTACCCTTTGCTATCAGCGTTATTGCTGGATAGCAAAAAAGCGGCAAAAGGTGAGCAGCGATATAGGGTTAAGCTGTGCAGAGTCAAGAGCTAGACTAGAAGGGAATGCGGGGCACGCGCGGGCTGATTTGGGTGAGGAGTTCGTAGGTAATGGTGCCGGCTAGGCGGGCGACTTCGTCTATGGCGACTCCTGCGCCCCAAAGTTCGACGGGATCGCCGACTTGGGCGTGGGTGAGCGGGCGTAAGTCTACTGCCAGCATGTCCATTGACACGCGCCCGATGAGGGGAACGCGCTGCCCGTTGAGCCACACGGGGGTGCCGGTGGGTGCGTGGCGCGGGTAGCCGTCGCCGTAGCCGATGGCGACTATGCCAACGGGCATGGATTCTGGGCAGCGCCAGGCTGCACCATAGCCTATGGAGTCGCCGACTTGGTAGTGCTTGATGCTGATGAGGGCTGAGCGTAAGTGCATGACAGGCTTTAGATTTTCTTCAAAGCCTTGGGTGTTGCAAAAGGGCGATGCGCCATAGAGCATAATACCCGGACGTCCCCAGGCAGCGTGGCTGCATTGCCAGCCTAAAATTCCGGCGGAATTGGCAATTGAGCATTCGGCTTCTAGGTTGTTGAGGCGGCGATAAAACGCCTGGCATTGTTGTTCTGTGTAGTTGTTGTTGCGTTCGTCTGCACAAGCTAGGTGGGTCATGAGGCGGATGTGGCTGACTTTTTCTGGCACGGCTTTGAGGCGTTGCCAACTGCTGTGCAATTCGTCGAGAAAGAGTCCTAGGCGGTGCATTCCGCTGTCGAGTTTGAGCCATACCGAGAGCGGACGCGGCACTTTGGTGCGCATTAAGGCGTCTATTTGTTGTGGGGAATGTAACACTATTTGCAAATGCTGCTGGGCGATCAGCAGCAGTTCGTCGGGGTGAAAAAAGCCTTCTAGGAGCACTATGGGCAGGGCGATACCAGCGGCTCTGAGTTCTAGGGCTTCTTCAATGCAGGCAACTGCCAGAGCATCTACACCCGCGTGTGCTAAACAGTGAGCAACGGTAATGCTGCCATGTCCGTAGGCATTGGCTTTGATCACTGCCATGATGCGCTGAGTGGGGGCGGCTTGACGGGCACGTTGCAGATTATGACGCAGGGCGCTGAGATCAATGAGGGCTTGTGCCGGACGGGATTGATAGTGTTTAAATGTCAATGCCGGCGTGAAATCATTGGTTACACTGGTTGCATATTCCAAGGCTTACACCTATAGTAAAAAAATTTACAAAAGTAGTTTCATAACATCAAGATATACTTATAAAAGCTGTACTGAATAACCACCTTGGGAGGGGGACTATGCGTATTCGCTTTAGTCATATCAGCGCCGTCATCAGCGGCTTTTTTTTCGCTATCTGGTTGCCTGTTGTAGCGGCAGATAACGGGATAACCAGCGTTTCCAAAAATTTACCTTATCCGGCGGGAGCGCCTTCGGCAACTGAGATTGCCGCTCAAGTGTATTTCGTTAATCACTTTTATGCGTTGGACAATTATTCTATCCAAAAGCACGGAGAAAATCTGATTACTGTCATCATTAATCGTGCTGAGGGAGGCAGCCCCACCACCAACACGGTAGAGCGTTATCTGAATAATGTTTACAACGATGGTGTCATTAAAGCGAAAGATTTGACCATTTTTCGTTCAGGTAAAATGCGCGGCACGGGCATGTTGATTACCGATTATGTGGATGATAGCAAAAGCCAGCAATATATTATCTGGTTACCCGCTTTGCGCAAAGCACGGCGTTTTGATGAACCCGCGCATCAGGATGCTTGGGGCGGTTCAGATTTTACCTTTGGTGATGTGTATTTGCGCAAGCCGCATCACGAAACCCATGAATTATTGGGCAGCGAGATATTTGCAGGCTGCTTGGGTTTTATGCAAATACCCACTGAGCAACGCAATCAATATATGCAGGAATTACCAGAAAAAGCCTCTTGTGCGCCTCAAGGTCGCCGCGTCTACAAATTGAAAAGCACTACGCAATTTTCTAATTGGTGGTACGACTACCGCATTAGTTATATTGATACCCAAAGCTTTGCAGATTATCGTACTGAATATTTCAAAAATGATAAACCTATTAAGTTCATTGACCGCGACTGGAATCCGTTGCCTGGTTATAAAGGAACTGACCCGCGAGCTATTGCTTGGGGCTATTGGTATGGGCGTAATTTAGAAACGCAGCATGAAACCTGGGCGGTGATTCCGCCGGCGGTGGTTTATTTTAATTCAAATGACTTTGATGAATCTCTGTGGAGTGAAAGAACGCTGAGTAAAATTCGCCGTTGAATTTGCTCTTGCGTCTTTTGCCAGAAATAAAGGCATTAGTAACAGATGTTAGATAGGCACTATTGGCGTTCATTGCTGTGGATGATAGTTTTTTGCATTTATTCTTCCCACGTACTAGCGGCGGAGCGGGTGAAAATTTTACTGCAAGGTGTAGAGGGTGAATTGCACACCAATGTGTTGGCACATCTTAGCTTAGTGGCACAAAAAGATCACCCGCGTTTGAACTTGGCACGCATTGAATTGTTAAATCAAAATGCCAAGCAAGAAATTCAAGCTGCTTTAGCGCCTTTTGGCTATTATCAGCCGCAAGTAGAAGTTCGAGTTGAAACCCTGAAAGCACAGCCCGAAGATCAACCCCAGTGGCAAGTGACTTATAGGATTCAGCCTGGCACAGCGGTGCGTGTTGCAACGCTAGACCTACAACTAGAAGGTGAAGGACAAACAGACGCCCGCTTGCAAGTGGCGCTCAAAAGTTTTCCTCTGCATGTCGGCGATCACTTGCTTGCCGCCAGTTATGAAAGCGGTAAAAGCAATTTGTTGCGCCAAGCCAGTGAATATGGCTATTTCAAAGCCGAATTTACGCGCAAAGAGATTTTGCTTAATCCTGATAAAGTCGCTGCTGACATACATTTACATTTGCATACAGGGATTGGCTACCGCTTTGGTGCGGTGAAATTGACTCAAACCACTTTTGACGAAACCTTTCTGCGGCGTTATTTGAATTTTCAGCCAGGTGCGCCCTATCACAACAAAGTCTTACTGGACTTGCGCCGTGATCTCCTAAACAGCAACTATTTTTCTGATCTGGAGATTATCCCCGAGCGCAACCATTCCGATGCCGACAACGGCATTCCCATTGAAATACGCCTGACGCCTGTGCCGCCGAATCGCTACACTGCGTCTATCGGCTATGGCACTGATACCGGATTGCGCGGCGGGTTGGGATGGGAGCGACGCTATCGCGGGCATTTTGGGCACTTTTACCAGCTTAATGCGCAATTATCGCAGCATAGTCAGTCCTTTTCCGCACAATATGGCATTCCCACTGGCGACCCGCGTAGCGATTCTTTGGGCTTTAAATTCGGCTATCAAAACGAAGCTTTAGATAATAAAAACAGCCAGTTATTGCTCACTGGTGTGAACAAAACCCAAGCGCGGCAGTTGTTCGGTCGGCAACTACGCGAAAATCTATCGCTAGAATACCGCTACGAAACCTATCAACTGGGACAGCAAGCGGAAGTCACCAGCAAGCTGTTAGTGCCAGGCATCAGTTGGAGCTACTTACACGCCGACGATCCGGTTTACACGCGGCACGGTTATCGCGTGGGGCTGGGTGTGAAGGGCGCGGTTCAGGATATTGGCTCTGATACCAGCATTGTGCAAACCTCGCTGAACGCGGCTTATATTTTTTCTTTAGGCAGCAAAAATCGGGTGCTGACGCGCACTGCTTTAGCCATGAGTTGGATGCCGGAATTTAATCAAGTGCCTGCTTCAATGCGTTTTTTTGCCGGCGGCGACAAAAGCGTGCGCGGCTATGATTACGACACCTTAGGTCCGCGTGACGAATTGGGCACTGTGATTGGCGGTCAACATCTTTTCACCGCCAGCCTGGAATACACTTACCGCTTGTTGGAAAAATGGGACCTGGCGCTGTTTTATGACCTGGGAAATGCGTTTAATAATGAGGACTTTAGCCTCAAACAGGGGGCGGGCGCGGGGGTGCATTGGCTATCGCCCATTGGACCTATTCGCTTGGATGTGGCGGTTGCGCTACAAGACGAAGACGGCGGCATACGGCTGCACATCAACATGGGACCAGACCTCTAAATGCGCTTAAAACTTCCCCCAGGATTCTCACATTTGCTCTTGATTTTGCTGATACTTATGAGCTTTCTCAGCGCCTTAGAACTGATCCTAGTGCGCCACGAAAATCGCCGCTTATTCACCCAATTACAGCAACTAGAAGAAACCCAAGACCGGATACAGGTGGAATGGCAACAATTGCAATTAGAACAAAGCGTTTGGGCAAAACCGGCACGCATTGAAGACCTGGCAAAAACCCAACTCCACATGCAAGTGCCAACCCCAGAAGAAATTATTCGAGTAGCACCGCGCCCATGATCGCCGCCCGCTCGCGTCGCCGTTCCCGTTCCGCCGTACCAGAACCCCGCGCCAAGCACAGCTCGCAAAATACGCCACCGCGTCGTGCTGCCCCCACCTTAGAAAGCCTCATCGCCGCTCGGCAACGCTGGATTTGGCTCTTGTTTTCCTTATGTATTTTGCTGTTGGTGTGGCGAGCAGTGTCGTTGCAAGTCACGCACGGCGATTTCTTACAAGCCCAAGCGGATGCGCGTTTATTGCGCGATCTGGTGCTGCCCGCACATCGCGGCATGTTGCAAGATCGCAACGGGCAACCGCTGGCAGTCAGCGTGCCGGTGGATTCTGTGTGGGTAAACCCCAGCGAAGTGCTGGCAGCGCGGGCGCGTTGGGATGAACTCATGACGCTGTTTGGGCAAACCGCTGCGGATTTGGAGGCGCTCATTAAACCGCGAATGCAGCGCGGATTTTTGTATGTACAACGCCACATATCACCTACCCTCAGCGCACAAATCCGCACACTGGACATACCCGGCGTATACCTACAAAAAGAATATCGCCGCTATTATCCCGCCGCCGAAGTCACCGCACATGTGCTGGGTTTCACCAGCGTAGACGACAGCGGACAAGAAGGCACAGAACTGGCACTCGAAGCCCGATTACAAGGGCATCCAGGCAAACGCCGCGTGATCCAAAATCGCCAAGGACAGAGCATTGCGCTGGTGCAGCAATTTGAAACCGCACACCCTGGCGAAGACATCCGCCTCAGCGTAGACCGACGCCTCGCCTCCATCGCCCACCAAGCCTTAGCCCGCGCCGTACAACAGCATCAAGCAAAAGCCGCCTCAGCCGTGATTCTCGACGCCCACAGCGGGGAAATCCTCGCCCTCAACAACATCCCCAGCTACAACCCCAATGATCGCACTGACCGCAACAGCGACCATTACCGCAACCGCGCCCTGACCGACCTATTTGAACCCGGCTCAACTTTCAAACCCTTCACCATCGCCGCCGCCTTAGCCTCCGGCAACTACACACCCGCCACCCAAATCAACACCGGCAACGGACACTTCAACATCGGCGGCTACCGCATTGAAGATGCCGCCGCCTATGGACGCATTGACCTGCACACCATCCTCAAAAAATCCAGCAATGTCGGCGCAGCGAAAATCGCCCTGTCCTTGTCCGCGGAACATTTTTGGAACCTGCTCGACGCCGCCGGTTTCGGGCGTGCGCCCAACAGCGGCTTACCTGGCGAAGCCGCCGGACAACTGCCCTATTTCAGCGATTGGGAACAGACCCGCCAAGCCACGCTCGGCTTTGGTTACGGCATCAACGTCAGCCTGTTACAGCTCGCACACGCCTACACCGCACTCGCCAACCAAGGCAAACTCGTGCCCTTAAGCCTATTTCCCCAAAGCCACCCCAACGCCAACAACAGCATTCAAGTCATGCCCGCAGAACACGCACACGCCATATTGCTCATGCTCGAAAGCGTTACCCAAGCCGGCGGAACGGGACAACAAGCTGCCATCGCCGGGTATCGCATCGCCGGCAAAACCGGCACAGCGCGTAAATTTCTGCACGGGCGCTATCTGGAAGATCGGCATTTATCCCTATTTGTCGGCATCGCACCCGTGGTAAATCCGCGCCTGGTGGTCGCAGTCATGGTAGATGAACCGCAAGGAGAAAAGTATTACGGCGGACAAGTCGCCGCCCCCGTGTTTGCAGACATCATGCGCGGGGCACTGCCTTTGTTAAATGAATTAGCCTGCGAAACAACCGCTTGCGTTCAGTATTAGACTTGTTGCGGCATAAACCCAGTAAAAATGCGGAGTTTGAGAATATAACTGACTCTAAATTTTTCGGATTTCAGCTAACCCATTGATTTTTCGTAGTCATCAAGCTAAAGTGCTTTTTGTAAGGCATTGATTTTTCTTATTTTATAGGCGCAACAAGTCTATTAAAGTTGCTGCCATTAAGCCACTCTAAAACCCAATAGCGGCAGCTTTGTGCATTCAATGAGCGCACGACGAAAGCAGCATCCGCTAAACTGCGGTCAGCGATAAACAACGGAAAGATTGATATGAACAGAGAAGAACTTGCACAGCGCCTAGCAGCCTTAAATGATCCTTGGAAATGCGCGGCTTTTGCTGCCAAGATGAGTTTGTTGGCGTTGCCGGGGTTGGCGGTGAATAAGGTATTGAGCTTATCTACGCGCAAAACCCGCCAGCCGTTTTTGTGGTTTTGGCAAGAGAAAGAACGGGAAAGACATTTGCTGGAAGTGTTGCGTGCCGGACAGTTGGCTTGGAGTGCCGCGCTGTTACAAGATCATCAGATCGCCGCCGCCGACGCCTTGGCCGCCGCCGCCGCCGCCGCCAACGCCGCCTACGCCAACATGTGGAAACAAGCGGAAGCCTTTATCCTATTTTTAGATAAAAATCAATCGCTTGAATCTTTTTTGCAAGCGCAAACCGCCGTCGTTTTGAGCGATTGGCACGCTGATTTTTTGCAAGGCTTGCGAGCATTGGGGCAGGGTTTTGATAGCTATTGGTTGCCTTGGTATCAAGACCGACTGGACGGCAAACCGCTGAATCCCGCCACCTTAAAACCAGCCATTCTGCTCAGTAAAGAAGACCAAGCCTTATCGCCCGCCGCCATCAATGCCAAGCTGTTAGCGCAATGGCAAGCTGCCGAGCGGGGCGTGACGTTGGAAACCCTCAACCGCGCCCGGGTGATTTTTTTAGGTGACGGCGAATCGGGTAAAACTTCTTTAGTGCGGGCTTTGTTTGACGAAGCGGTGATTGAAAACAAAGAAGCCATGACCCCCGGCATAGACATCCGCGAATGGAAAGTGCCTGATTCTGAGATTAAAGCCTTGTTTTGGGATTTTGGCGGGCAGGTCATCGCCCATGCCGCGCATCAGTTTTTCTTGCGCTCGCGCTGTTTGTATGTGTTGCTGCTCAGTGGTCGTGCCAATAAAGTGGATGATCAATTGCAGGCGGAATATTGGTTAGAGCATGTCAAAGCATTTGGCGGCGATTCCACCGTGATGTTGGTGGGCAATAAAGCCGATTTGTCCAAGGTCAATCTGGATATGGGGTCTTTGCGCGAACAGTATCCGATGGCGTTGGATGCTTACCCGTTAAGTTGCACTAAGTATCGAGATGGCGGCAAGTTTCAGCATTATTTTGAGATTTTCAAAGCAGATTTTGTCGCGCAGTTACAAGCCATGAGCATTCATCAAACCCGTTTTTCGCCCGCTGAATTTGCCGTGTTGGAAGCCTTGCAAACGCGAGCGCGGCAAAGTGCGTTTTTGCGTTTAGAAGTCTATGCCCAGTTGTGTGCAGCACAACAGATTGCGGTGGATCAAGGCTTTACCCAACAGGATTTGTTGCAGTTGTTGGATGCGTTGGGTGTGGTGGTGCATTTTCCCAAGATTGAGCGTTTGAATGATTTGATTTTGAATCCGCGTTGGTTGACCTATGGGGTGTATACGCTCTTTGTATGCGCAGCAAGCGCAGTTGACCGAAGCCGCTGCCAAAGCCATTTTGACGCAAAAAACCATTGAAGATCATGAGGGTAACAAGCTCAGCTATCTCGCCAGCCGGTATTGGGTGGTGCTGGAAGCGATGCAGCAGTTTGAGTTGTGTTACCCGGTGCCGCACAATGCCAAGCACTATGTGATTCCTGATTTATTGCCCGCCGCACAGCCGCCTGATTTGCGCTTTGAGCGCAGTCAGGCATTGCGCTTTGACTTTGATTTTGATGCTTTATTGCCGCGTCATGTGATGGCGAATTTCATTGTGCGGCGGCATACGGATATTGTGGATGAGTTGGTGTGGCAAAATGGCGTGCGTTTGCGCTCCAAGTATCGCGATGCGCAGGCGTTGGCAAAAGCGGATTATCACACGCGGCGCTGGTCGCTGTGGTTGGCGGGGATCGATGCGGCGCGGTATTTTGATGAGTTGTACGGCGAGGTGATGCAGATTTTAGGGCGCATGAACTTGGCCTATAGCGAGTGGGTGTGGTTGCCTGGCTCTGGTAACGAGGCAGTGGGCAAACGCGAGATGCCGCGTGCGGATTTTAAGGATTTGCTGGCGTTGGAACATGCTGGCGAACGGTTTTATAAATGCAAATACGGTTCTTTTAACTTAAGCGAGGTGTTGAAAATCATGAGCGAAGAAAAACGCGCAGAACAAGCGGGTATGAATATTCATGTGGGCAGAGATTTACATGTAGGGAAAGATTTGATCACTGGCGATAAAATTACAACCATTACCGATAGTTACAACCAAAGCAACGCGCCAGAGTCTTTGTTGAGTTTGTTGCAGCAACTCAACGAAGCATTGCAAAAAGCACAAGCCACGCCCGACGTGGAAACCGCGCAGGCGATAACCCAGCAAATGACCGTTGCAGCAAAAGCTGAGAAGCCAAATAGCAGTTTGTTAAAAATCACTGGTAAGGGTTTATTGGAAGCCGCGAAAGCCGTCGGCGGAGTAGTGCCAGTGGCGTTGGGCATTGCGCAAAATATTGTTCAGGTGTTAGAAAATAACCCGTAGGCGGAGGAAGGTGCGTCTTTCTTGCACTAAGCCTAGTCGAAGTGCCTGCACCAGCCCTGTTAAGGTGGTTCAATTGCACTAAGAAAGTAATAGTGCTGTAGAAA
>DYPD01000130.1 GCA_020720115.1 Thiomargarita sp. | reverse complement strand
TTATACGAAAACAGCGTGAAAGGTGTGATTGAATTTGCCAGTATAGAAGCTTTTAATCAGTTGCAATTAGAGTTTCTTGAGCAAGTTTTGCCTTTGGTGGGCATTGCTGTCAATACCGCAGAATCGCGCACCAGAATGCAGACTTTATTAGAAAAAACGCGCTTACAAGCGGAAACCTTAAAAACCCAACAAGAGGCGCTCAGTCAATCCAACGAAGAACTACAAAGCCAGACCGAAGAATTGCAAGCCCAGCAAGAAGAATTGCGGCAAACTAACGAAGAGCTTGAACTGCGCACGTTAGAACTTGAACGTCAACGCCACAATATCGAACAACAAAATAAAGAATTAGAAAATAATAAGCAGGCGCTACAAACCAAAGCCAGTGAGCTAGAACGCGCCAGCAAATATAAATCAGAGTTTCTTGCCAATATGTCGCACGAATTGCGCACTCCCTTAAACAGCCTATTGATTCTATCACAGTTGTTGATGAACAATAAGGAAGGTAACCTATTGGATGAACAAATTGAATATGCGCACACTATTCATCATTCAGGCAATGAACTTTTAGAACTCATTAACGATATTCTGGACTTATCTAAAGTAAAAGCCGGACGCCTGGAAATCCATAAAGAACAAATTGTACTGCAAACCTTTTTCGATAGCTTACGACAGAAATTTGCACCCGTTGCCAAGAACAAAGGCTTGCAGTTTCATCTACAACTTGATGCACAAGCACCGACCCATATTCTCACTGACGGACAACGGCTGCGGCAAATTTTGAACAATTTGCTCTCAAATGCGCTGAAATTCACCGAACAGGGAGAAATCCGCCTACAACTTACTCGCCCCGATGCCCAGGTACAGTTTCATCATGTCAACCTAGATAGGGCGCATAGTCTCGCTTTTCAGGTAATTGATACCGGCATTGGCATTGCGTCGGACAAGCAACAGCTTATTTTTGAAGCCTTTCAGCAAGCTGACGGCACCACCAGTCGGCGTTATGGCGGCACGGGTTTAGGCTTGTCTATTTCTCGTGAACTGGCGCACTTGCTGGGCGGAGAAATACAACTGCGTAGCCAGCCAAAAGAAGGCAGTTGTTTTACCCTTTATTTACCCGAAGAATCGCCCGACAACGGGCAACAACTCTCTTCGCGGTTGGCACAAAGTCCGATTTCAATAGTCACACCAGCGCCTGCATCCGCTTCCATTGAACCGCCTCCTGTCGAAGCAAAAACCGCTACGATCACGCAAGCTATAGAAGATGATCGCCATGCGTTGCAAACAGGCGACAAAGTCTTGCTCATTATTGATGATGATGAAAAGTTTGCGGATATTCTTCAAGGCGTTGCACATGAACAGGGGTTCAAATGCCTGCTGGCGCATGAGGGTGCAATGGGTTTTCAACTGGCGCAACACTATTTGCCCAGCGCTATTTTGCTGGATGTAGGATTGCCGCAAATGGACGGTTGGACGGTGATGGAAAAACTTAAAGATGAGGTGCGCACTCGCCACATTCCGGTACATTTTATTTCGGGTGCTGATGCCAGTCACAATGCCCGACAAATGGGGGCTATCGGTTATAGCCTTAAACCGGTGAGCATGGGTGAACTGAATGAAATGCTGAAAAACATTGAACGTTTTTTGAATAAATCCACGCATAAGCTTTTGCTACTTTCTGATCAAAGCCAACATCGGGATAAAGTGCAGCAGTTGTTTTCTGGTTCTCGTATTCAGGTGTTAATGATTGAAAACTATGCTGAGGCAGAACAAAAACTGCGTTCTGGCGAAGGTGATTGTTTAGTGCTGGATATAGGGATGGCAGATAACACTGGCTTAGGTTGGTTGGATACTCAGTGTCAAGTGGATACGGTGCGGCTGCCGGTGATTTTATATGCTGACCGAGTGCTCACTGATAGCGAAGAACAGCGTTTGCAAAGTTGTAAAAAACGCTTGGTATTAAAAAAAGTGCATTCGCTTGAGCGTTTGTTAGATGAAGCCACTTTGTTTTTGCACCAAACAGAAACCAATTTAACTGAAGAACAGCAGCGCATTCTGCGCAAAGTGCACGATAAAACCGCTATTTTGCAACACAAGAAAATTTTGTTAGTGGATGATGATATGCGCAATGTGTTTGCGTTGGGAGCTACTTTAGAAAAGAAAGGCATGGAAGTTTTGGTTGCCAATGATGGTTTAGAAGCCTTAAGCCTTTTACAAGAACAACCGAATGTGGCTTTGGTGCTGATGGATATTATGATGCCGCATATGGATGGCTATGAAACCATGCGTAAAATTCGCCAACAACCAACTTTGCGTAAATTGCCAATCATTGCACTGACAGCTAAAGCCATGAAAGATGATAAAGCTAAATGTATTGAAGCAGGCGCCAATGATTATTTAGCCAAACCAGTGGATGCAGATCGTCTAGTGTCTTTATTGAGAGTGTGGTTGTATGAATAACAACCACTGGCAGGTTTTGCTCCCCTGCCAGTGGTTTGTGGGTTATTGAGAGGTAAATTCTGGGTAGGCTTCTAGCCCGCATTCAGAAATATCTAAGCCTTCAAATTCTTCTTCTTCCGTAACACGGATACCCATAGTTATTTTCAATAAATACCAGATAACACTTGAACTCACAAACACCCAAGTGAAAATCACCAGTATGCCAATCAGTTGCACTTTGAAAGTGGCGCTAGGTGTGGAAATGGGGACGGCCAATAAACCCCAGATACCAGCGACGCCGTGTACAGAAATTGCGCCCACTGGGTCGTCAATTTTGTATTTTTCCAGTGCCAAAATGGAGAACACCACCAAAACACCGGCAATAAAGCCGATTAGCAAAGCTACGCCAGGCGTGGGGGTGTTAGGGGCGGCGGTGATAGCCACTAACCCAGCTAAGGCGCCGTTGAGAACCATGGTTAAGTCACCTGTGCCAAACAGGGTGCGAGCGATGAGTAGGGAGGCGATTAAGCCGCCCGCTGCGGCAATATTGGTATTGACGAATACCAGGGCGACTGTGTTGGCGTCGGCAAAGGTGTCTATTTTCAATTGTGAGCCGCCATTGAAACCAAACCAGCCAAACCAGAGAATAGACTTGTTGCGGCTATGAAATCAATAAGTTACAAAAAACACCTTGATTTAACAACTACGGAAAATCAATGGGTTAGCTGAAATTGACTAAAATCTGAAAAATTGGGAGGGAGTCATGTTTCCAAACCCCGCATTTTTACTGGGTTTTATACCGCAACAAGTCTAATAAATACGCCCAAAGTGGCGAGGGGTAAATTTGCGCCGGGCATGGCGTTAATGCGCCCATCTTTGGTGTATTTGTGGCTGCGCGGACCCAGCAGCAGCACTGCGGCTAATGCAGCAGAGGCGCCCGCAAGATGCACTACGCCAGAACCCGCAAAGTCGCTGAACCCCCATTGTTTTAGGAAACCGCCACCCCAGTGCCAGTAGCCTTCCACTGGATAAATTAAACCACTCATAAATAAGCAAAAAATAAAAAATGCCCAGAGTTTCATGCGTTCCGCAACTGCGCCAGAAACGATTGAAGTTGCAGTGGCAACGAAAACCACCTGGAAGAAAAAATCTGCCATTTTGGCGTAGCTGCCATCTGCTAGGCTGGTATGTTCAACGCCTATACCAAACCCCACATGTGGCAAAAACCCGGCTGCTTCGCCGCTGTACATCAGGTGATAACCAAAGAAAAAATACATTACGCAGGCAAGCGCATAGGCAACGGCATTTTTCAGCAAAATTTCCACCGTGTTTTTGCTGCGCACCAAACCTGATTCGAGCATCGCAAACCCGGCTGCCATCCACATCACCAAAGCGCCTGTCAGCAACAAATAGAGGGTGTTTAACGCATAGTTGAGTTCCATGAAATGCTCCTGTGAGTTAAGCGGCTTGCGCCTGTTTGACAACACCAGCAGCTTCCAGCAAGGCGGGAATGTCGGCATTGATAATTTCGATTTCTTCACTGCGCTCCAGCGGCAATTCTGGACGCCGATCAGCGGGCAACGCCAGCCCCGAAAAATGGCGTTCCAGTACAGCGTGAAAATCGCTATGGCTTAAACCCAGGCGGCTAGGCATCACCCCTAACCACTTGTAAAGACTACTGATTAAACAAGAAAAAGTACGGCTGTTCGGTAAACCAGGGCTACGCTGCATCAAACTCGCATACAGGTTTTCTGGCGTCAGAGCCGCAGGCGCCGGCTCAGGCTGATGTAGAGCAACGCAAGCTGTCATCATGAGTCGTTCCTCAACAAAGCTGGCAGTAAACTCGAAAGCCACTGCCAGGCTTCAACAGTTTTTAGGTATATTCCACTAAAATATCTTCATCGCGCGCAATCATCTGACACGCTAAACGCCAAGCGGGTGGCTGATCGCCCACTTCCGCTTTTTCCAATTCTTCAGCAGTCAACTTACCCTGCTCTTTCAACACCACTTTTTCCTTATCCGTCAAAAAGCTGCCCATGCGCGGCTTATCTGACAAACTACTGACTTTAATCATACAAGTGCCGCATTCACCATCAGCACAATCAAAGCTGATAGGAATCTTGTGTTCACGGGCAATGGATAAAATGGTTTCCGTATGACTCCCAGCCACTGCATACACAGTTTTGTCACGGTAAGCGGGATTACTATAGTCGGATTACTGAATCTTTAAAATAAAAGATATATAAAATCATATGCTTAATAATTATAAAAATATAATTATTGAGTAATCCTACTATAAAAGTGATATTAGCCATGAAAAATGCTCCTTAATTAGCCATGCTTTAAGCGGGTTTAACCACAACTTTGCCGCCCAACACCTGCGCCTGACACGCCAGACGTTGATGACGACCCGCAGCGTTTTCGCGCAAGATACGGTCTTCCACCACCGAAGGTTGGCTTAGGTTTTCCCAACCATCTATCACATCCATGATACAAGTACCGCAATCACCTTCTTTGCAACCATAAACAATACCGCTGCCTTCTTTTTCGGAGACGTCAATGACCCTCGTGCCGGTAGTCACAGAGACGGTTTTATTGATGTCTGTAAACGTCAGTTCTGCTTTCGCCATAGTATTTTCCTCGTTAGATGGAATGAAAGCCTTTAGCGCGGTACTCTCGCCGCGCCTCATGCCTGTGAAAAAATCGTGCTTGCACTGCTGCTAGGGCAATCCCTATACCAGCTAACAACAAGCTGATTTTTAAGCAAAAAAACACAAATCCCTAAAGAATTGTAGGGAATGCAACAAAGCAATAGCGGGAAGCTGTATTGAAAACGACAGAGGTGTTTAAGCGGGCGGTTTGCTCTGAGGGCTACGCAAACCGTGTACGTCGGAGTGGTTGAGAGCTAGACGGGGGATGTCGAGCAAACGCATTAAAAATGCTATCTAAACAAAAG
Organism: Thiomargarita sp.; assembly: GCA_020720115.1. GTDB lineage: Bacteria > Pseudomonadota > Gammaproteobacteria > Beggiatoales > Beggiatoaceae > BB31. Next base: position 4,483 of record DYPD01000130.1, on the reverse strand, counting down.
CTTAATTGAAGTTGGCTCAAAGCCTAAATGTTCGATAGCTTACATTCACCAGCCGTTCTCTATAGGTTGCTTGAAAATCTACCATCAGAGTATCTCTAACTTTATGCTTTTGTAAAAGTTTTAATGCGTTTGCCCTGGATTTATAGCCATCATAGGTTTGATGTCGCTTGTGGTTCAAACCAGGATAGTTGGGTGCGTAGGCTGACCACTTCGCCAACAATAATCAGGCTGGGCGGTTGCACATCTTGGTGGCGTAATTGCGTTGGCAAAGTAGCTAAGGTGCCGGTAAAAACCCGCTGGTTTTTCGTAGTCGCTTGCTGCACTAGAGCTATCGGAGTGTCGGCGGATCGCCCATGCTCGATGAGTTGCTGGCAAAGCACTGATAAGCCAAGCAAACCCATGTAAACCACCACAGTTTGTTGCGGTTGCGCCAGCATTTTCCAGTTTAGGTCCATACTGCCGTCTTTGAGGTGTCCGGTGACGAATACGCAGGATTGCGCATAATCGCGGTGGGTGAGTGGGATACCCGCATAGGCGGCAGTGCCAGAGGCTGCGGTGATGCCGGGGACGACTTGGAAGGGGATGCCTTCGGCGGTTAGGGTTTGGATTTCTTCGCCACCGCGCCCAAAAATAAAGGGATCGCCACCTTTGAGGCGCAACACGCGCTTGCCCGCTTTTGCCAAGCGTGCGAGGAGTTGGTTGATGCCTTCTTGCGGCACTGCGTGGTTGGAGCGTTCCTTACCGACGTAAATGCGCTGTGCGTCGCGGCGCGTCATGTTCAGCACTTCTGGCGATACGAGGCGGTCGTAGACGACGACATCGGCTTGCTGCATGAGGCGCAGGGCGCGAAACGTGAGCAAATCAGGATCGCCAGGCCCACCGCCAACCAGATAGACTTCACCGTAGTTTTTGTCTTGATCGGCAGTGTCAATACAACTTTGCAGGGCTTGCTCGGCTTCCTCCATACGTCCTGCCAGCACTCGTTCAGCGATAGCACCTTGCAACACATTTTCCCAAAAAATCCGCCGCTTTTGCCCATTGCCAAGCTTAGTTTTCACCGCACCACGAAAGCGTTCGACTAATTGCGCCAAGTGTCCATAGGCTGCCGGAATCATGGTTTCTAGTCGCACTCGCAGCAGACGCGCTAACACGGGCGAAGCACCGCCGCTGGACACCGCAATTTGAATTGGCGAACGATCAATCACGGAGGGCAAAATAAAGTGTCCGGCGTCGGGATCATCAGCGACATTAGCAAGAATGCAGCTTTTATCCGCCAACCGCGCAATTTCGGCATTAACCGCCTCGTCGTCCGTTGCGGCTATGACCAGATAACAGCCGGCTAAATCTTCAGCGGCAAACTCACCTGCGCGATAGCTGTACAAACCCGCGTCAACCTGTGCTTGCAAACCGCTGGAAATGCGTGGCGCGACCAGATACACCTGCGCCTTGGCTTTGTGCAACAGAGCGGCTTTGCGTGTGGCAACATCCCCGCCGCCAACAACCAGGCAACGGCGTCCTTGAATATTTAAAAAAATAGGTAGAAAATTCATGGTATTAAATCATTTTTCTGGGATTTTGAAAGATTTTTCGCGGACAAAAGCAGTTGCGAAAACAAGCGGGTTAGTATATAAGAACAAGATGGATTTCTGAAATGCTTTGTTATTTAAGACCAATTGATGACAAAACATAAATTAATCCACCTTTTTTGTCTCAGGCTATTCAAACAGCAGCAATTTCAAGCCTAAGACGCTAAAATACTTGAGGTTGCCGGTGTTTAGCAAGCGATATGCCGCGCACCCTCAGTAAAACAATTTAGCAGTATCCGAAAATTAAGGTGTCTTTTTCAATCAAACATCCAATGCAATTCTGAAATGCTTAATTCTGTATTGTATTAGAGTTTGCTTTCGGATACTTCTATTATCTCAATTAACTTTATAAACACAACTCGTCTTGAGGAGACCATTATGGCGCATTTTGATGAAGAATTGGACGCAACCGGATTGAACTGCCCTCTGCCGATTCTGCGTGCGAAAAAAGCCCTGGGTAAATTAAGCTCAGGTCAAATCCTGCATGTGATTGCAACCGATCCGGGTTCTGTAAAGGATTTTGATTCATTTGCCAAACAAACCGGCAATGAATTGCTAGAATCTGGCGAAGAAGGTGGTAAATATTCTTTTTATATCAAAAAGTCCTAGCCGCATCTTGATTCAATCCTAAGTATCCAAACAACCCACCACAAAAATTTCTATAATGAAACTTTACTCGGTGGGTCTCCGTTTATCTAAGGGGTGGTATTTATGTCTAAAAAACTCGCTATTATCGCAACTAAAGGCAGCCTAGACTGGGCATATCCGCCTTTTATTCTGGCTTCTACCGCAGCCGCATTAGGTTATGAAACGCAAATTTTCTTTACCTTTTACGGCTTACAATTGCTGCGTAAAAACTTGGATTTACAGGTCACTTCTTTAGGCAATCCAGCAATGCCCATGCCTATGCCTGTACCCGTCTTCATGCAGGCACTGCCTGGAATGCAAGGCATGATGACCCGCATGATGAAAAAGAAAATGAAATCTAAAGGGGTTGCCAGTGTTGAAGAACTGCGTGAACTCTGCATAGAAGCGGAAGTGAAAATGATCGCTTGTCAGATGACAGTAGATTTATTTGATTTCAACACCAGCGATTTTATTGACGGTATTGAATATGGCGGTGCTGCAACTTTCTTTGAATTTGCTGGCGAATCTGACATTTGCCTGTATATCTAAAGAAATAACAGCCAAAAAACCGGAGATGCGTCTCCGGTTTTTTTATGTCTGAAAACCCTCATTTTCCTCATCAAAAGCATCTGCTGGTTTTGCAAAATGCGGTGACTGTGGTGCGTCTATATTTTTTTCAACAACATCGGTTGTGATTTCATCTAGTTCATGAACCGTTGCTTCATCCTCTGTGTCATCCCCAGCTTGTGCTGCTACTTGCCGCTCTAATGCTTCAGTTTTATTGTCATTGACTGCCGCTTGTTGTTTCAATAAAGCCTCTTCTGCTAAACGACGCAATTCTTGTTCAGCTTGTTGCTTTTCTGCATCAGCTTGTTTCAAGCGTTCTTGCATAGAAAACTCGGCTTCTTCATTCAATCGTTGGTTTTCTTCCAACGCTAAATCTTTCAGTTCTTCCAAGGTCGGTAAATCATCCAAGGCTTTCAAACTGAAATGATCCAGAAAGGCTTGAGTTGTGCCATAGATGCGTGGATGACCCACAGTGTTTTTCTCGCCTAGCACGCGCACCCATCCATAATCAAGCAGCTTTTTCATGATTTCAGTGCTCACGCTCACGCCACGAATTTTTTCAATTTCTCCGCGTGTAATGGGTTGCCGATAAGCAATTAAAGCCAGGGTTTCCAACAGAGCACGGGAATAGCGAGAAGGGCGTAGCCCCCATAGCCCTGCTATGTGCGGTGCAATCTGTTGTTTAACTTGAAAACGCCAACCACTTGCGACTTCAATGAGTTCAATGCTACGGGTGTCGCATTGCGCTTGTAATCGGGTTAAAACGGGACGAATGCGTTTTTTCGCTTGCAAACGTTCAGCATTGGCTAACGCTTCATCCTCTACGGCAGTAACAAAAAGTTCACTGAGTTGGTCTAGGGTTAAAGGACGACCAGCGGCTAACAAAGCAGCTTCAATAATCTGTTGTAATTGCTGAGAGGCGTATTCTTGAGAATCAAACATGCACAATTAAACTCTCTAATAATAGTTAATTTTGAGAAATATCTTGTTCTAAAAAATCACGCAATTCTTTAAGTAAAAAATTATTTGCTAAGGTGTAAATTTTTTTGCAAAAAATTTTGTATTGGGAATGTTTTTTTCCAACGCATGAGCCAGTTCTATTATACCCTGTATATGCCCAAGCTTAGATAATTCAAGAAATTCTAACAGCGAATCAGTGGGGGGAAAAGCTATTTCATTACCCAGTTCAAGCGGAGGTTTTTCCTCTTCATTTGCATACTCCCATTCTACATGCAGCAGTTGAGCCAGTAATTCTAGTAATTTTTCATGTTTAAAGGGTTTTTCTAAGAAAGCATCCGCGCCGGCTGTCAAGACTTGCCTTCTCTGAGCTTCGGATACTGTGGCAGAAATGGCAATAATGCAGCAGGGAGCCGCCGTCGGCAATTTGCGTAATTGCTGAATGGCAACAAAACCATCCATTTCTGGCATCACTAAATCCATCAACACGACATCTGGCATCCACTCTTCCGCTTTAGCTAAAGCTGCTAAAGCATTATTAAAGGTAGTTACATAAAACCTAATTGCTCAAGCCAATCTGCCAAAACACGGCAATTATTGACAATATCATCTACAATCATGATGTGTCGTACTGCACCATGATAGCCGCATACAAGTTTTATTTCTGGTTCTGGCAGATAGCTAAACTGCCATTGTATAGTAAGATTCCCAAAAAAATGTTTATAATTATCATATATTTTTTCATT
>DYPD01000019.1 GCA_020720115.1 Thiomargarita sp. | reverse complement strand
ATTGAACGCCGCGCCGGGCTGCCACAAGGATCGCCGCTCAGTCCGCTGCTGGCAAATATGCTGTTAGATGAGTTTGACCGCGATTTGGCAGCGGCGGGATGTAAATTGGCGCATTCGGGTCAGCAGTTTGTGGTGTTGTGTCGCAGCAAACCGCCGCATCAGCCGGTGTCGCCGTTGGCGAAGTATTTGTTTGCGCTGTAAGCACCAAACAGATCAAGCGGCGATGGTTATTCTCTGCAAAAACGACATACACATGTACACTATCAAGCAATTGGATGCGTTTAGCGATTGGCTCAATGGCTTGCGAGAGCATAAAACCCGCTTGCGCTTGGCACGCAGACTGGAAAAAACTTCTCGTGGCTTGCTCGGTGACGTGAAATGTGTTGGCGAAGGCGTGTATGAAATGCGCGAACATTTTGGTGCGGGTTGGCGCATGTATTACACTCAACGCGGCGACGCTGTGATTGTCATGTTAGGCGGCGGGGATAAATCAAGCCAGTCAGAAGATATTAAAGTGGCTCTACAACGAGTCAAACTATTGAGGGATTAAATAATGTCTAAACCAGTTTGCATTGAAGATTTGCCGGTGTTTGATATGGCAGAACAGTTGCGCAATGATGAGGATATTGCCGAGTATTTGTCTATGGTGCTGGAAGATGGCGACATTGATGAATTGCTTCGGGCTTTAGGGTATATCGCTAAGGCGCGGGGCATTGCGCAGATTGCGCAAGACAGTGGTCTGGAACGCGAAAGCCTTTATAAAGCATTACAAGCAGGTTCTCATCCGCGCTTTGATACGATTCATAAGGTGCTTAAAGCATTGAATTTTGAGCTACGCGCAGTACGCCATTCTTCAATTCATTCATCTATTCATCTGTGATTCATCTTTTGGTTTGAACCGCAAACGGACGCGGCTGGCAAAAATTCTCGGCGGCTATGGCAACCGCGTACAAGAATCCGTGTTTGAAGTGCGGGTCAGCGAAGCGCAACTCAAAGAACTGCGTGGGCGCTTGCAAGAGGCTGCGGGGGAAGAGGATTACGCCAATCTGCGCTTTTATCCGCTGTGTGCCAATTGCCGCGCCAAAGCCTGCGATTTAGGCGCAACGCATTTGCCGGGACAACCGGCGGCGGTGATTGTGTGACGGTAGAATGCGGATCGCGGAAGTTTTTAAGTGACTCGCCAAATCAGTGCGCTGAAAAAATATATCTTTTTTATTCAGTATATTACAGCGTTTATTTAATGTGTTTTCTAGGAATATTCCGCGACGTTAGCGCGATCAATGGGTTGCAACGCTGCACTCGGCTTTTTTACCCTCAAAAAGCGGATTTTGACCATTATTTTTGTGCGGGATTTATCCTGTCTGGCGAAATGCCTCGCGCAACCCTTGACGGATGCGCCTCTCCAGGGGTACTGTAGCGACCTCATTAGCCGTTTAGGCGATTGAAAAAAGAAAACCCGCCAGATTTTCAAAACCTGGCGGGTTTTTTATTGGCGTGGCTTGGGTGGATGCAGCATCTAGCACCACAAGCAAGATGCTGTGTGTTATCTCAGCAGCCCTGAAAATGGACAAGCACAGATGCAAATTACCCTAAATTTACCCGACGACTTGATGCTGTTGCAACAGCCCAACCCAGAAGCATTTGTACAAGGTGAATATATCCGGTTGACAAAAGGCTTTTTTGAATAGAACTTCATAACCTAGTGATCCAACTTGTTTCATAGCACTGTCTCCGCTGGGTGGGAAAAGCAAAAAGCACACTCACTGTCCGCTGCTGGGTTGAATTTACCTTGATACGCAATGGATTGTCATTCGTTAGCATTCAATTTTTCATGAACTATTTTTACTTAAGATGTTCTGTGTAAAACACATGGGAATAGAGACTGGCGACCCACTGTTTGCCTTCTTGGGTGACATTCAAATAGCGTAAGGCGGGCTGGATGTAGTCGTTGATTGATTTCCAGTAAAATCTGGGATACTGGCAGCGTAGTTCTTCTAGGGTGCGAAATCCTAGTTTTTGCGTCAATCCGGTTTCTTGCATTTCGTAAAAAAGCGCGGGGAGTTTGCGTAAATAATTGGGGTCTGCCAGTTGTCCGATCAGGGTGGCGGCACGCACTAAACCTGGGTAGCTGTCGGCAGCTTGTTCGGCGGCATTGTTAGGTGGCGGGAAACGGGTCATTTCAATGTTGTTGGAAATAAATTCTGCATCAATGTACACATTGCTACCAAAGCGTTCGTGGATAAAGAGTTTGCTGCGATCTACATGATAGGGTGCAAGTCCGGCGTCAGTTGACCAGGCTTCTAGCCGAAACAGTTCTTTACCCGCGCCCGTTGCATACAAATCCTTGGTTTCATCATCTGCGCGACAAATGCCGCGAATATGTCCTATGTCGTGGCATAGTAAAGAAATCACATAATTCATCCAGTCGCGGCTGGCAACTCCGCCGTCGCGGATATGCTTGCCGCGCAAAATTTCTTGTCCAACGAGCGTTACCATCATGGTGTGTTCCATGTTGTGATAGAGGGCGTCGCTGTTGGCGAAATGTTCTAACGCCATGCGCCCTGCCCACACAATAATGGAGTTATTTGAGGTTTGCATGTTGCCGTAGTTACGGAAGTAGGCGCTTTCGAGTTCTTTTACGAAGGCGTCAATCACCACTGCGGTTGGGTTGAACATGGGAACTCCTTTGGCGAGTGGTATGGTTGGCTTTGCCGGCGCTCACTCGCGCCGCAGTACTAATAGGGTGATGTCGTCACGCACTTGTGCGTCGCCTATGTAGCTGTTTAAGTCTTTGATGATCGCCTGGCAAACATCTGCTGCACAGCTTTTATCCCAGTGCCAGGCGATGGAATCTATCAAACGCTGTACGCCATATATTTCTTCTTCGGCATTACGCGCTTCAGTCACGCCGTCGGTGTAGAGCACTATGCCGTCGCCGCTGTCTAAGCTGATGTGCGCCAGCCCCAGCATGTTGCTGATGTCATCTATCAAGCCCACCATAAAGCCTAAATGCAGTGTGTCTAACCGCTCGATATGGGCGTTTTTACGCACGATAAGCAGTTCTTCGTGCTGACCGCTGACGGTCAGTTGTCCCTGGTGATAATCCAGCAATGCCAGGGTGAGGTTTTTATCCGAGTGCATTCGTTGCACATTGTCATACAGGGCGCGGTTGAGGGTCTGCAAAAATACCTTGGGATTGCTGACGTCGTGTGCCAGTAGCGTGCGCACTGCCATTTGTACCATCAACATCACCACGCCGCTTTCTAAACCGTGTCCAGTCACGTCGCCAATGCCGATTTTTACATGATCTTGGTGTAGCAACACGTCGTAATAATCGCCGCCCACTTCGGTGGCGGGCTGCATGAAGCCGGCGATGTCGAGACCCGGAATGCGGGTGAGTTCTTCCGGGCGCGGTAAGACCATTTGTTGCAAACGGCGGGTGACATCTAATTCCGCGCCCATGCGTAAATTTTCTGCTTGAAGCTGTTGATTCAAATTGGAAATTTTTTGATTGGCAGCTTCTAATTCGAGGGTGCGCTCTTTCACTTTCACTTCCAGCGCATCGTTTATTTGCTGCAAAAGCTGTTGTTTTTGCGCCTGTTCATGCAGGCGTTCTTTGAGTTTGTTGTGTTTTACCCGCGCTTTGTGGGCTTGAATTAGCAGGGCAAATAAAAACAAAAACAGTAACCAAATCAGGGCGGTTGCCCATAGCAAATTATTTTTTAAGTCATTTATTCGGCTAAAAATTTTATTCCGGTCGGCGGTAATGTAAATGCGCCAATTGACATCAGCAACTGCGGCGGACACTCGCACTTGGTCAGTGAGCTGTTGGCTGCGTTGAAACGCTTGCAAGTCTTTTTCTTGCACATCCAAAATGCTATTGGGCTGCAAGCCTTGGCTACGAACGTAATCCAGTAACTCAGCTTCTTTGGGATGTATGAAAATGTGTCCTTGTTCAGTGATGATGTACACGCTTTCTTCCTGGCTGGTGTTATATTGCGCGACAAATTTTTGCAGCAGCGGCAACACCATGTCCACACTGGTCACGCCAATAAAATTTTGATCTTTATCATAAAATGCGCGGCTGGCAGTCATGTAAATTAGATCGGTGTCGAAATAAGGCTCGGTAAAAACGGTTTTGCCGCGTGCGTGTTTGCCAGCCAAATACCAGGGTTGTTGCGGAAAATTATACTCAGGCATACACCATTCGTAAGTCAGCACTGGCGCAGCGTCTGGGCTGCTGGCACGATGCACATAGGGACCAAAAAACGGGGTTTTTTCATCAAATACCTGCGGCTCATACCAGACGCCGATGCCGTAAACCATTTCTTCTGGTGCAGAGTGCAACATGCGGCGCAGCAAAGTCTCTATCGTGTTTTTATCTTGCCGCACTGGAGCTACTAAGCTCGTAATTGAACGGGACAATTGCAGGGTAATGCGTAAATAATCTTCAATGCCATCGGCGATTTTATGGGTTTTCTCGCGTTGTGCTTGCAGCGTAGATTCCTGAAGACGGGCGCTTTGAAATTGGTAAAATAGAAAAATGCCCAGGCTGCTAATAGTTACGCCAGCCAGTAGCAACACGCCAATTACCATGTAAATTGAGTTTGCTTTAAAAAACAGTTGGTTATTTGACACTTCGCACCTTCAATCGCTGACTCTATTTTGACACTATAAAAGCATTTTTTGACGAACATGTGAAGCTAACCTGTTGCATGGTTCAAAAAACATCCTCTCCTCCCGCTTAAAGTTGCGCTGAGCATGGACCCAGAAGACGACCCAGAACTTTCTTTATTCCGCACCTTGATTGGGGCTGTAAAGCCGGTTAAGCAGGATACTATTGCGCCTAAGCCTAAGCGCATCAAACCCGTGCCACGTCAGCGTCATCTCGATGATATGCAGGTGCGTGATGAGTTGCTGGCGCTACCTGCTGATATGGCGGAATTGGAAACCGGTGAAGAACTGGTTTACCTTAAGCCAGGGGTGCAGCAAAATGTGCTACGCAAACTGCGACGTGGGCAATACAGCATAGGCGCAGAGTTGGATTTGCACGGACTCACCTCGGTTGAAGCGCGGCGCAAGGTGGCGCTGTTTTTACAAGAATGCCGCCATCACCAGGTGCATTGCGTGCGCATTATTCATGGTAAAGGCTATGGTTCTAAAGACAAGCAACCGGTGCTTAAACATAAAGTCAACAATTGGTTACGTCAACATGAGCAGGTTTTAGCCTTTGCCTCGGCACGCGCTTTTGACGGTGGCACGGGCGCTGTGTATGTGTTGCTCAAACGTCAAAATTAAGGAACAGTATGAACATTTTAAGCATTGATATTGGCGGTACTTATAGCCGTGCGGCGCTGTTTAACGGTGACTGTGCAGACACTTTGCAACAGCATAGCAGTACACCAGTCAAAGTCAGCACTGCTGCTTTTGCCTCTTTTAACGCGCTCATGCAGCATTTGGTGCAGCAATTTCCAGCCAGCGCGTTGCAGGAAGCGACTTTTGTGGTGGCGGTGCCTGGTCCGGTTGAGCAGCAAAAATACGCGCTGTTAGCCAACGTCGCCTGGCGCGAAGCGGACGTGCAGCAACTCTCGGGCATCCCTGGCGACATCCTGCTGATCAATGATTTTGTCGCGCAAGCCTTTGCTTGTTTGACGCGGCAAATGCAGGCCAAAGAAATTAAATCGGGCACTCGCCATGACCGCATTTCTGGTATTTGCGTGGTGGGCGCGGGGACTGGATTAGGACATGCGGCTTTGCAGAAAATTGGCAAGCACTATCAGGTACTGCCGTCTGAAGCTGGACACGCAGCTTTTGCCTTTGACGCCAGCGAAATGGATTATCAGCAGTTTGTGCAAGCGCAGCAAAGTGCCGCAGACCAGTACGCAGTCAATGACCAGATTGTGTCCGGTTCGGGCTTGTTATGGCTGCACCAATTTCTCACGGGTGAGACGATTAGCGCCGCGGAAATTCCCGCTAAAATTCTGCCCGATTCACCCACTGCGCACTATTTTGCGCGTTTATATGCCCGCAGTTGCCGCAATTATGCGCTCAGTTTGTTGGATACTTGCGGGGCGCTCTACATCACGGGTGGCGTGGCGCTCAATAGCCCGTTTTTAGTGGATAATGCGGTGTTTAGCCAAGAATTTGTGCATTCCAGCGCCAAAGGCAGCATTCTGCAAACCATCGCTATCCGCTTGAATCAAAGCGATTTTATGGGACTTTGGGGAGGCGCTCTGTATGGTATTTTGCACCGACAAGGGCAGCTTTTGCTGTGATCCGTCTGCGCAAAATGCCGCCGCTTTCCATGAATCGCATCCCTCTACCGCGTCTATTTCGCACCTTCACTTTTCGTCTCGCTTTGTTGTATATCAGTCTCTTTGCCAGTTCTGTGTTGTTGTTGCTGGTATTTTTGTATTGGGCAACCGCAGGTTACATGGCGCAACAATTAGAAGAAACCATTGCCGTTGAAGTGCGCAGTTTAGCAGAGCATTATGAACGTAACGGGGCTACCGGCTTAATGCGTTTGATCGAACAGCGCATTAACGCCAATCCGCAAGGCAGTTTTTGGTACTTATTGATAACTGCCGATAAACAACGGCTGGCAGGCAACTTGAACGCTTGGCCACCAGAACAAGCTGTTGAAAATACTGCCAATGGCTTTATTGATTTTGAATTTTTGAAGACTTCAGGCAATTTACCCAAGCCTCATCAGCATAAAGTGCGGGCACAAACCTTTCGATTACTGCCGGGACCCTTGTTTTTGCTGGTTGGACGCGATACCCGCGAGCTTGACGCCAGCAGACAACTGATTCACCGCGCGCTGGCGTGGGGCTTGGCATTTACCCTATGGATGGGCGTAGTCGGCGGTATTCTCATGAGTGCCGGCGTTGTGCAGCGCCTTGAAGCCATTAACCACACCAGCCGCGCCATCATGCGCGGACAACTGTCACAACGCATCCCGCGCAGCAACACCGACGACGAATTTGACCAACTGGCGCAAAATCTCAACAGCATGTTGGATCGCATCGAAGCATTAATGGCGACGGTACGACATGTGTCAGACAACATTGCTCACGATCTTAAAACACCGCTGACCCGCTTGCGCAATCGCTTAGAACAGGTATTGGTCAAGCCGCCGACCTGGGAAACTTTCCAAGAAAAAATTGCCGAAGCCATCATTGAAGCCGATCAATTGCTGAATACATTCAACGCCTTGCTACGCATTGCACGCATCGAAGGCAGCACCCGCGGACAAGCTGAAGCAGTGGTGGATTTGTACGCATTAGCACAAGATGCAGCGGACTTATACGAAGTCATGGCGGAAGAAAAGCAGCAGCAGTTCTCGGCTCATCTCACCCCTGAACTCAAAGTGCGCGGCGACCGCGATCTCCTGTTTCAAGCCTTGCTCAATCTGTTGGATAACGCCATTAAATACACGCCCGAAGGCGGCAGTATAGTGTTGGAATTACAGCGTCAAGCGACGCATATTGTCCTGAGCGTGACCGACAGCGGTAGCGGCATCCCCGTAGAAGCGCGGGAGCAAGTATTGCGGCGTTTTTTCCGCCTAGAAAGTGCGCGCAATACCCCAGGTAACGGCTTAGGCTTAAGCCTGGTTGCCGCAGTAGCAGAAGCCCACCAAGCTCAACTGCGCTTAGACGACAATCCGCACGGCAACGGCTTGCGCGTCAGTCTGCTGTTTGCTGCGCAAGGTGCTTGAGAAATTCCGCGTACAGTTGCGGATTTTGCGCCGTTGCACCGCGCATTTGACATACCTGGCTGGCAAATGCCTGCGCCGCTTGCAAGGTGCGCTGCTCCGTCCACCCTTGCAATATGCCGACAATCAGCAGCGCACAAAAAGCATCTCCCGCACCCACAGTATCAATCACCACAATGTCCGCTGGCGGCGTAACACTAAACACCTGCTGTTGGCGATTAACCAAAAACGCTCCTTCTGCGCCGCAGGTCACTATCAGCCATTCCAAATCGTATTTTTCGCGCAATGCCAACGCCCATTGCCCGCGAAAATCGCCCTTCACCCCGAAAACGTCACGCAACCGCGCTAATTCTTCATCATTGATTTTGAGCCAACGCGCCTGCTGCACGCTATCCAGCACTATTTCCGGCGTCCACCAGGGATCGCGCAAGTTAATATCCACAAACCAAGGATAACCGCCGGTTTTAAGCACTTTCAAACTCTGCCGAGAAACCGCATGGCGTTGAATCAAGCTGCCATAATACAAAAGCCCAAACGGGCATCGCGGTAAGCTATCTACCTCAATAAAATCATAGGCTTGATCTGGTAAAATAGAAAAGCTGTGTTGCCCATTTGCGCACAAAACCTCCACTTGTCCAGTCGGATGCAACGCATCGCGCTGCACCCCGCCGCACTGCATTCCCCACGCCTGCATGAGTTGCAGCAATTGCGCACCAGCCGCATCTTTCCCTATGCGGCTCACCAAATACGGGCTTAAACCCAAGCCCCGCAAATGCCAGGCGACATTAAAAGGCGCACCGCCCGCGACGCGACTGCCATCAGGAAAACTATCAAATAAGATTTCGCCAAAAATCAACGCGGACTGAGAAGACATGGATTTTGCTCCTTAAAATAATCCAGAACCAATGTGAAAATATTTTCATGAACAATAGGTTAGAAAAATACACGGCAACCCAATGCAGGCTTAAAATAGCCATTTTTAAACACTGCTTTAATTATTGGCATACAGTGTTTAAGCTGTGCGGTTTTTGCAGTCAATACCGAGCCGCATCGGCAAGTTTTTTTTAACCAACCGCTAACGATTTTAAACTAAAACCGATTTCCAGCACCTTAAGCCTATAGGACACAGAGCCATGAAAGACCAAGATAAAATGCCACATCCCATTTATCGTAAAGATTATCAGCAACCCTGTTACTGGATTGAAGAAGCACATGTGAGCTTTGATTTAGGCGAAGACCGCACCAGAGTCACAACACAATTACTGATCTGCAACAACACTGCCAGCAATCCAGCCGCCAATCAGCCGTTGATTTTACAGGGGAAAGACCTCAAACTCATCAGCTTAAAACTGGACGGACAGCCGTTAAAACCTGAAGAATACAGCTTAGAGGCAGAAACCCTAACCATTCATTCTGTACCTGATAATTTTGAATTAGAAACTGAAGTAGAAATTTATCCACAAAACAACACCAGTTTATCTGGTTTATATAAATCCAGTGGAAATTTTTGCACCCAGTGCGAAGCTGAAGGTTTTCGCCGCATTACCTTTTTCCTAGATCGCCCTGATGTGATGGTGAAATTTTCTACTACCATCACTGCGGACAAAACCCGCTATCCGGTCCTGTTATCTAACGGCAATCGCTTAGAAGTCAAGGATTTAGGCGACGGTCGCCAACAAGTCCGTTGGGCTGATCCGTTTTTAAAACCCAGCTATTTGTTTGCGATGGTCGCTGGCAATTTGCGTTGTCACAGCGGCGAATTTGTCACCCGCTCTGGACGCATGGTGCGGCTAGAAATCTGGGTTGAGCCGCACAATCTGGACAAATGCGAACACGCACTCCAATCGCTGAAAAACGCCATGCGTTGGGATGAAGAAGTGTTCGGTTTGGAATATGACCTGGATATTTACATGATTGTTGCGGTCAGCGATTACAACATGGGCGCTATGGAAAACAAGGGCTTAAATGTCTTCAATACCAAATATGTGTTGGCGCGCACTGACACGGCAACCGACAAAGATTATGAGGATATTGAAGGGGTTATCGGGCACGAATATTTCCACAACTGGACCGGCAATCGGGTGACTTGCCGCGATTGGTTTCAGTTGACGCTGAAAGAAGGCTTGACTGTGTTCCGCGACCAGTTGTTTTCTGCGGATATGACTTCGCCAACGGTGCAACGCATTGAAGATGTTAAGGTTTTGCGCAGTACCCAATTTGAAGAAGATGCGGGTCCTATGGCGCATCCGATTCGCCCGGATTCTTACATCGAGATGAATAATTTTTATACATCAACGGTTTATAACAAGGGCGCAGAAGTCATCCGCATGTATCATACGCTGCTAGGCGCGGCGGGCTTTCGCAAGGGCATGGATTTGTATTTCCGTCGTCACGACGGCGAAGCGGTCACCTGTGATGATTTTCGTGCGGCAATGGCAGATGCCAATGACGCGGATTTAAGCCAGTTTGAACGTTGGTATACCCAAGCGGGTACGCCGTTGCTGGAAGCCAGTGGGCACTACAACGCCAAAGCGCAAACCTATCAATTGACGCTTAAACAGGCGCAAAATAAGCCGAATTTAGTAGAAAATTGGCAACCTTGGCACATTCCAGTGCGCATGGGTCTGTTGGGGAAAAACGGGCAGGATTTGCTCTGCGGCGGCGATTTTTGCGAACAGACAGCAACCGAGCATGTATTAGAACTGACTGAAAGCCAACAGGTTTTTACCTTTACTGGCGTCACCGAAGCGCCCGTACCTTCACTGCTGCGCGGTTTTTCCGCGCCAGTGCTGTTGCAAGCGCAATTGAGCAAGCGTGAACGGGCGTTTTTGATGGCGCACGACAGCGACGAATTCAACCGTTGGGAAGCCGGTCAGCAATTAGCCACCGACATGCTGTTGCACCTGGCAAAAGAGCATAGCAACGACAAGGCGTTAGCCTTGGATGCGGATTTTGTAACCGCCTTTCAGCAAATTTTGGCAGACGAAAAGCTAGACGGCTCGATTAAATCTTTCATGTTGGAGTTACCCGATGCGCGGGTTTTAGCGCAACAAATGTCGCCGGTTAAGGTGGAAAGCTTACGCGCTGCGCTGGAATTTACCCAAACCACGCTGGCAAGCCAGTTTCAGCAAGAATGGCGCGATCTATACGCGAAAAATCACGAAATGGGCGAATATCGCAAGGATAAGGACGCTATCGCCAAACGCCGCCTAAAAAATTGTGCGCTGAAATACCTGTGTGCAACCGGCGAAGCCACCGATTTGGCACAGCAGCAATTGGCGCAATCAAACAATATGACAGACGCACAAGCCGCCTTGGAATGCTTGGTAGAAATCCCTGGCACGGCGCGGGAACAGGCGTTAAAAGCCTTTTATGAACAATGGCATAGCGATCTGCTGGTAATGGATAAGTGGTTTGCGGTGCAGGCAAAAGCGCAAGTTGAGGGAACTTTGGATAAGGTGTTGGCATTGGCGCAACACGCGGATTTTACCCTGACTAATCCTAATCGTGTGTATGCGCTGATTCGCACTTTTTCACAAAATATACTGAATTTTCATGCAGTTGATGGACGCGGCTATGAGTTTCTGGCAGACAAGGTGCTGGCACTTGACCCGCGCAATCCACAGATTGCAGCGCGGCTCGTAGCGGGTTTTAACGCTTGGAAGCGTTACGATCACAAACGCCAGGCGCTCATGAAAAAGCAGTTACAACGCATTCTGGCACAAAGCAATTTATCGAAAGATGTGTACGAAATTAGCAGCCGTGCGCTGAGTGCTTAAAATACATCAGTTGTAGTTTTGCACTAAAAAACCCTGAGCGATTGTTTAATCTAACAGGGTTTTTTATTGCCTGAGGTGCTCAGTTCCCTTCGACAAGCTCAGGGAACGGATGACAGGCTCAGTTCCCTTCGACAAGCTCAGGGAACGGATGACAGGCTCAGTTCCCTTCGACAAGCTCAGGGAACGGATGACAGGCTCAGTCCCCTTCGACAAGCTCAGGGAACGGATGACAAGCTCAGTTCCCTTCGACAAGCTCAGGGAACGGATGACAAGCTCAACTCCCTTCGACAAGCTCAGGGAGCGGATGGCAGGCTCAGTCCCCTTCGACAAGCTCAGGGAACAGAAAATCAAGCCAAGCGTTCGCCACTGCTATTCCAAGAATTGAATTGAAGTCAATGAATTCTATATCAGATTTTCCCTTTTTTATCACGGGCACAGACACCGGCATTGGTAAAACTTGGGCAACGCTGGCGCTGATGCAAGCACTACAAAACAGCGGGCAGCGTGTTGCGGGTATGAAACCTATTGCCAGCGGGTGCGCGATGACGCCGCAAGGCTTGCGCAACCCAGATGCCCTGCTGATTCAACAACAAGCCAGCTTTGCTGCGCCTTATGCGCTGGTGAATCCTTACGCTTTTGCGCCGCCCATCGCACCCCATATTGCGGCAGTGCAAAGCGGCTTACCCATTGATTTACCAGTGATTCGAGCGGCTGCGCAGGCGCTGCAAATGCAGGCTGATGGGTTGGTAATTGAAGGCGTGGGCGGTTGGCGCGTGCCTTTGAGTGCTTCCAGCAGTTTGGTAGACCTGGTTAAGTGCTTAAAAGCACAAGTGATTTTGGTGGTTGGGCTGCGCTTAGGCTGTCTTAATCATGCACTTTTAACGGCTGAAGTGATGGCGGCTGATGGCTGTGCCTGTGTAGGCTGGATAGCTAATCCGCTTGCTGCTGAAGTGGTTGTGGGTGAGCAGCTGTTGGCAACTTTGCGCCAGCGCCTACCGATGCCGCTGCTGGGTTGCCTGCCCTATCAAGAGACGCTGCAAGTAGCGGCACTGGCGCAGGCGCTTGAGATCAGGCGGATACGCTGCGCTTAATCCACTTCACCTCTTGCCATGTGGGTTCTTTTGTCAGTTTTTGCTGAATTTTTGCAGCCGATACAAAAAAGTATCGCGGCTTAAACCCGGTAGGCGGGCAGCTTGGCTACGGTTGCCTTGGGCTTGTTCTAAGGCTTGCTGCAACAAATCCGCTTCCAAACTATAAAAATCTATGCCACCTGTGGGTAGGCGAAAACCTTCCTGGCTTGCCGGTTTGTGGCGTGCGCCACGCATTTCTGGCGGTAAATTTTCTAGGTCAATCTCCCGTCCACCGCACAAAATCAACATGCGTTCGCAAAAGTTGCGCAGTTCGCGCACGTTGCCGTGCCAGGCGTAGGCGGCTAAGGCTTTGAGGGCGGCGCGGCTGTATTTGGGCATGGGTAATTGATGTTGTTGCGCCAGCAGCTTGTTGAAGTGCTGTAGCAGGAGCACCACGTCGCCTTGACGTTCGCGCAACGGCGGCAAATGCAGGGGCACGACGTTGAGGCGGTAAAACAAGTCCCAGCGAAAAGTACCGGCTTCGGCGGCGGTATAGAGATCGCGGTTGGTGGCTGCCAGCACTTGGACATCTACTTGGCGCGGGTTGACTTCTCCAACTCTTTGATAACTATGAGTTTACAGAAAGCGTGGCAACTTGGCTTGCGCCGCTAGGGATAATTCGCCGATTTCGTCTAAAAACAATACGCCGCCGTTGGCTTTTTCAATGTAGCCCTGGCGTTCTTGCACGGCGCTGGTGAAGGCGCCTTTGCAATGTCCAAAGAGTTCGGATTCAAATAGTTCTTCGGGCACTGCTGCGCAATTGAGTGCCACGAAGGGGCGCTCGGCGCGGCGCCCTGTGGCGTGTAAGGCGCTGGCGAGGCATTCTTTGCCGGTGCTGCTTTCGCCTAAAATCAACACAGTGACGTCAGCGGCGGCGACCAGTTGCGCAGCATTGATGAGTTGCTGTAAAGCCGGCGAGTTGCCGACTAATTTTTCTGCAAATAGAGTGTGTTTCTTTGACATACGCGCTGCTTCTCCCACATTTTGTGCGCTTTTAGACGTTAAAACGGAAGTGCATTACGTCGCCGTCTTGCACAATGTACTCTTTGCCTTCCAAGCGCCATTTGCCGGCTTCTTTCGCGCCGGATTCGCCTTGGTATTGAATGAAGTCTGCGTAGGCAATGACTTCGGCACGGATAAAGCCTTTTTCAAAATCGGTGTGAATCACGGCGGCAGCTTGTGGAGCGGTTGCACCGATTTTTACTGTCCAAGCCCGCACTTCTTTTTCGCCGGCGGTGAAATAGGTTTGTAAACCCAATAATTTATAACCGGCATGAATGACTCTATTTAAGCCGGGTTCTTCGAGTCCTAAGTCTTTCAAATATTCGGCTTTTTCTTCCGCATTCAATGCGACTAATTCGGCTTCAGTGGCGGCGCACACAGCCACCACCGCCGCGCCTTCCACTGCGGCTAGGGTTTCTACTTGTTGCAGATAGGGATTATTGCGAAAGCCATTTTCCGCTACGTTGGCAATATAAAGCGTGGGTTTGGCGGTCAGCAGGTGCAATTCGCGCAACAGGGCTTGCTCTTCGTCATTCAGTTCTAAAGAGCGCACCGCGCCGCCTTCATCTAAGCGCACCAGCACTTTTTCTAATAGGGCTTTGTGCGCTAAAGCCTCTTTGTTGCCGCTTTTAGCGTTTTTCGCCACACGCAGCAGCGCACGTTCTACTGTGTCTAAATCTGCCAACGCCAATTCGGTGTGAATCACTTCAATGTCTGCCAATGGGTCAACTTTGCCTGCTATATGGATAATGTCGTCGTGGTCAAAGCAGCGCACCACATGCGCAATGGCTTGTGTTTCGCGGATATTGGCGAGGAATTTGTTGCCTAAACCTTCGCCTTTTGAAGCGCCCGCCACCAGTCCGGCGATGTCTACAAATTCCATAGTGGTGGGAATGGTTTTTTGCGGTTTAACAATGGTTGCCAGCCTATCTAGTCGTAGATCAGGCATGGCGACTACGCCGACATTGGGATCAATGGTGCAAAAGGGATAGTTTTCTGCTTGGATGCCTGCTTCAGTTAACGCATTGAACAGGGTGGATTTACCCACGTTGGGAAGACCGACGATACCGCACTTGAAGCCCATAAATGTTGTCCTTAAGGATTTTGCATAAAAACTGCTGCCATTGTCGGGTTGATTGCACAATAGGCTAGAGTGATGTTGGGTGCCAGGGTTTTGGAGGTTAGCCGCTTGGCGGGCGGGTAATGATACGCAGATTTCCGCTTGGCGGCATCATAAGCGTCCGGTTAAATCCACCACGCGAGATAATTCGTCTAAGCTGGTGCTGCCTTCTAGGATGCGCCGCACGCCGTCTTCTGCCAGCGGCACGAAGCCGCGCTCAATGGCGCTGCGCTTGAGTTCATGCACATTGACACGGTGTGCAATCAACTCTTCTATGTGGTCATTCATACGCAATACTTCCATCAGCGCCATGCGCCCCTTGTAACCGCGTTCGTTGCAGGCTTTGCAGCCGACTGCGCGGTAGATTTGTACGCTTTCTGCGTCTTTTAAGCCTAAGAGCTTTCTTTCCAAGTCATTGGGTGCATAGTTTTCTTTGCAGCGCGGGCACAATTTGCGCACCAGCCGCTGCCCGATAATGCCGATGATGTTGTCTGCCATGATGTCTGGCAGCACATCAATGTCCAGCAAGCGCGGGATTGCACCAATTGCCGAATTGGTGTGTAACGTGGTGTATACCTGATGCCCGGTCATGGCGGCGCGAAATGCCATTTCTGCGGTTTCTTCGTCGCGTATTTCACCGACCAGGATAATGTCTGGGTCCTGGCGCAAAATTGAGCGCACCCCGTGCGCAAAATCCAGTTTCACTGCCTCGTTGACCGAGGTTTGGCGCACCATACCCAGTTGATATTCCACTGGGTCTTCGAGCGTCATGATGTTGCGCTCTTCGGTGTTGAGATGGCTCAAAATCGAGTACAGCGTGGTGGTTTTGCCGCTACCAGTAGGACCTGTCACCATGATGATGCCTTCGGGTCGCGCCATCATCAGATGCAGCAAATGCAGGTTTTCTTCGCGCAAACCCAGCTTTTCCAGCGGCACAATGCCTTTTTCCCGATCCAAAATACGCAATACGATGTTTTCACCGTACACGGTAGGCTGAGTGGAGACACGGAAATCTATCGGACGCCCAGACAGGGTAAGGGAAATGTGCCCATCTTGCGGCACGCGGGTTTCAGCGATGTTCATGTCAGACATGACTTTAATGCGCACCGCTATCGCAGACCAATAGTTTTTGTGCAGGCTGCGCACCTGTTGCAATACGCCATCAATGCGGTAGCGAATGCGCAAAAAACCTTGTTCCGGCTCAAAGTGAATATCGGACGCAGCGCGTTTGACCGCGTCCGTGAGCAAGGCATCCACCAAGCGCACCAAGGGCTGGCTATATTGATCCTGTACCGCCACGCTTTGGTAATCCACTTCGCCGGTTTCGATCTCGTGCAAAATGCCGTCAAGCGATAAATCAAAACCATAAGCATTATCCAAGGCGGCGAGAATTTCTCGCTCACTGGCAAGCACCGGATGCACATGGATGTTAGCATCTAGTCCAGCATTCAGTTGATCCAGCGCCACCACATTGAACAAATCCGCCAAAGCAACGATGAGGGTCAGGGTTTCCGCGTCAAAGCTGACGGGCAACATGGTGTGGCGGCGGGCTAATGCCTGTGGCACCATTTTCACTGCTTCGTGATCTAGGACTATTTTGGCGAGATCAACGCTGTCTTGTTGATAAGATTTACTAAAAAAATCCCGTAATACGGTTTCTGAGACAAAGCCCAAATGCACCAGCAACTTACCCAGTTGTAAAGGATTTTTCTTTTGCTCTAGCAGCGCAATTTTAAGCTGATCTTGGGTGATGATGCCCGCTTCCAGCAATAACTCGCCAATCTTCTTTTTCTTAGGAATATCCAGCATGTGTTTGACTGCCGTAGGCGTGTGTTCAGTACGTCATTCATAGAATAAAAAACTTACAGACGGGTTTTCTTCTTTAACGAATCAAACCCACCCAGCGCTTCAATGATGTTCTTCGCGTTTTCTGCCATAACCTGATCGCGTTTTTCTTCTGGAATGGCTTCAATAGCGCCCCAATTGGCAAACGCATGTTGCAACACAGTGCGCCCTGGCGGATGTAAGCGCGTATCTATGCCTTTATCCATTAGAAATTTCACATTTTCGTAGGAATTAGCCGCAATAGCCGAAAAGATCGGCGTCAGTTGATGCTCGTCTGGCTGATTGATGTCAGCCCCTTTGCTGATAAGTAACTCCATGATAGCAGTGGTTTTTTTGCACATGGCGGCAAAAAACAAAGCGCGTGTAGACTGCATATCCACGCCATATTTCAGCAAGCACTCAACCATTTCCAGCGCCCCTTGTTTGGCAGCAATACCAATGGCGGTCATGCCTTTGTCGGCTTGTTGATTAACATCCGCTCCGCCTTTTAACAATGCCTCGGTCAAGAGCGCGTGATTGTTGGCGGCGGCTAAGTGCAGCGGGCTTTGATTTTGTTTGTGCGTGGCTTTGAGATTGGGATTGGCTTTGTATTTTAGTAATAACACCGCGAGTTCTGCTAAGGCTTTTTCTTTTTCTATGTCTTCTTGCAAAGGTGAGGCAGCCAGATAGTGCAAAGTCGTATAACCAGGGGTTTGATCTTGCGCATTGGGGTCTGCCCCCTGTTCTAAAAGAAACTGCATGAGTTTTTTATTTTTTGTATACCGTGCTACTTGTAACAAAGGGGTGCGCCCATTAAAAGGCGAATCCGGCGCCCCTTCTACTTGAGTGCGAGCATTCACATCTGCACCTTGCTTGAGCATAAAGGCGGCTAATTCGCCATGTCCAAGGCGCACGGCAAAATGCAGCGGATTTTCGCCTTTATCATTGACAGCATTGAGATTCGCGCCCTGTTTCAATAAAGCAGCCATGGTATTCAAACGTGCTTGCTGATGTTGTGCGTAGCTCATGCTGGGCTTTTTGGTTTTTACCCAAGCGGGCGTAGTGCCGATACTGCAATGGAGCGGCGGATGATCTTTATACAGACGATTCGGATCAGCCTGATGCTGCAACAAGAGTTCAACGATTTCTGCTTGTGCATATTCAGCCGCACGGTGCAACAAGGTATTGTCATCCCAGTCGTGGCACTGTGCATAAGCGGGATTAAAGTTGAGGTAATCGCGGATGGTGGCTACATCACCTAAGCTTGCGGCGTGCAAGGCTTTCAGGAAAACATAGCGCGGTGGATCATCCACATCTTCGGGCGTGACGCCCCCGACTTCTTGGCTTTCTCCGCCGTCTTCTTCGTCTTCATAGTCGGCGTCTTGTTCATAACCGCGCCGCTGATCAATGAAATCTTTAATCTTGTCAAACAATCCCATATGGGTATCCCCCTGCGAGTAATTATGGTGGCACGATGCAGAAACCGGGTGATTTTGTCGCGCTGGTTTTTGCGTGAGGTTTTTCTTGTTTACGACAAAAAGCGACAAGCTTAACGGAAGCCTTAAACCTTTGTCACTGCAAATGCAGCTGTGTTTTTTTAGCAAGCCTGTCCGATGAGATCAATCACCGCTTGCACAAAGGAGTCGTCTTCAAAGCTGCTTTTAGTTAAATAATAGTTTGCGCCAGCGTTCATGCCTTGCAAACGATGTTCTTCACTGTCTTTATAGGACACGACCACGACGGGCAAGTGTTTGAACGTCTCGTGTTCGCGCAGACGCGCAATGAGGCTAATGCCATCCATGCGCGGCATGTCAATATCGGAAACCAGCAGGTCGTAGTCGCCGCCGCGCAGAGCGTTCCAAGCATCCACGCCATCTACCGCAACCTCGACTTGATAGCCTTGGTGTTCGAGGAGTTTGCGTTCCATTTCGCGGATGGTAATGGAATCATCCGCCACTAAAATACGCTTGCGCAGCGGTTTTTGGGCATCTTGCGGGCGGGTAATTTTGCGCAAGCGCCGACTACCAAGCAATTTATCAATTGAATGCACCAGGTCTTCCACGTCGAAAATCAGCACCGGAGAGCCGTCAAGCATCACCGCCACTGCGTTGATGTCCGGTACTTTACCCAGCCGCGCATCCAGCGGACGCACTACCAGATCATATTCGCCGAGGAATTTATCCACCACCAACCCGTAGGCGTTGAAGCGATCACTGACCACCACCAGGCTGATGTCTTCTTTGACTGGCGGGGAGGAATCGAGTTCCAGCACATCGTGAATGTTGACCAGCGCGATATTGTTTCCGCTAAAGCGAAAATATTGACGTTCTTCAATGACTTGGATGTCATTAGGTGACAAGAGTAAACAGCGATCTAAACGCGCCAAAGGAAACGCATAGGGTTCGCCGGCGATGTCCACCAAAAAAGTGCGGATGACCGATAGCGTGAGGGGTAATTCCAGGTGAAAACTCAAGCCTTTATTAAGCTGAGATTCGGCGCGTACCAAGCCGCCGACTTCGTGAACCATGCTGTGTACCACATCCAGCCCCACGCCGCGCCCAGAAATTTCTGTCACCTGGGTGCTGGTGGAAAAACCGGGCAAAAACAGAAATTCCAACAATTCCGCTTCGCTCAATTGCTCGATTAATTCTTCGCTAACCAAGCCTTTACGACGTACCTTGTCGCGTAACTGTGCCAGGTCAATGCCGCGTCCGTCGTCGCAGAGGGAAATCATCAGCATCCCAGAGCGATGCACAGCTTCCAGGCGCAATTGTCCGGTTTCGGGTTTACCCGCCGCCAGGCGCTCGGCGGGCGTTTCTATGCCGTGATCTAGCGCATTGCGCAGCAAATGGTTCAGCGGTGCGTCAAGTTTTTCCAGAATGTCTTGATCCACTTCGGTATTTTTGCCGAGTATTTCAAACTGTACTTTTTTGTTGAGCTGTCGCGCTAAATCCCGCACCAAACGCGGCAGCCCTTTCACGCCGTCGGCAAAGGGGCGCATTCGCACGCCGATCATTTCCCGATACAAGCGGTCGGAGTGCGTAGAAAGGGTGCTGGTGAAGACTTCGAGCTGAGTTAAGCGATCTGCTAAATAATTAGCGGCATTTTTGTTCTTTTCGCGGATTTTCAGCAGTTCTTTAATCAGCAGCGTATCTGCTTCGCTTTGTTTCAGTTTGTCTTGCAGGCGTTCCAGCAAGCTCGAAATTTCCATATGTGCCCGCTTGAGTTTGAGTAACGAACTGGAAAAAGGCGGCAACCAGCGGGCGCTGACCGTGACTTCGCCAGTTAATCCCATCAGACGCTCGATTTTGCCCGCACTGACGCGCACGATGCGATCTTTGTCTGAGACTGGCGTTTGTGAATTTAATGCAGCTAATTCAATAACCTGTGTGTTTTTTGGCGTTTCGTGTGCGGGCGGCTCTGGGCGTGGACGGGTGTAAATCACGTCCTCAGGCGGCGGGGGCGGCGTGGTTTTGACTGGCAGCGCGGCAGCGGTAGTAGGCGCGGGCGCCTCAGGTTGTGGAACACGCGGCTGTTCTACAACGGCGGCGGCGCGGCTGGTAGCGAGCGATTGTAACTGCTGTTCCAGCACGTTCATTTGCGCTTGCAGCAGCGCCAGCGCCAAACCGTCCTGCGCTCGCGCTGCTTCTGCGCTGCGATTGAGCAAATCACAGCCTTGCAACAAAAGGTCAATTTTTGCCGAATCCAGATGCAACTGGTTTTTTTGCGCCGCCACGAAGCAATCTTCCATATGGTGCGCCAATCCCACCAGGCTATGCAGCCCCACCACCCGCGCCCCGCCTTTGATGGAGTGCGCACTGCGCATCAGGGCTTCGAGTTGCTCTTTGGCTTGCGGGCGATTTTCCAGAATCAGCAGCCCTTCGTTTAAGGTTTCAACATGGGTATCCACTTCGGTTAAAAACAAATCCAACAAGCCAGTGTCAATTTGGGTTAAATCCACAGGCGCGATGTTACTGGCAGCGGGAGAGGGAAGCGCAATGGCTGGGGTAGCAGGCGCTTTGGGTGGTTGGACGGTGGGAATTTGCGCTGCTGTTGCGGGCGATTTGGGCGCGTTCAGCGCCGTAAAGAGTGCCTGGAGCTTAGATTTTTGTTGTGACAACCAGTGTTCAAATTCGCTTGCGGGGACTTCTGCTAATTCCAGCAACCATTCAATAGCCTGGTGCAGTTGGTCTTTACGCATTTCCTCTAAGCCCTTGGAGATATGAAAATTATCCCGTATCACGCGCAGCAGCTCGGCAACCTCTGCCAATTCTAGCAAGCGTGCACTCCCCCAAATGGCGTGTGCGCTTTGGCGAGCGGTTTCCCACACCTGCGGCGCGTTGGGCAAATGCAGGCTATCACCGATTTGCGTGGCGTGATGACGCACATCCTGGCAAAACAATTCCAACATGGCGGGAGCGAGCATGGAGGTGCTTGGTGACGCTGCTTGATTCACTGTACGCTCCTACTGAGTTGACGCAACACGAGTTCATCATCCAGCACCGCCACCTGTCGCTTTTCCCAAGTAAAAATACCACGACTGAAACCCGCACCGGTTTTTTGTGCAGAAATGGGCGGCGGCTGAATGCGGCTTGGATGCAAACGATGAATGCCGTGAATTTCGTCCACGCTAAAAACCCAACGCTCATTGGCTTTTCCCATCACCAACATACGCCGATGATTCAATGGGTTAGTGTCCGTTTGCGAGTTTTCAATGCCCAACAAAGCGCGAAGCGAAACGCACAACTGCACTTCGCCATGCACATTGACCAGTCCTTGTAAAACCGGATTCGGGCGGTGCGGCAAACTGTGGATTTTTGCCGGTTCAACCACTTCGGCAAACAGCAACGAAGGCAGTGCTAACCATTCTTTTTCAATACGAAACAACAGCATAGAGAGCGTGCCTATTAACTCATCGGATTTTTTACAGGCAAGAATGCTCGTCCATTCTTCCATGTATTCTTCGGGCAAGTCGCGCTCTAAAAGAGAGCGTCCAACCCGGGTAAACACCTCACAATTACGGCAATGAATGACTTCTGCAAGTTTCTCGCAGGGCACTACAGCCCCGCTGCTACGCCAAACGCCAATAGTTTTCCAGCAATTTTCGACGGCTTCAGTAGGGAGAGTAGTTGTCATAAAAAACTCTGGGGGTTAAGGTGATTGCCGCGCAAGGCTGCGTAAGCGTTGCAAGCGTTGTTGCAGTGAAGTCGCTTGCGCGGTGCGCCCCTGACGTTGCAACAGCATCATGAGATGGCGCAACGCCTCCTCATGGTTAGGCTGCAAATACAGGGTTTGTTGAAAATAACGCTCCGCCTGTGGTTCATCATGCCGCGCTTGATAAATCAAAGCGCAGAGAAAATGCCCTTCAGCAATTTCTGGCTGTTGCTGCAAAAAAGCTTGACAGTGCTGCAAAGCCACATGTAGCGCCCCCTGATCTGCCAGTTTTTGCGCTTGTTCCAAATGCTGCATTGCCGACAAGGAGGCTTCAACCTCTGACGGCATAACAGCAGCGGTCGCCGCCGGATTGGGCTGAAAGGCGGTTAAATTGGGCGATGGACGCAACGGACTGCGGACGGCGAGTTTTGGTACTTTACTGGCCGTACGCACAGCCGCTTCATTGCCAGCGGCATGTGGATGCTGACAGACAAATATGCCTGGTCGCGTGACCTGCACAAAACCGGCTTGAGACACTAGGCTGCGTTCTGCGTGACCGACGCACAATAAACCGGTGGGCTTAAGCCAGCGCATGAGGTTGTTAATGGCTTGGGCGCTGGCTTTTTTAGTTAAATAAATCAATAGATTGCGACAAAAAATCACATCAAATAAGGCACTGTGCGGAAATAAATGCGCATCCAAAATATTCCCCTGCTGCCAGTGAATGCAGGCTTGCACAGCGGGCTTGACCTGATACAGCACTTCAGTGTTGAGCGCGGTGCGCTGCTCCACCAGGTGAAAAAAGTTTTGCTGCGCTTGTCGCCCCGGTTCGCCGCGAAAGGCACTACTGCGATAGCTGCCTTGTTGTGCAACGCGCAAGGCTTGAACGCTGATATCTACAGCATCCAAAGACAATTGTGCTGGGCTAAAACCCTGGTTTAAGAGCGTCATCACCAAGGAATAGGCTTCTTCACCTGTAGCGCAAGGCAGGCTAAGTAAACGTAGGTTTTGGCTGCGGCGGGATGGCTGTTGCAACCACTCGGCAATAAAATCGAAGCTTAAGTGATTGCGGAAAAACCAGGTTTCTGTGACTACAACAGATTCAATCAGTTGCGCCTGCTCTTCGGGCGATTTATGCAGAAAACCCGCATAGTCGCTGGCATCTAAGCCTGTGCTGTGCAGCCGCGCATTCTGTAGATGTTGCAAAGCTTCTACGCCGATACTGGCGCTGTCGAGTCCTATGGCTTGTTGCAAAAAGGTTTCAACGGGCGTAACTGGCACGAGCGTCTTTTTCAGGCTGAGGAAGGCGCATCCAGTGCAGATGGTGTGCCAGGCATTCAAGATTAATACATTGAATAACCTGATTATTTTCCATAATCACCTCATCCAGATAACGGGTTTCATGGAGCAACAGCGGGCTGGTAACAAAGTCCTCTGGAGTGCGGCGCAAGGTTTCTGTCACCCGCTCGGCGATCAATCCCAGCGTTTGCTGAGTCTGATTGGGTAATTGGTAATCTACTAAAATGATGCGCGTACTGAGCCGCCGATGACAGGGATCACCGTGCAACAATTGGCGCAAATCCACCACCGGCACGAGCGTGTCACGGTAATTAAAAAAACCCGCAAAATAGCCAGGTGCTTGAGGAATTTGCTTGAGTTTCACCATTGGAGAAATTTCTCGGATATGGTGATGCTTGATGACGTACATCACCTCGCCCAAATAAAAAACCAGCACTAACATGCTTTAATCTCCTGTTTAAGCCCGCGCTATGAGGTACTTAAGTTATCCGCTATCCGCTGCATTCCAAAATTTTCTTCAAAACCCGTTTCTGTGGCAATTTGCCACAGCATCGCTTGTTGTTCTGCACTTATCTCGCTAAACTCGCAACCCATGCACCATTGTCCGTGCGCTACATGGGGTTTAACCCAGCGCACCTGAAACTGCAATTTTAGCGTAGCCTGTGCCAGTTGTAGATTTTTAGGCACATGCAGCACTACCTGGTGTGTGCTCTCCACAGCTAACATGTGCTGCGAGATCAACAGCATACCTTGAGTAGATAAATCCCCTACATAGCCTAACCAAAGTCCGTTTTCCGCTTGGGTTATTTTTGGATAGTTAAACAAATACTGACGTTTTGCATCGCGCATATTTTCTGACTGCATAAATAATCCTAGTCGTTTATCCAATACGCTACTGTTTTAACAGGGTCACGCTCGCTTTTCCGGCGATTTTTTAGGCGCTTGAGGGATATTCTCAACCCATTCAACAGCAGGTTATTGTAAGCCCCATGCTGCAAAAATCCATTACCCTCGTGATTCCCACTTTTAACGAAGCGCAAGGCATTGCACATCATCTTGGCATAGTGCTGCAACAGCTTGATGCTTTAGCCAATTACCGCTGGCGCGTTCTACTGGTAGATGATGGTTCACAAGACCACACAGCAGAAACCATCAGCGCCTTATGCGCCCAGCATGATAGCCTGGAATTACTCTGCCTGACGCGCAATTTTGGCAAAGAAGCCGCCCTGTTGGCAGGTTTACAAGAAGCAGTGCGATTGCCAGACTGCAACGCCGTGATCTTAATGGACAGCGACTTACAACACCCGCCGCAGCTTCTGCCGCAAATGCTGGCGCTGTGGGAAGCACAGGTAGAAGTCGTTGAAGCCTACAAACAGCACCGCGGCAACAACACCCTGTCTAACTTATTTGCCAACAGTTTTTACGCCCTATTTTACTACCTATCCCGCATTGACCTAAAAAACCATTCAGATTTCAAGCTCTTAGATAGAAAGGTGGCGGAAGCCTATGTTGCTATGCCTGAACGCGCACGGTTTTTTCGCGGACTGATCGGCTGGATGGGGTTCTCCAGCGCCCAAATTCCCTTTGCCGTACCGCCACGCCAATACGGGCAATCCAGTTGGTCTGTGTGGCAATTAGCCAAGCTCTCCATCAATGCCATCACCAGCTTTTCAACCGCGCCCTTGCACATTATGACTGTGCTAGGCGTCGCCTTTATCGGACTCAGCAGCCTAATCGGCGGCATCGCACTCTACGACAAATTTACCGGCACCGCCGTCAGCGGCTTTACCACCGTCATCCTCTTGCTCCTATTAATCGGCGGCTTTTTGATGTTAGGCTTAGGCATGTTAGGGTTATACGTCGCACATATTTATCACGAAGTCAAACACCGCCCGCATTATTTCACCGACTTTCGGCGCAGCAAATTAAAATCCCAACCGCCGCCTCTCCCTCACTAATGCTTTAAACAATACCTGGGTTATAGGGTAGAAATGCGCATTTAAACTCGATTTTAAACTCGATTAAGGCATTGCCTCCGTGTGTAAACAATGAAATTCCGCTATAATATTGTTTTTTTAAGGCACTTTACCCGCGAGTCTTTCCCATGAATAGCCAAGAAGATTTATTAACCCTCATAGAAACTGGCAAGCCTTTAGAAATTAAAAGAGCACTGGCAGTGCGCATGTCAATTAAAGGCTACAGCCGCGCAGAAATTGCAGATTTATTAAATATTAGCCTGCAATTCATTGATAAATGGAAACCTATTTATTTTGAACGTGGCGTGGCCGGCTTAAAACTCGGTTACCGAGGTTCAAAAGGCTATCTTTCAGCACCAGAACGTGAAGCAATTATTGCTTATATTCGCCAGCATGAAGAAATCAGCAGCGATGCGCTCAAAACCTACATCAAAGACCAGTATGAAGTGGAATACAATTCAGCAAAATCCTATACCGATCTTCTCAATGTCGCCCGCCTCAATACCAAATAAAAACCACCCCTAAAACCCACAATGAATAACAACAAACCCTCTATCGCCCTCTTCATTTCTGGACGCGGTAGCAATATGCAAGCAATTCTAGCAGACAGCCTCCAGCCAGACTGTCCTTATCAAATTTGTTTAGTTCTCAGCAATCAAGCACAAGCCGCTGGCTTAGCCATTGCTCAAGCCGCCGGAATAGCCGCAACAGTGCTAGAACATCAAAACTTTCCAGACCGTGAATCCTTTGATCGAGAACTACTGCAAATCATCACTGCTTACCAAGCAGATTTTGTAGCACTGGCGGGTTTTATGCGGATTTTAAGCCCGCTCTTTGTGCAACACTTACACGGGCGTCTACTCAACATACATCCCTCATTATTGCCAGAATTTAAAGGCTTACATACCCACGAGCGGGCGTTGGCGGCTGGCGTTACGCAACACGGCGCCAGCGTACACTTTGTCACAGAAGCCCTAGATTCGGGTCCCTTGATTGCGCAAGCCATTGTCCCCGTGTTGCCCGACGACGACGCAAAACAGTTGGCAGCGCGGGTATTAGAACAAGAACATCAGCTTTATCCCAAAGTATTGCGAGCACTGGCACAAGGGCGTTTAGAATTACGCGGCAATCAAGCCTATTTAGATGGACAACCCGCTTTGCTCACACCACTCTGATGTTTTGCTCAATCGCAGTTTCAACAAAATAGCATCCCCTACAACCACAACAACCTATACAAATTCCAGTAATAAAATATCTACTTGGAATCTGTGTTACTAAAACTGGAGTCTATACATGCCGCATTACAGCACACAAGAGATTAAAAATATCGCCTTGGTTGGACAAAACAACGCAGGTAAAACCACTTTAATAGAACGTCTGTTATTGCAAGCAGGCGCCATTAAAGAACTGGGTAATTTGGAAAAAGGCAGCATGGTCAGCGACTTTTTACCCCAAGAAAAAGAACACGGCCATTCTTTATCTGCCGCCATTGCCAGCCTAGATTATGAAGGCAAGCATTTAAATGTGATTGATACACCCGGTATGCCAGATTTTATGGGATTGGCAATGAGCGTCTTTCCCGCCGTAGAAACAGTTGCAGTGGTGTTAGATGCAGCGGCAGGCATTGAACTAGTCAGCCGCCGCCTATTGGAATATGCGACTGAACGCAAGCTATGCCGTCTGATTATCATTAATAAAATTGACCAAGCCGAATTAAATCTCCCCGGCTTACTAGAACAACTGAAAGAAACTATTGGCTCTGAGTGCTTGCCACTCAACTTACCCGCCCACAACGGTACTCAAGTCGTAGATTGCTTTTTTAATCCTGAAGGTGAAGCAGATTTTTCTTCCGTGGCAGAAGCCCACACACAGCTCATTGATCAAGTGGTTGAAGTAGATGAAGAGCTCATGTCTGTTTACTTAGAACAAGGACAAGAACTCACCCCAGAACAATTACACAATCCTTTTGAAAAAGCCTTGCGTGAAGGGCATTTAATTCCAATCTGTTTTGTATCTGGTAAAACCGGTGCAGGTATTGCCGAATTACTAGAGGTATTTACTCGCTTGCTGCCCAATCCATTAGAAGGTAATCCGCGTCCTTTCCTACGCGGTGAAGGCAGTCATGCTGCACCCTTTTTTGCTCATGCCAATCCTAAAGATCACGTCATTGCTCATGTTTTCAAAGTTTCCTCCGATCCTTTCATGGGTAAGCTCGGTTTGTTTCGCATTCATCAGGGTACTATCACTAAAGACAGCCAATTGTTTGTTGGGGATGGACGTAAACCCTTCAAGGTCAATCATTTGTTTAAGCTACATGGCAAAGAACAAGTGGAAATGTCACGCGGCATTCCAGGCGACATCTGTGCAGTGGCAAAAGTAGATAGCCTGCATTTTGATGCAGTGCTACATGATTCACATGACGAAGATTATTTGCATTTAAAACCCCTGATTTTTCCGCGCCCCATGTATGGATTAGCCATTCGTCCAAAGCGCCAAGGCGATGAACAAAAGATTAATACTGCTTTGCATAAATTGGTAGATGAAGACCCTTGTTTGAAATTGGAATACCATGCCAGTTTGAATGAAACCGTCTTACGCGGTTTAGGCGAATTACATTTGCGTGTTGCATTAGAAAAAATGGCGCAGGTGTTTAATGTTGAAGTGGATACTCAACTCCCGAAAATTCCTTATCGAGAAACTATTAGTCAGGCGGCAGAAGGACATTACCGGCATAAAAAACAAACCGGCGGTGCCGGGCAATTTGGAGAAGTCTTTTTGAAAGTTGAACCCTTAGCGCGAGGTGCTGGGTTTGAATTTGTAAATGCGGTGACGGGTGGCGCAATTCCGGGGCAATTCATTCCCGCCGTTGAAAAAGGTGTGCGTCAAGCCATGGACGGCGGGGTTATTGCGGGTTACCCGTTAGAAGACCTGAAAGTGACTTTATTTGATGGCAAATACCATACGGTGGATTCTAAAGAAATTGCTTTTGTCACTGCGGGCAAAAAGGCTTTTATGGATGCGGTTACCCAAGCTAAACCTTTGGTTTTAGAACCTATTGTACAAGCAGAAATCACAGTGCCAGAAAATACGATAGGTGCTATTACCAGCCACTTAAATAACAAACGCGGACGTATTATGGGCAATGAAATGCAGGGACGAATGCTCAGTATTCAAGCCGAAGTGCCGCTGGCGGAGTTGGTGAATTATCCAATTGAATTGAAATCAGCCACCAGTGGGCATGGCTTTTTCACCATGGAATTTAGCCATTACGAACCGGTGCCTGTGCAAATACAACAGCAAATAGTTGCACTCTACAAACCAGAAGAAGACAGCGAGTAATTTTGGAAGCAAAAAATGTAGCTACTTATCGAAGTTTCCTCTGTTCGCGCCGCAAAAAACGCGGCGCAAACCCTGCCCGACTTGGCTTCGTTTCTTAACTTAATCCTTATTATCAGTGGAATATTTTTTGGCTGGGTTGTGCAACAAGCGGATTCTCATGATAAATTGACCGCTCTATAGCAAGTGCCGATAGGGGCTGTGCTGCGTTTTACAAAACCGGCGAAGATTAAGAGAACCTGTATGAAATTTGTTGATGAAGCTTATATTGATGTGGCGGCGGGCAAGGGCGGCGATGGTTGTCTGAGTTTTAGACGTGAAAAATTTATTCCTTTTGGTGGACCTGACGGCGGCGATGGGGGTGATGGCGGCAGCATTTATTTGCAAGCTGATACTGCCTTGAATACTTTGGTGGACTTCCGCTACAAGCGGATGTTCCGAGCACCTAGCGGGCAGTCGGGCATGGGCAATCAGCGCACCGGCAAAAGCGGCGAAGACATTTGTGTCTCTGTGCCAGTGGGGACGCTGGTGTTTGATGTGGAAACGGAAGAGTGTTTGGGCGATTTGGTGGAGGCGGGACAAAAGCTGTTAGTCGCGCAGGGCGGTTTTCATGGTTTGGGTAATATACGTTTTAGAAGCAGTATTAACCGAGCGCCGCGTCGCATTAGCTTAGGTTCGCCGGGAGAGGCGCGGCGTCTGAAGTTGGAATTACAGGTGTTGGCGGATGTGGGTTTGTTGGGCTATCCCAATGCGGGGAAATCTACCTTGATTCGTGCGGTGTCTGCTGCTAGACCTAAGGTGGCTGATTATCCCTTTACGACTCTGTATCCCAGTTTGGGCGTGGTTAAAGTGGAGGATCATCGCAGTTTTGTGATGGCGGATATTCCGGGTTTAATTGAGGGGGC
Source organism: Thiomargarita sp. (assembly GCA_020720115.1). Lineage (GTDB taxonomy): Bacteria > Pseudomonadota > Gammaproteobacteria > Beggiatoales > Beggiatoaceae > BB31. The sequence continues at coordinate 14,443 of DYPD01000019.1, read as the reverse complement.
GGCAGATGGCGCGGGACTGGGCATACGTTTTCTCAAGCATTTATCGCGTACTCACTTGCTGTTGCATTTGATTGATATTGCGCCGCTTGATCCTGCTGTTGATATTGCTGATGAGGCGCGTAAGCTGCTGTTGGAGCTAGAGAAATACAGTGAAGACCTGGCGCAGCGTGAACGTTGGTTGGTGTTTAATAAAACCGATTTGCTGTTGCCTGAAGAAGTGGATGAGCGCATTGCGCAAGTGACTGAAAGCTTGGATTGGCAGGGCGAAATCTTTGAAGTTTCAGCTATTTCTGGTGCGGGTTGTCGGGCGCTTTGCCAAGCTATCATGCAGCACCTTGAATATCAGGCGACTGTCATGACAGGAGAAAATGAGGATGCAGACGATGATGTGGAAGATGCACGGCGATTTTTCTGAGGCGCTCAAGCCAAGGTGCTTGTCAGTGTTCAATAAAAATTCCTACAATGCGTGTCACTGATAACCCCTAAAAGCCGCGAGCCTAAAATTATGCCCACTATTCCGGCAAGTACAGTGCCTGTTTGGAACCTCAGCGATTATCCCTGTCAGCGCGTGCATTTTGACGAAATGTGTAGCGAACCGGGGCAAACGCGCCCGCATTGGCAACATCTACTAGACGCTCTGCAACGCATGGGCTGGGCGGAGTTGCAAAATCGCCAGCGCGAAAGCCGCCGTTTGTTGCGTGAAAGCGGCGTGACTTACAGCACTGGTGGTGATGAGGCGGAGCGTCCCTGGCAGCTAGATACCATTCCTTTGCTAATGTCGAGCAGCGATTGGCTCAACATTGAGCGCGGTATTGCGCAGCGCGTGGAATTGCTCAATCTGCTGTTGAAGGATATTTACGGTCGCGGCGAGGTGTTTCGTAAAAATCTCCTGCCGCCAGAGCTGATTTATGCTCACGCCGGTTTTCAACGTGCCTGTGTCAGTGTGCCCGCGCCGGGCGGACAGCATTTGCATTTTTATGCGGCGGATTTAACCCGCGCGCCCAATGGGGATTTTTACGTCGTGGGGGATCGCACGCAAGCCCCACCTGGTGCGGGTTACGCGCTGGAAAATCGCATTGTGTTATCGAGAGTGTTGCCGAGCCTGTTTCGGGACACTCAGGTGCATCGTCTCGCGCTGTTTTTCCGCAGCCTGCGGCAGAGTTTGCAACATCTATCCTGGCGGCGGCATGATGACGCACGCATTGTCATGCTCACACGCGGCGCTGGTACGCCGAATTATTTTGAACACGCCTACCTGGCTAAATATTTAGGTTACACCCTAGTACAAGGGGCGGATTTGACTGTGCGTGACGGGCGCGTGTGGCTCAAAACCTTAGATGGTTTGCAACCGGTAGATGTGATTTTTAGCTGTATGCCAGGACACTTAAGCGATCCACTAGAGCTTGATCCTACTTCAGCTTACGGCGTATCTGGGTTGCTACAGGCAGTGCGTTTGCGGCAAGTTACTCTGATTAATCCACCGAGTAGTGGTGTCTTAGAAAATCGCGGCTTATTGCAATTCATGCCCGCGTTAGCAAAACATTTTCTCGGCGAAGAATTACGTTTGCTTTCGCCGCCAACGCTCTGGTGTGGGCAGCGCAAAGAATGTGAACATGTGCTGGCAAATCTGGATAAGCTGTTGATTAAAACCGTCACGCCCATGTCCGGTGAATCAGCGATTCGTGGCTGGACGCTCAATGCGATTGAAAAAGAAACCTTACGCCAGCGTATTTTGAGCCGCCCAGAACTCTATGTCGGGCAAGAACAAGCGAAGCGTTCATTAGCGCCCGTGTTTGTAGAAAACCGCCTGGAAGCGCGGCAATTGGTATTGCGCACTTTTGCGCTCTATGCCGATTCGGATGTACAGGTCATGCCGGGTGGACTGACCAGAGTTGCGCCTTCCAGCGAGCAACCGGTGATTTCCGAACAAGATGGCGGTTTGACCAAAGATACCTGGATACTGGCATCTGAACCGGAAAATCGCGCCACTTTACTGCCTGCCAATGACATGCCTTCCAATTTCTCCATTGGACGTGGCGAATTACCCAGTCGTGTCGCAGAAAACCTGTTCTGGCTAGGGCGCTACGCCGAACGCGGCGAAGGCATCACGCGCTTGCTACGCGCTTTGCTGCGTTATCTGACCGAACCCCCCGAAGAACTAGAGCACACCGCCAACAGCCTCTACAGCCTGCTACGCGCTGTCACGGCGCTGACTGAAACCTATCCGGGTTTTATTGGCGATGGCAGTCCAGAGCGCCTGCAAGCCCCCGAAGCTGAACTCATGTCAGTGTTTCTTGATGCCAAACGCCCTGGCAGCTTGGCGTACAACTTAAACGGTTTGCTATTTGCAGCGCGGGCAGTGCGCGAACGCCTCTCACCCGACATCTGGCGCGTGTTCAACGAGGTAGAAGACAACCTCGCCGACTTATCGCAGCGGCAGGCAAAATTCTCCGGCTTGCATTCCTTTTTTACCGACACCAGCACCGATATCCTTTATCCCGCCTTGGACACGCTCAACACGCTCGTGACCGTATTTGCCGCCTTCAACGGTTTAAGCCAAGAAAACATGACACAGGGGCAGGGCTGGAAATTCCTCATCGTCGGGCGGCGTTTGGAGCGAGCACAATTGACCACGCACCTGCTACGCGCCACCCTGTGTCAGCAATTGCCTTACGAATCCCTGTTATTAGAGCAATTACTGCTGATTTGCGACAGCCTCATGACTTACCGCAGCCGTTATCGCTCCCAAATCAGCATCACGCCGGTGTTGGATTTATTGCTGCAAGACGAAACCAACCCGCGTGCTTTGAGTTTTCAACTGGAGCGTTTACAGCATTACATCACCAACCTGCCGCGTGACAACCTGTTTGCCTACAAGAGCCAAGAAGAGCGTCTACTGTTGGAAGCCTTAACCCAGGTGCGCCTCGCCGATCCCCAGGCACTTGCCGAAGCGGACGAAAACACGCAATTTCGCGCCAAGCTCGATCAATTGCTGGTGCGCCTAGACCGCCTGCTACCGGCAATTTCCGACGCCTTAACCAACAGCTACTTCAGCCACACAGACACGCCGCGCCAATTGGTGCCCTACGACAGTGAAAACGCCGAGGTTGAAGCATGATTTATCGCATCACCCATACTACGCACTACAACTACCAAGATCATGTGGGTTTATGTCACAACTTGGCTTGTCTGCGTCCGCGCAACACGTCCATGCAAATCTGTAAAAACAACCACATAGCGATAGAACCCACGCCCACCCTGCAAACCCAACGGCAAGATTTTTTTGGTAACTGGGTGGATTATTTTGCGGTGCAGCAACCGCATAAAAGCTTGGAAATCATCTCCGTCAGCGAAATTCAAATCAACGCGCCAGAAGTCTTGAGTTTGCTGACGTTCTCGCCGGTCTGGGAAAGCGTGCGCGATCAACTGGATCAAGACACCAGCAACGCTGGGTTAGAAGCGCGGCGTTATCGCTTGCGTTCGCCTTTTATCGAGTTTCATCCAGAACTGCGCGATTACGCCCTGCTCTCTTTTACCCCGCAGCGCCCGATTTTAGACGCCATGCGAGAACTCATGAGTAGGATTTTCAAAGAGTTTAAGTACGATCCCAATTCCACCACCATAGTCACGCCGCTGACTGATGTTTTTGCCAATCGTCGCGGCGTGTGCCAGGATTTTGCCCACTTAGCCATCGCTTGCGTGCGCAGCTTAGGGCTGGCAGCGCGTTACGTCAGCGGCTACCTGGAAACCCTACCGCCGCCTGGACAAGTCAAGCTACGCGGAGTAGACGCTTCGCACGCTTGGTTTTCCATTTATGTCCCCGAACAAGGTTGGATAGATTTTGATCCCACCAACAACCAAATTCCCGCACACCAGTACATTACCACCGCCTGGGGACGCGATTACGGCGATGTCACGCCGCTTAAAGGCATTGTCTTCGGCGGCGGTACACATACACTGATGGTAGCAGTGGACGTGGAACGCTTAGAAACAGAATAAATCAATAGGAGCAACAGAAAATGGCTGGCGGTTTATTTGCTATTTTGGATGATATAGCGGTTTTACTGGATGACGCAGCGGTAATGACCAAGATCGCGGCGAAAAAGACCGCCGGCGTGTTAGGTGACGATTTAGCGGTCAATGCAGAAAAAGCCTCAGGTTTTCACGCCAGCCGCGAATTGCCCGTGCTATGGGCGATTAGCAAAGGTTCAATTCTGAATAAACTCATCATCTTACCCTTAGCTTTTTTACTCAGCGCCTTTTTGCCTGGCTTAATTGTGCCCATTTTGTTAATCGGCGGACTGTACTTAAGTTTTGAAGGCGCAGAAAAAATGTGGGAATGGTTTTTCCCCCATCCCCAACAAGCCGAACATCAAGCAGAAGTGCGACAGGCTACCCATGACACCATCGTTGACCTAGAGCGCCAAAAAATCCGCAGCGCGATTATCACGGATTTTATTTTATCTATTGAAATCATCATCATAGCCCTTGGTTCTGTGATCGAACAGCGGTTGATGTTGCAGTTAATTGTAGTGTCGCTGGTGGCGCTGATCGCAACCGTTGGCGTCTATGGGTTTGTCGCCTTGTTGGTACGCATGGATGACATAGGTTTTTGGTTGATGCAGCGAGCGCAACTGCTACAGGGGCGCATTCAGGCGCTGTTGCACTGGATCGGCGCTCTATTAGTGCGCCTCATGCCCGTTGTCATCAAGGCGCTGTCGGTCATTGGCACGGTCGCCATGTTGTTGGTAGGCGGTGGCATTTTCGTACATCATCTGGAATTTGTGCATCATGGCTTGGCATTTATGCCAACGCTGGCAGCCGAGTTGTGCGCCGGGTTACTGGCGGGCGGACTGGTTTTCGCGCTTGTCGAAACAGGCAGACACCTGTTTGCTGCAAAATCCTCCTAAACGCACTTCAAAGGCTGGGTAAAGCCGCTTTAAGTTGTTGTAAAACCTCATACAAACGATCCGGATTGACAGGTTTCAACAGCACTATTGCGCCCTGCCTTTTCATTTCCGCAATCTGTTGCAAGGCGGTTTCAGTGGTCATAAACAGCGTTGGTACGAGACGCTTTTGCTGGCGTTGCACTTGCTGCATGAGTTGTATGCCGCGCATCTGCTGTACTTGATAATCCGTCACCAGCACCTGAATACCGTGCCCTTCTAAGGCTTTCAGCAAAACCGCCAAGTTGTTTGCCGCTATCACTTCATACCCCCAATCTTCCAGCAGTTCTTGCGTAATTGCCAAAGTCACGGCATCCTCATCCAGTAAAGCCACGCATTGACCATTGACCAGACTACCTAAGTCATCTTCTAAAGTTTCTTCATTTATCCTTTCAACCCAAGGCACGCTGAGACTAAAACAAGTGCCTTTACCTGGTATTGAATGCAGGTGCAGTGGATGGCGCAATAGGTCTGCTAAACGCTTGACAATACTTAATCCAAAACCCAAGCCTGGTTCTTTTATATCGCTACGTTCAATGCGATAAAATTCTTCAAACACCAGGCTTTGTTTATCTTCAGCAATACCGACGCCAGTATCTTCTAGTTGTATAATTAAAAACTCACCCGCTAACTGGTAATTGAATGCTATCCAGCCTTGCTGCGTATAACGAATTGCATTAGACAACAGGTTTTGCAAAATACGTTTAAGCAAAGAAGGATTGCTACGCACCGCTTTTGGACAGTCAGCAAACCTGAGTTGCAACCCTTTACTCCGGGTTTGTTCAGCAAATTCTTCCGCCAATTGAGCCACCAATAGATTTAAATCTAGGGTTTCAACACAGGTTTGCAGATGTTCTGCATCCAGTTGTGACATATCCAGCAACGTATTAAACAAGGTGGATAGCGCATTGATAGACTGGCGAATGCGGGCAATCAACACCGCTAAATGTGCGTTTTCTTGTTTGCTACCCAGGGTTTCTAATAACAAACTGAGTGCGTGCAAAGGTTGGCGCAAATCGTGGCTGCTCATCGCCATAAAGCGGCTTTTGGCTTGACTGACAATCTGCGAATGCTGGACACGTTGCGCGAGTTGTCGCGCCTGTTCCTGCAAAAGTTGATTTTGGTGTTCAAGTTGACGGCGCATGAGGCGTAAATGCACCTGGGTATTAACCCGCACCAAGACTTCTTCCAATTGAAAAGGCTTATTAATATAGTCCGCTGCACCTAAACGGAAACCTTTAATCTTATTTTCAATCGTTGTTAAACCGCTGAGAAAAATAACCGGAATTTTCCAGGTTGTAGGATTGGTTTTAAGCTGCTGACACACTTCAAAACCATCCATTTCTAGCATCATGATGTCAAGCAGAATTAAATCAGGTTGTTCTGTTTCTGCCATGTGTAAACAATTGCCACTCTCACTAACCAGCAAAGTTTTATATCCAGCATCCTGCAAATAAGTGCCCAGCAGCTCTAAACTTTCTATTTGATCGTCTGCAATGAGAATTTTTGCAAGGGCTAATTGTGTAGCAGTTTTTGGGTTCTCAAACATAGAATTCAAACCGAGGGGAAGCTAACGCGGTTGTAGATAACACCGCTTGTACTTGGAACACTGTTTGAATGGTTTCAGCCGTCAGAACTTCCGCTGGCGCACCCTGCGCAAACAACCGCCCACCTTGCAGCAGCAGCACTTGCTGCGCGTAAACCAATGCTTGGTTGATGTCGTGCAGGCTGATAATCAGGGTTTTGCCGCGCTGCACCAGCGTTTGGCAGAGTTGCAAAAATTCCAGCCGGTGGCGCACATCAAGATTCGCTACCGGCTCATCCAGCAACAGAATCTGGCTTTGGCTACACAAACAACGCGCTAGCAGCACCCGCTGGCGCTCACCGCCAGACAAGCGGGTAATTAGGCGCTGCTCCAGATGCGTGGTATCGGTTAGGTGTAGCGCCGCCTCAATGTGCGCCTGATCCTCAGCGCCCAAGGCGTGCCAACGCTTCAGATGCGGATAACGCCCTTGCGCCACCCATTCACGCACCCTAAAGCCAAAATCCAACTGAAAATGTTGCGGCATGTAGCTGATATGACGCGCTAATTCCAGCCGCGCATAATGCTGCAAATCACGCTGCTGTAACAGAATATGCCCAGCGGTAGGCTTGATGAGTGCAGCTAACAGACGCAACAGGGTGGTTTTTCCCGCACCATTAGGACCCAACATCGCATAAAGCTGAGCTGCGGCAAACTGGCAATGAATATCGCGCAGCAACCAGCGATTGTGGTGTTGCAGGCTGAGATGATGAACCTCAAGCAACGGCATGCAAACGGCTACGAATAAAACGAATCAACCACCACAGCAAGAGTACAAAAATCAATAGCAGAATAACTGCAAAGAGTAGCAATTGTTTCACCCCCCCTTTGTAACTGTCAGAACCATAATACCATTGCGTAAATTTCCGTCCTAACCAAGTACCAGACACGGTAATATCTCGGAAATCCGACATCCAGCGCAAGCGATTGATTTGCGCATCGGGTTTTTCTAATTCAATACCGGTTAAATCTAAGGTATTGGCATATTTCAATTCCAATACACGAGATTCTCCAGGTGGAATACTGAATGCCATGCTGAGTTGCTTATCCCCTGGCTGATAGTTATAACTTTGTAAATTATCCTCCAAACGAATAGAAGTAATTTCTTCGCCAGGTACAATAGTTTTATAGACAATGAACTCGGCATTTTGTTGGGTAGGATTATAAACCTTAATTTTTCGGCTAAAAGCGTCAATTTCATAGCGATTCTCAGCCACCTTGCGTTGCACATACAAATGTTGTGCAACATCGGCAAGATGAGTCCAGTGCATATCCGGTTGTAAGTGATTGACATACTCTGCGGTTGCATTAAAAGCATCCATGCCGTCAGCAAAGAACAATACATGCTCAAAAAACAGCACCGGATTACCTAAATACAAATCTAAGGCAATTCTAGCCGGCTTGTATGATTGAGGCTCGGTACGATCTAAGCTTGGGAAGTTAGCAAATTGCGTAGAAACAGTACGAAAATAAAACAGCGGATCAGTGGGTTCTGGAGAATCTAAAGGAATATTGCCGCCATTAACGGTGGCTAAGAAATTATATTTCTTCATCAACTCTAGCGTTCCTTCTGGGGCAATATTGTGTGGAAATACCATTACGCGGTCATAACTCAAGCCAGTCAATGCGTGCAGTTTCTCTAATCGTGCTAATCCCTGACGTAAATTAAAATCCTGGGCTTCTAAAGCTTTAGCTGGCCAAGGATCAGCTTCGGTTGTGACATATTTGTAGAACTCTCGATGATCATGATTATTGCCGTGCATACATAAAGAAAAATAGCGGGGATTTTCCTTAAATACATTAATAGCTTCTGGCTCACTACGATCATAATTCCAAGGAATGAAACCAATAGTCGTATGAAATTTAGCTTTCTGCATTTCTGCTAATAAACCTTGAAAATGCAAAGGACCATAGGGTTCAGTAAGCCAGGGATCATCAATAGTCAGATTCGCCACCGGCTTTGGCATATGCCAGCAATAGTCGCCACAAGTCGTTTGCATCACCAACATTAACGGAGCAATTTGTAAAAATCGCTGTGGATTTAAGCGCCAAATTTTCTCACCGATAAAGGCTTCTGGTTGAACAAAACCAGCGACAAAGACCTTTAAACCCTGTTGTTGAGTTTCTATAAACAAAGGTTGTACTGAGTTGTTTTCCAGTTGAATAATGATATTAGCAGGCGCTTGTGGTGCTACTTGCAACCAACTGATGTCAGCAGACTTCCACGCCACACGCTGCTCCGCCAATTGTTTAGTAATTCCATGTTTATGAACAAAATAATGCCCAGAAAAATCACGCTGATCCGCAACACCAGAAACCAGTGTTCCAGTCCAGATTTGCAGTGCTTCCAATGGCGTATTGGCTCTCACGCCGGTAATTAAAACCGGTATTTCTGGCGCCAATTCTTTTAAGACTTTGAGCGTTTGTTGATTATCTAATGTATCTAAGACTTCGGCATTAATAATCACTGCCAGCACTCGATTAGATTTATCTTGTAAATGTGCTTGTAAAAAAGCTGCGCTTGCTTTTTCACCGGGTAAATCAATGCTGGTGATACCGTAGAATTTGCTCAGTAATTGCACCTGGTTATACACAAATGAACCTTCTAAACCAGTTTTATCAAAGAAAACCACTTCAACAGCGGCTTGTGTAGAACTAAAACAAAAGAGTGCAAAAATAACAATAAACTTTTTCATCTGTTAGTTTCCTAGTAAAGCGGCTTCAAGTTTAACTAAAGCTTGTTTTTCATTGATCCACCAATGGGCTTCGCAGATTTTTAAGCCATTGTGCAAAACTGTGTCGCGTAATGCCGGATTTTCATAAGCCTGGAGAATGACTTTTGCTAAATCATCTACCTCTCCTGGTTCAAAGAAGAATAAATCTTGTGGACTGAAATAATCTCGAATGCCTTGTGTATTAGGTGCAATCACGGGTTTGCCCATGCGCAAGCATTCAAAAATACGGGTTGGCATATTGATTTCGGTAAAAGGGCTGCGCTTATTAGGAATCACGCCTATATCAATGGTTTTTAATGCTGCTGCAATTTCTTCTAAGGGGGTAAAGCCATGATATTGAACTGTATCACCCAGACTTAATGATTCTTTGATTTGCAAGAATTGCTGCACGAAATCCCCTTCACCATAGACATGAAACTCCAAACCGGGAATCTTATCTTTTAATTGAGCAATGGCATAAATGGCGGTATCTAAGCCATTACGTTCAACAATAGTGCCGTGATACATGACAATAAAAGAGTCTTTTTTCTGCGCAGGTTGTGGTGTTTGTGGGGTAAAAATAGATTCGTCAGGGGAATTCATAATGACTGCAACTTTATTGGCTTTACAACTACGTCCAACAAAGAGTTTTTCAAAAGCAATATTGGGCGTGAGTACCTGGTGTGCAAAAGCAATGCTGAATTTTTCTAAAACACGCAGGGTTTTAATCACTGGGTGGGTATCTGCCATCTCGTATTTAGCAATAAAGACTTCTGGCATGGGATCATGCAAATCTAAAACAACTTTGCGTCCCAATAAACGCGGTAATAAAGCGGTAAACACCAGAACATCTGGCATATTATGCACATGGATAATACGATACCCTTTGCGCAGGAAAAGCCAAGACACCTTGAGCAATGCCAGTAATCCAAAATAGAAGTACTCCCACAAATAACGTAATTTACCACCGCGTTGTTTTTGTAGCGGCATTCGATAAATAGTTACACCATGCACAGTTTCTTGTGCGCTTTCATTGCGGTTGCGTAAACAAATCATGTCTACGCTAAAACCTGCATCAATTAAAGCTTCGGCTTCGCGGCGAGGACGCGGATCGGCGGGATAATAAGAAAATACCACCATGCAAATAGATTTATTCATAAAATATCGGTGTCCTTTGAGTGAAAAAACGGTCATCCCTTGGCTGGTTGATTGTGGTCATGATAGTGCAAATCTAACGGAACACCAATCCTGCAATAAACAGTTCTTAAGCCGTTTTGCACACGGGTGTATTTGATAGAACGAAAAATGCAGTTTCTGACGGGCATGAGTATAGTCTGGCAACAAGCTTGCGCCATGTGCGGCAAGCTTGTAATCTTGACTTCAGAATAACAGGTGCTGGATTTGTGTGCTGTGCTGGCGTTGGTTGGTGCAGCCTTGCTGATTTTTAGTGCAACGCATTTTCTGTACGACCTATAATAATGCAAATTTGACCGATGATGCCTGTGTTGCCTGTGTTGCCTGTGTTGAAAGATTTATAAGCTAATGATTTACAAAAGATTTACGGCCGTTCTGTGCGAACTGAAAAACTGGCACTGAATCCGCTTTGTGCGTTGCATTCAAGAGACTGAATTTATGAGTACTTCCATGACCATTGATTGGCAAGATTATCAGACCCGTTTAGCTGGATTTTATGACGAATTACTCGCACCCTGCCGAAATAAGCAGATCGCTGCCTGTGCTTTGCGCGATTACTTGGCAAGTTTGGATGACAATGCGTTGCGCGAGCGCAAAAATGCGGCTGAATTGGCAATCCAAATCATGGGCATTACTTTTACGGTGTATACCGAAGGCGGCAATATTGACCGTAATTGGCCCTTTGATATTATTCCGCGCATTATCGAACGCCGCGAATGGGAGCGCACCGAAGCGGGCTTAAAGCAACGTTTGACAGCACTCAATTTGTTTCTCAATGATTTGTATAATGAGCAGAAAATTCTCAAAGACGGCATAGTACCCGCTGAAACTGTGCTGAAATCTAAGGATTTTCGCCAGCAATGCGTGGGCATCACGCCGCCGCATGGGGTGTGGGCAAACATCTGCGGCAGTGATCTGGTGCGCGACAAAACCGGCACTCTGTATGTGCTAGAAGACAATTTGCGCGTGCCTTCTGGCGTGTCTTATATGCTAGAAAACCGCCTGGTGATGAAACGCACTTTTCCAGAATTATTTGGACAATACAGCATCTTACCTGTAGATGACTACCCGGCGCAGTTATATGAAATGCTGGTTTCTCTCGCCCCCCCCAAACGCCGTTACGAAAACCCGGAAGTGGTGGTGTTGACGCCTGGCATCTACAATTCTGCCTATTTTGAGCACGCTTATCTGGCGCAGCAAATGGGCGTGGAATTAGTGCAAGGCAGTGATTTGGTGGTGGGCGCGAACGATTGCGTGTACATGCGCAATGTGGATGGTCTAAAGCGGGTAGATGTGATTTACCGCCGCATTGACGACTGGTTTATGGACCCCGAAATCTTTAATCCCGAATCCGCGCTCGGTGTGCCTGGCTTGCTACGCGCTTGGCGACAAGGGCGCGTGGCGTTAGCAAATGCGCCGGGTTCGGGCGTGGCGGATGACAAGGTGGTGTATGCCTTTGTGCCAAAAATTATCAAATATTATCTGGACGAAGAACCTATTATTCCCAATGTGCCCACTTATCTCTGCATGAATGACAAAGAGCGCGAATATGTGCTGGCGCATTTGCACGAATTGGTGGTCAAACCTGCCAACGAATCCGGTGGTTACGGCATGTTAATTGGTCCCATGAGCACGCCTGAAGAGCGCGAAAAATTCAAACAACTCATTGAAGAAAATCCGCGCAATTACATCGCCCAACCGACCTTAAGCCTGTCTACTGCACCGACCTTGTGCGATGGCAAAATCGTACCTCGGCATGTGGATTTGCGCCCCTTTATTTTGCAGGGCGAAACCACCGCCATTACCACCGGCGGCTTGACCCGCGTGGCATTGCGCGAAGGCTCGCTGGTGGTTAATTCCTCCCAAGGCGGCGGCAGCAAAGACACCTGGGTGATGGATATGGAGTTATAAAACTGAAGCGTAATTCAGTGACCTGTTCTGATAAAGTTGAAGCCTTTCCAGCTTTACTGCTTCCTATAAAAGTTAAGAGAAAACACTATGTTAGCCCGTGTAGCCTGCAATGTTTACTGGTTATCCCGTTATTTAGAACGCGCTGAAAACACTGCCCGCCTGATTAATGTACACAGCAGTCTGTTGCTGGATTTACCCAAATCTTTAGGCGTTGGCTGGGACCCATTGATAGCCATCTCCGGTAGCGAAGCGCAGTTTTACCAAATCTATCCGCAAGCCGGAGAAAACGAAGTCGTTTCTTTCCTCATCAGCGAAGACAGCCCCGCTTCAATACTCAATTCTTTAAGTTATGCACGGGAAAATTTGCGCACCACCCGCGATTTGATTCCCCGTGAAGCCTGGGAACAACTCAACGACCTGTATTTATGGTCAAAACGCACGCTCGCCAACGGCTTACCCAAGCACAATCGCTATCCATTTTTGCGTGATCTGATTCGCCAAACGCAACAGCTCACCGGCTTGCTCTATGGCAGCATGAACCGCGATCAGGTGTATACCTTTTTGGAAATTGGTTGTTACTTAGAACGCGCCGATATGGTGACACGCACGCTGGATGTGCGCTCCACTAACCTGCTACAAATGACCCAAAGCCAACAGCAGGACGAACAGGGACAGCAGATGCAATTAGCCACCCTCAAGCCCTTTGAAAGCATCCAATGGATGAGCGTATTGAAATCTCTCACCGCTTACCAGATGTACCGCCGTGCCACCGGGCTAGTGCGGGTACGCGGTAGAGATGCGTTGCAATTTTTGCTGCAAGATTCACTTTTCCCTAGAGCTTTATATTTCTGTTTAGAACAAGTAGAAACACATCTGAAAGACCTACCAGGCAATGGACAAACCCTAGGCAGCCTAGAACGCCTCAAGCGCAAAATCAGCGCAGCAGATTTGGCTTTGCTAGCTGAGCAACCGCAACAATTGCATAATTTTATTGATACGCTACAAGTCGGCTTAGGACAAGTGCATAACCACATTGACAGCGCCTACTTCAGCGGGCGGATACACACCTAATTTCCTACCCTATGCACGCAAAAGCCGCTGAGATTAAAAACCTCGGCGGCTTTTGGCGTTTTTAAGCTTGAAACTCTTTATCTTAATGTGTTATTGAAGCATCGGTATAGACAACCGCGCACAGACGATACACAGGCGAAGCCGTGCCGCGTGGAACGCCGACATGAGAAAACGCTGCTCACTTACACGGCGGCTTTACATATGTGCGGCAACGCACCGCCGAAAGGCAGGCAAATTAGAAAAATGCCAACTGATGATTGAACAACAAGCCAAAGAAATTGGTTATCTAAAAGAAATGATTGCATTACTCCAAAAACAAGCCTAAACGGATGAACTTAACATGACCGACCAAGAACTCAAATTTCTTGTTGACAGTATCGCCATTGCACAAAAAGAGACTGACCGCGAGTTAAAAGAAATCAACCAAAAATTGCGTAAAAAACGAACTAAATTAGGTGAACAGTTTTACAATTTTGAAAACAAATTCGGAATTTTTGAAGAAGGTCAGGCATTTCCGGCGATGCGCAAGATTTTGCAGGAAAGATTCGGTATTGAAACTACTTGTCAACGGGTGGAATCTGCGGTATTTGACGAATACCAGGATATTGACGTACTGGCATATAGCAACGGTACACGCAACGAAGCTTTTGTTATAAGAGTTAGAACTTTTTTAAGTGAAAAAAATTTAGCGCAAGTCCTAAATATTATGGAAAAATTTCCGCGCGCTTTTCCTGAACATGCCAATAAAAAACTCTATGGCATGGTGGCTTATGTAGAAGTGCCTAATCAAGAAATTCTACAAAAAACCCTGGATGCTGGTTTATATCTGGCGGCGATTCATGATGAGTATTTTCAATTAACCGTGCCTAACGGTTTTCAACCTAAACAGTTTAATCCACTGTTGAGCAAATAATCTCATTGAATCAGGCAAAGGAGAAACACCATGACCGCCGTTCTAAAACTCACCCCACAAGCCTATCTGGAACAAGAACGCTTGAGCGACACCAAGCACGAATACTGCAATG
>DYPD01000018.1 GCA_020720115.1 Thiomargarita sp. | reverse complement strand
AATTGGGTTGAAAATCATTGTATAGTCCTCAGTATTTCGTTGATTATAAAAATAGTCCTTATTTTACAGTAAATTACTCACCTTGACAGGGCTGACTCCTACAGTTAAATTAAATGACAAAAAACTGCCTCAGATGAGATACAGTCGCATAAAGGTACTTCATAATAAAATTACTTCAAAATTTGAAATCTAACATATTTCTTACTTTGTGTACAACGAATCAGAAGGTTGCAGAAAAAAAACATCTTTCGCCGAATACGGTTTTTGTTCGTCATCTTGCCCACGAAATAGTAGAGCAACTTGCAAAGGAATAGCTGTCTGACAATACACTAATGGCAGCGTTACAAATAGAAATATTTGCTTTTCTTCGCCAGATTTAATAGATTGATTTTCTGTGAAAAATCCTTTTTGTATAGAACAGTTTTCTTGCTCATTGTTACAAATCACCGGCTCAATTTGTAACGCATCAAAATTAAGCTTCCCGCCAATCGCTAAGAACAATAGGCGAGCTTCACCAGACAAGTCTTTTTCTGTTAAATTACGGATAGTTACATTCAGCAATAAAGCTCCGCTTGGAGGTTCTAAGTACCAAAAACTACTGATAGTTTCAAGCTTAACTGAAACGCCTCCTGGGGTATTGTTCTCTGTGGAGGTCAGAAATGCCTGAACAGGCATAATACTCATTAAACCCAGGATGGCTATAAATAACCGAAAATATCCAAATGTAATAAATGATGACAAACGGTTCATACTGTACAACTCCTTTGAAGTAGGTAAGAAAACATGTAATAACAAAATTTATCTTAAACGTAATTTCTAATGTTACCTAGAAGATATGGATAATATTTCAGTTATGCTTAAGCATCAAGACTAAGTTTCAATAGATTGTGGTATCTAGCTGGTTTTAGGAACCTGTCAGGTTTGTCGTACAATTGATTTGTGTTCTCCATACTTGGCATGGGGTTTTCGTGCTCTGTGGGGAATCACTCATGCGGTGTGAAATGCTCGCACACAGTGGGATTCGTATAAACTTTCAGCGACTGGGCGCGATTTCTGTTTCCTGGGCTGGTCAAAGGGCGCGGAAAAGCGCCATGATTGTCTCACTAACATCTGAATTTATAAGGAATTATTATGTATTTTACGGCGGATTTATGTGATGAGTTTGCGGAAAAAATACGGGTCGCTGATCCGATTTTTAAGTCCTACGGCGCAGTGCAGACTTTTGCTGGCGAGATTTACACGGTTAAGGTGCATGAAGACAATGCGCTGGTTAGGGAGCTATTGAGCCGCACCGTTAATGCGGGGGTGCTGGTGGTGGATGGTGGCGCTTCGCTGCATTGTGCCTTGGTGGGGGATAACTTGGCAAACTTGGCAGTGAAAAATGGCTGGCAGGGTATTGTGGTGTATGGTTGCATCCGCGATTGTGCGGCGATTGCGCAGATTGATATTGGCATTAAGGCACTCAATACCTTTCCGCGTAAAAGTATCCGTAAAGGACACGGGGAGCAGAATATTCCGCTATCCTTTGCCGGTGTTACTTTTGTTCCTGGGCATTATCTGTATGCGGATGCCGATGGTGTGCTGGTCGCCGAACAGCGCCTTAAGTAAGTTCCTTCGCTTTCTCAAACACCCTAAAGCTATGACTCAATTCCATTTTTCCACTTCGGCTATTTGCCCTGGTAAATTGTTAATCATTGACGATGTGCCGGAAAATATTGGTGTGCTGTTTAATTTGCTGAGCGGCGAAGGTTACGAGATTCTGATTGCGGAGGAAGGCGGAAGCGGTTTGCAAACGGCAATTAATGAGCAGCCAGATGTTATTTTGCTGGATGTCATGATGCCGGATATGGATGGTTTTGAGGTGTGTCGGCGTTTAAAGCAAAATCCATTGACGCAGGATGTTCCAGTCATTTTTTTGACTGCGCTCACCCATATGGAGCATCGGCTGTCGGGTTTTCGGTTGGGAGCGGTGGATTACATCACTAAACCTATTCAGCATGAAGAAGTCAGCGCACGGGTGCGCACTCACTCGAATTTGCGCCGCTTACAACGTGAACAGGCAATGCACATTGCACAGTTGCAAGAGCGTAACGCTGAGTTGGATGCCTTTGCGCATACGGTTGCGCATGACCTAAAAAATCCTTTGGGGATTATTTCTGGTTTGTCTCATAGGCTGTGTCAACACTATTCACAAGAGGCTGAATTGCTGGATAACTTACAAGATATTCGCAATTCTGCTGAGAAAATGCGGGAAATCATTGATGCTTTGCTGCTGTTAGCGCGGGTTTCTAAACAGCACCTAGAGCCGCAAATTCTGGATATGAATCTGGTTATGCAGCAGGTCATGCAACGCTTGCAGCCGATGCTGGCAGAGCGTCAGGCGCAGGTGCGTTTTCCAGCCGCTTGGCCCCAGGTGTATGGGCAGCCGCAGTGGATTGAGGAGGTGTGGATGAATTATCTGACTAACGGGCTGAAATACGGCGGTACACCGCCGTATCTGGAAATTGGTGCGGCACAAGAGGGTGAGCAGGCGTGTTTTTGGGTGAAAGATCAAGGACCCGGCTTAAGTTTGGAGGCACAGGAAAAGATTTTTACGCCTTTTACGCGCTTACGTCAGCATTCTGGCGAAGAGGGACACGGCTTGGGTTTATCCATTGTCGAGCGCATTATCGCTAAACTCAGCGGGCGCGTTGGCGTGGAAAGTCAGGAAGGACAAGGTTCGCGCTTCTTTTTTACCCTGCCCAGTGTAGCGCAGGCTGCACCGATAGCAGTGCAATTGCACCAAGCCCCGCACTGCTTAACAGCGAAAGAAGCGCCTGTCGTAGTAGCGCCGCAAGCGTACAAAACCGTGCCAACACACACAGATTTGCAGCAATTAATCGCGGCAGCGCGTATGGGTGATATTCTTTGGTTACAAGAAATACTTGAACAACTGTGTCTGCAAGATCAAACATTAAAAGCTTTTTGCCAGGAAGTCACAGGTTTAGCGCAAGACATGCGCATTAAACAGCTACGGATGCTTTTAGAAAAATATGCGCAGCAGACACAAGCCTAACCAGGCTTAACCATCGGCTGGCTAACTAATGCCCATGACCCACGAACAACGTATTCTGGAAGCCGCGCCAGACGGCATTCTCACCATCAATGAAAGCGGCATTATTCTGTCTGCTAATGCCGGCGTGCAAAAAATCTTTGGTTATACAACGCAAGAAGTGCTGGGTAGCAATGTCAGTTGCCTGATGCCTTCTCCTTATCGAGAAGCGCACGACGGCTATTTGCAACGCTATTGCGCCTCCAACGAAAAACACATCATCGGGCTGTTACGCGAAGTGGAAGGGCGGCGTAAAAACGGCGAAATTTTTGCGCTAGAAATTTCTGTTGACGAAGTGACCCACCTACAGGGAGAAGAGCGCCGTTTTGTCGGCGTGCTACGCGACATTAGTTCGCGCCGCGCTCATGAAATGCAGCTACGCAAACGCGAACAGCAGCAGCTCAAAGAAGAACTGGCGCGGCATGAGGTGTATTTTGCCACGCTTACCGAAACCCAACGGCAACTGAGCAACGCGCCTATCAGTGGCGACTTACCCTACCAAGAAGTGCTACAACTGGTTGGGGTTGCTGCTTATGCCGACCGAGTGAGCCTATACGAAAACCGTAGCGATGATCAGGAACGCTGGTCGGCTCAGTTAGTGGAAGAATGGCGCAACGACAATCTGGTGCCTGAAACCATTGCCGAACATCAGCGTGAGCATTTTTACTATGCGCCGCATTTTTTACGCTGGCAGGAAACCTTAAGCCAAAATAACTTCTTAGCCGCGAATGTTGCGGACTTACCGGCTGCCGAAGCACGTTTTTTCTTTGCCACAGGTGCCTTGTCTATCTTATTGTTACCGCTCACCGTGTATGACAAGCTACACGGAATGCTGATGATTGAAAATTATGAAGAAGCCCGCTTGCGCGATTTAGTAGAAACGTCTTTTTTGCATTCCATGTCGCTTGCCATTGGCTCGGCCATTGAAAAACGTCAAGATCAACTGGCAGCCGACAGCGCCAATCGCGCCAAAAGCTTGTTTCTAGCCAACATGAGCCATGAACTACGCACGCCCTTAAACGGCATTCTCGGCTATACCCAATTGCTCTTGCGCGACAAACAGTTAGAACAAGAACACCGGCGTCATGTAGAAGTGATTCACCGCAGCGGTGAATACCTGTTGACCTTGGTCAATGATATTTTAGATCAAGCAAAAATTGAAGCTGGACGCCTAGAAATAGAACAGCGTCCACTGAATTTAAGCAATTTGCTACAGGAATTAATTGAACCTCTGCGTATACGTGCCGAACAAAAAGGCTTGCATCTTCACTATCAGCCCTGTGCCCATTTGCCCCAACAGGTGCTCGGCGATGCCAAACATTTGCGCCAGATTCTGTTAAACCTACTCAGCAATGCCGTGAAATTCACTGAACGCGGCGCAGTGTGCTTTGTGGTGGAATATTTTCAAGATCGGGTGCGTTTTGAAGTATCAGATACTGGCATTGGTATCGAAAGCGCAGAAATAGAGCATATTTTCAATCCTTTTCAACAAGTTGGACTGCCACACAAAGCCGATGGTACGGGCTTGGGGCTGTCTATCACGCGCAGCTTGGTAGAACTTATGGGATCGCGCCTGTATGTGGAAAGCCAACCAGGCGTGGGCAGTCGTTTTTGGCTAGAAATTCATTTGCCGCCGTTGGAATCCGCCGAAATGCAGCAAGCATTAGCAACCCATATCCAGCAATTTAGCCAAATTATCGGTTATCGGGGCGTGCGGCGGAAAATCCTCTTAGTGGATGACAGCCTCATGAACCTCTGTTTATTAGAAGAATTGCTTAATCCCCTCGGCTTTTTATTGCAGCAAGCAGAGAACGGACAAGGCGCCATAGAACAAGCAGAACGCTGGCAGCCTGATTTAATTCTCATGGATTGGGTGATGCCTGGCATGAACGGCATGGAAGCTACGCGCTTACTACGGACACGTTTACTACAAGCAAAAATCATCATGGTGTCTGCCAGTGCGTTGGAAAATCAGCAACAAGAAGCTTTGCATAACGGCTGTGATGATTTCATTACCAAACCGGTTGACGCAGTAGAACTCCTCAGCAAATTGGAAATCCATCTGGGTATCCATTGGATATATCAAACTATTCATGCACCAGTTCAACCGCTGTCATCTAAGCAACAGGAAGAATGTGATTGGCATTTGAATCAGGAACAACTAGAACAACTCACAGCACATGTTAAACGGGGTGATATTCGTAGTTTTAAGGATTACCTGTTGCGACTTTTGCCAACTGATTACCCAGTGCCGGTGTTTTTGCAAGAATTGCAAGCCTTGGCAGATAATTTCAAAATCAAAGCAATACGCGAGCGTTTGCAACAATACAGCGTCAAGAACGCACATCGTTAAGGGGTTGTTTTCATCTGAAGCTTTTATTCCCTGTAAGCATCTGAATGAAAATAGATTTTTGGTTTAACCAACGGATTTAAAGTTGGCATTTTTTTAGGGTTTATCATTCATGCTGTATTTTGATGGACTTCAACCGCGTGGCTTGTTCTTGCTGTTAGACCCCAGTGATCTCAGCATTCAAGCGGTCAGTGGCAATTGCTTCGAGTGGCTAGGACAGTCAGCCTCCGCTCTGCTCGGTAAGACGTTAGGTGAGTTTTTTGCCGCGCCGCAAGTGCAAATTTTGCACAAAGCGGTACAAGGCGCACAGCCTTTGCTGCAAATCAATCCACTGACGCTGGTCTATCAAAGTCCGGCAATGTGTGCAAAATTCCTGGCAATAGTGCATCACAACGGGCAGGGCTTGGTATTAGAACTAGAAATCTGGCGCCAAGAACCCAGCGCAAGCCAGGTTTTGCAGCAAACGATGCACCTCAGCCAGCGCCTGGCAAGGGCGCTCGACGCTTCAGAACTGCTCAGCATTTGCGTCAATGAATGGTTAAAAACCCAGGCTTTTGAGCATATTGCTATCTACACTTTGCACGCCGCTGACGAGGCTGAGTTGCTCTACGAAAAGGCACGTCCAGGTACGCCTGCGCTGCCGATTAATTTGACAACACCAGACCTACCACAAGTACGGCACTTTTTTCAGCAGGTGGCGCTGCATTGGGTCAATCATTTGGATTATCAGCCAGTACCGCTTTGTACCCCCGCAAGCACCGAAATTGTGGCGGAACAACTGGATTTGAGTGGTGCACAATTGCTGGGTTTGCCGCCTGAGCTACGCACACATTGGCAGCAGTCCGCTCAAGCTTCGGTGCTCAGTTTGGCGCTGTATAAGGATCGTCTGCTGTGGGGTTTAGTGCTGGCAAGTAGTGCCAAGGCGCTGGAATTGAGTTACGCGCAGCGCCTACTACTGCAACAGCAAGCGCAACTGCTCAGTGTGCAATTGGCGCATTTGCAAGATTTACAGGGCTGGCTAATAGACCGGCAACAAGCGGCGTTACACAATGAAAGCGAGACACGCTTCCAAAGCCTGTTTACGCATAACCCAGCAGCCATGTTGCTGGTGGACCCTGACAGCGGCAACATTTTACGCGCCAATCAGACGGCGGAAAAACTCTTGGGCTATGCGCAAGCACAGTTGCAGACAATGCGTTATGTGGATTTACAGGCTACCCATTGGCAAGCGGCTGCACAGGCAGTGCTTGTAGCAGATCACCCAACCAAGCAGCCAGTGGAAATAGAACTGCAACACGCGCAGGGTTACTCAATTCCTGCCGCGCTCAGCACGCTGGCGCTAAAACTCGGTGGTCAATCTGTGCTCTGTGTGACTTATCAAGATTTAACCGAACGCCGCCAATTGGAAGCCAGCTTAAAAGTGGGTAAAGGCAAACAGAGCAAGGGTAAAAACCTGTTACGCGCTTTACAGCATCATCAGTTGCAACTGGAAAATGCGCAACGTATCGCTCGCATTGGCAGTTGGGAATACGAATTACCCGAAGGCATTTCGCACTGGTCAGAAGAAATGTTCGAGCTCCTGGATGTGCCGAGAAATACCGCAACTCAGCAGCTTTTTATGCGCTTTTTTCAGCGCGTCCATGCCAATGAACGGGTGCATGTGTTGAACGCCTTTAATAACGCAACCCAAGGGGGTGCGCCCGGTTATCGTTGCGAATTTCGCATTGTGCGGCGCAGTGGAGAAATCCGCCATTTACATGCGGTGGGCGAAGTGTTCCATGATCTTCAAGGACAGCCCAAAACCTTTATCAGCACCGTGCAAGATGTCAGTCATCTGTACGAAATGCAGCAACTGCGTCAACACATGCTGGATATTTTGGAAAATGCGACTGATTTAATCATGTCTTTTGACCGTGCAGGCAACACTGTGTATCTGAATCAAGCTGGACGCAAAATGTTGGGTTTTGGCGCGGAAAAAGAGGTATCACGCTTGGGATTGGAGGCTTATCATGATTCCCTGGTGGCTCAACAAATGCGTGAGCACATTTTCCCCGAAGTGCTGCAAAAAGGCTTTTGGCAAGGTGAAACCCTCTTTTTAACCCGCGATGGGCGCAGCATTCCCTGCTCACAGGTATTGTTTACCACCTTAAGCAGCGACGGAACACCGGCTTTTATTTCCAGCATTGCGCGAGACATTGCTGAAAGCCAAAAAATCCAAAACAAGCTGCGCAATAGCGAAGAACGTCTCAATCTTTCACAACAAATTGGGCATGTGGGCAGTTGGGAGTGGGATATTCGCAGCAATGATCTCTACTGGTCTGACGAGATTTTCCGCATTTTTGGGCTGCATCCACAGCAATTTGTGCCCACCTATCCGGCGTTTTTAAAGCGCATCCATCCAGAAGATCGTAGCATTGTTGAAGTAGCAGTGAAAACCGCGATTGACAACCAAACTCCGTATTGCATTGAGCACCGTGTGGTACATCCCAACGGCGTTGAGCGCCTGGTGCTGGAGCAAGGCGAAGTACATTATGATGCGCAAGGCGCACCGCTACGCATGTTGGGCTTGGTACAAGACATTACCGAACGCAAGCGTTTTGAATTGGATTTGCAACAGGCAAAAGAAGCCGCTGAAAGTGCCAGCCAAGCGAAATCCGTGTTTCTCGCCAGCATGTCGCACGAGTTGCGCACTCCGCTGAATGCCATCTTAGGCTATGCTCAGTTGCTCAAACGCGATTCTAGCCTGAATCCGCAACAGCGGGATAATCTGCATGTAATCTACAACAGCGGCAGTTATTTGTTGGAATTGATCAACGAAATCTTAGATTTATCGAAAATCGAAGCAGGTCACATGGAGCTGCTGCCCGAACCCTGCCATCTAGGACATTTGTTGCAAGATATTTGCGCCCTATTTAGCCTACGCTGTCAGGAAAAAGGTATTGCTTTTAAGTTTACTGCCCGCTCGGCGTTGCCTGACTTCCTCCTAGCAGATGAAAAACGCCTGCGCCAAATCCTTATTAACCTGCTGGGCAACGCAGTTAAATTTACTGAAACTGGCTACGTCCATCTCAAGCTGCATTACCGCTCCGATGCGGCTGCGGATATTTTGCTAGTGTTGGTGGAAGATACTGGCGTGGGTATGAACGAAACCGAACTCAAACAGATTTTTAAACCCTTTAGCCAAGCGGGAAGCAACCGTTACAAGGCGCAAGGCACTGGCTTGGGGCTGGCAATTACCCGCAAACTGGTCAATCTCATGCACGGCGATCTCCATGTACTCAGTACGCCACAGCAAGGGAGCGTGTTTTGGGCTGAACTGCATTTAGCCCGTTTGCAACATCCGCAACCCCTAGTCACAGCTTCAAACGCCACCCAACGCATCAACGGCTATCAGCGCACCGACGGGCAAAGCCAAGCGTTGCAAATTTTGATTGTGGACGATATTTTGGAAAATCGGCAATTACTGGTACAGCTGCTAGAAAGCATCGGTTTTGTCTGCCGCGTAGCGCAAAATGGTCAATTAGCCTTAGAAATCGCCGCCTGCTGGCAAGCAGATGCGATCTTGATGGATTTAGTCATGCCCGTACTGGATGGTTTGGAAGCCACGCGCTGCTTACGCCAAATGCCTAACTACACGCAAACGCCGATCATCGCCGTATCCGCCAGCGCCTTTGCCAGTCATCGCCAAGACAGCCTAGACGCAGGCTGCCAAGCGCACATTGATAAACCGTTCAGCGAAGACCTGTTGTTTTCTTTACTGCGCCAACATTTGCCCCTGCAATGGCTCTTTGTGCAAGACGAGCACAAAGCGCAAGCAGCACAAAACGCTACCGCAGAAACAGACGCAGTACCTTTGCCACCTGCCGCACTCAGCCGTCTGAATGAATTTGCTCAGAGCGGAAAAATTATTGAAATTCAAGAATATGCGGAAGAATTAGCCAACAGCGGGGAAGCTTACGCGGGCGTTGCTCGGCAGCTACATCAATATGCCGATCATTTGGATATGAAAGCAGTGCGCAGCTTGCTCAAGCGACAAACCGAAGCGCAGAGCGCACCACTAGAACTGAAGATTTAATGCACGCACGCCGGTGACAGCAGAGTGCAATAGTTGAGGCTGAATTTTAGGCTAAATCTGCTTCAAGTGCTTCTTCAGTAAATTCAATGATGATTTCTCCGTCACGCGCATTGACTATAGCATGACCGCCTTTTTCCAGACGCCCGAACAATAATTCTTCCGCCAGGTTTTTCTTGATTTTTTCTTGAATCAGCCGCGCCATTGGACGTGCGCCCATGAGTGGATCGTAGCCATGTTCTGCCAACCACACGCGGGCTTCGTCGGTCACTTCTAGCGTCACATGCTTGTCTTCTAGTTGGGTTTCCAATTCGATAATGAATTTGTCCACCACATGCGCAATGTTTTCTTGCGTGAGCGCCTTGAATTGCACAATCACGTCCAAACGGTTGCGAAATTCTGGGCTAAACATGCGTTTAATGGCTTCCATGCCGTCGCTTGCGTGATTTTGCACAGTAAAGCCGATGGAAGCGCGGCTCAGTTGATCAGCGCCGGCGTTGGTGGTCATGACGATGATAACATTGCGAAAATCGGTTTGCCGCCCGTTGGTGTCAGTGAGTTTGCCATGATCCATGACTTGTAGCAGCAAGTTGAACACGTCGGGATGGGCTTTTTCGATTTCGTCAAGCAGCAACACCGCGTGCGGGTGTTTGTTGATGGCTTCAGTCAGCAAGCCACCTTGGTCAAAGCCCACATAGCCTGGCGGTGCGCCGATCAAGCGCGAAACTGTGTGACGTTCCATGTATTCGGACATATCAAAGCGGATGAGTTCAATGCCCATTAACTTGGCTAATTGGCGTGTAACTTCGGTTTTGCCTACGCCAGTGGGACCGGAAAACAGGAATGAGCCGATGGGTTTTTGTGTGTTGCCAAGCCCCGAACGCGACATTTTGATCGCCGACGCCAGCGTACCAATGGCTTGCTCTTGCCCGAACACCACCATTTTCAGGTTGCGCTCTAAATTTTGCAGCACATCCTTGTCTGAGGCGGAAACACTTTTTGGCGGAATCCGTGCAATTTTGGAAACAATTTCTTCAATATCTGTGACGTTGATGACTTTTTTGCGCTTTGACGGCGGTTGCAGGCGTTGTTTAGCGCCGGCTTCGTCAATCACGTCAATCGCTTTATCGGGTAAATGCCGATCCGTGATGTATTTTTCGGATAATTCCGCTGCGGCGCGCAAGGATTGCTTGGCGTATTTGATGTCATGATGTTCTTCAAAACGCGATTTCAGCCCGTGCAAGATGAGAATGGTTTCTTCTACGGTTGGCTCTGGTACGTCAATTTTCTGGAAGCGCCGCGATAAGGCGCGATCTTTCTCGAAAATGCCGCGATATTCTTGATAAGTGGTAGAACCTATACATTTCATGTTGCCCGACGCCAGCGCCGGTTTAATCAGGTTAGAGGCATCCATAGCACCACCAGAAGCCGCGCCTGCGCCGATAATGGTATGGATTTCGTCAATGAATAGCACTGAGCCGGGTTCTTTAGCCAGTTGAGTTAAAATGGCTTTGAGGCGTTTTTCAAAGTCGCCCCGATACTTAGTACCCGCCAGCAAAGCGCCCAAATCCAGTGCGTAAATCACCGCATCTTGCAAAATTTCTGGGACTTTTTTCTCGACAATCAGCTTTGCCAGCCCTTCAGCAATGGCGGTTTTGCCGACGCCCGCTTCGCCGACATACAGCGGGTTATTTTTGCGCCGCCGACACAGCACTTGCAGGGTGCGCTCAATTTCAGCTTGGCGTCCGATCAGCGGATCAATTTTGCCCTGCTTTGCTTGCTCATTGAGGTTGAGGGTAAAGGCTTCCAGCGGATTTTTCGCTGCTGCTGCTTCTGCTTGTTCTTGTGCGTCTTCTGGGGTGCCGGTTGTTTCTGCTTCTTCGTTAATTTTAGAAATGCCGTGCGAAATATAGTTTACTACATTAAGTCGCGTAACCTGCTGTTTATCAAGATAAAATACCGCCTGCGATTCGCGCTCGCCAAAAATTGCTACCAGCACATTAGCGCCCGTGACTTCTTTTTTACCAGAGGATTGCACATGAAAAACAGCGCGTTGCAACACCCGCTGAAAACCAATGGTGGGTTGCGTATCGCGCTCGTCTTTTGGCGCTAACTTGGGTGTGCTTTCATCTAAAAAAGTCTGCAAATCTTTGCGTAGTGCATTCAAATTGACGCCGCAGGCTTTTAAGACCTGGGTTGACGCCGAATTATCTAATAACGCCAGCAACAGATGCTCGACTGTCATGAATTCGTGGCGTTTGTCTCGCGCTTGTTGAAAAGCGGCGTTTAGGGTAATTTCCAGTTCTTTGCTTAACATACAACTTAGCCTCGTTTTAAGCCGGTTCCATAGTACACAGCAGGGGATGCTGGTTTTCTCTTGAATAATCGTTGACCAAAGCCACTTTGGTTTCTGCAATATCGCGTGTGTAAGTGCCGCAGACGCCTTTGCCTTTGGTGTGGATGTCGAGCATGACATGCACTGCTAATTCGCGGTGCATATTAAAAAAAGCTTCTAGTACATGCACGACGAATTCCATCGGTGTGTAATCATCGTTTAACAAGACCACCTTGTACAGTGGCGGTTGCTTCAGCTTAGGCTGCGCTTCCTGCACCGCGAGGTCGTCATCAAACAGCGGATTGTTGGTTGGGTTTGCCATAGTCGCAATACTTTATTATCGTCACATCAGTTTGTAAGCGCACTGGTTTGCAGTGCCTCTGCGCACTGTTGCGGCGCAAAAAACACTTTGGGATAGAGTGAGTCGGGTGTCGGTGAATGATTTTACCACTTATGTTGAAATCCGAAAGCCTCAAGAATTTGGGTAACTTTAGTTGTAAATCAAGTATTTAATTTGCTGCATCTGCACATAGGCTTGACGTGTGGGCAAACAACACTTGAGAATTGCGAACTTTTTTAGGTAGATACCAGTGAGTAAATAGATGAAACAACCTTTTTTCGTAGCGCCTAAAACAACGTCTTGGCGCAACAACGCCCTGGTGTTTGGTGCTCTTGCCATACTGCCGCTGCTCGCTGTTGCCGGCACTGATACGCTGCAAGAAGCCCTCCAGACACAATTGCGCATTCAACAAGAGGCGGTTGCTACGCAACAACAGGTCGAGCAATTAGACGACGAGCAGCAACGCCTGCTACAAGCATACCAGCAAGTGCTGCAACAGAGTGAGCAACTGCAAGCGCAAAACGCGCAATTGCAACGCATGATTGACAAGCAAAACAGCGAACACAGCCGTTTGCAGCAGCAAATCCTGCAGCTTGATAGCACCCGTAGCGAACTTGCGCCCTTATTAGAACAAATGCTTAAGGTGTTGGAAGAGTTTGTGCGCCTGGACTTACCTTTTTTGCCGCAGGAACGCCAGCAGCGTTTGCAGGCGTTGCGCGACGCACAAGACGATCCCGCTTTGAGCTTGGCGGATAAATATCAACGCCTGTGGCAAGCCTACCAGGTGGAAATGGGCTACGGACACAGCTTAGAAAGCTACAGCGCGACCCTTCATGCTGAATCAGCGACGGGCGGGCAATTGGTGAATTTCTTGCGCTTGGGGCGCGTGGCGCTGTATTACTTGAGTTTAGACGGCACGCAAGCGGCGATTTGGGACGCCACCGCGCAACAATGGCAGGCTTTAGCGCCTGAATACCGCGCCACCGTGCGTACCGCCATCCGTATCACCAAAGGGCAAGCGAATGCACAATTGCTGTTGCTGCCGCTGCCCGCTGCCCAGGAAACTCCCTAATGCGCCTATTTGTTAGCTATTTTGTGCTCTTGTGCTGCGGGAGTCTTGCTAGTGCGCAAACGCCGCATAGCTTGCCACAGCTTTTGCAGATGGTAAAAGAAGATCGCGTGCAAGAACAACAACTTAATGCGCAGCGTTTGGCTGAGTTTAAAGCCAGACGCGACCAACAAGCGGCTTTGTTGGCGCAAGCGCAAGCTGAGTTGAGCGCACAGCAAGCCCAAAATGCCCAGTTAAGACAGCAATTTACTGATAATAATCAAAGATTTCTGCAAACACAGACGCAACTGGAACAGCAGAGCGCGGATTTGCAAAGCCTGTTTCAGCACTTTCGCCAGTTTGTCACCGACGTGCAGCCGCGCCTCACGCATTCGCTGATAGCCGCGCAAAATCCGCAACGCGCCAAGCTGTTGCAAAACCTGCTCGACAGCCCCGACACCCTGAGCCTTGAGCATTTCAAACAGCTTTGGCATATGCTGCTGGAAGACATGGTGGCGAGCAGCCAAATCAGCCGCTTTTCTACGGCGATTATTACCTCTGAGGGGCAGGAACAGCAGCGCCAAGTGTTGCGCACCGGCAGCTTTACTGCGGTGTCTGAAGGTGCGTTTTTGCGCTATTTGCCAGACACCGGCAAGCTCATCGTCAGCGCCCAGCAGCCCGCTACCCGCTGGCAAACCAGCGCCGCCACGCAGCAGCAAGCCCACACTGGGCTGACGCCTGGCGTGATCGATCCTTCGCAGGGCGACCTGTTGAATGAGTTGGACCAAGCACCCAACTGGCAGGAGCGCCTGCAACAAGGCGGTGTGATCGGCTACTTGATTCTCGTTTTAGGGGCGCTGGGGTTGCTGCTGGTGTTGGAGCGTTTCAGCGTGCTTTGGTGGATGTACAGGCGCGTGCAGCGGCAACTGCAACAGCCTGAAAAACCTGGAAAAAATCCATTATGGCGAGTTTTTGCTGTGTATTTAGAACAACCCGGACGCGACATCGAAACCCTAGAACTCAAGCTGGATGAAGCGATTTTGCGCGAAATTCCGCCGCTTCGACGGGGTTTAAGCAGTATTGGTGTACTCGCTACAGTCGCGCCTTTGCTGGGTTTGCTCGGCACAGTAACCGGCATTATTCATACTTTTCAAGTCATTACGCTGCAAGGCACAGGCGATCCTAAACTCCTATCCGGCGGCATTTCTGAAGCCCTGGTGACGACTGAGTTTGGGCTTATAGTCGCCATTCCCTTATTGTTATCACACAGTTGGCTGCGTGGCATGAGCAACAGCTTGATCCAGATTCTTGACGAACAGAGCGCCGCCTTAATTGCGCGACAAGCGGAAGCCCTGCATTCGCCAGTGCATCCCACTTAACTTCTAAAAGCGACCCAGCAATGCCGCATACTCCAGCCCCACGCTTCGACAAGCTCAGCGCACCGCGCTTTGACGACAGGCTCAGCGCACCGCGCTTTGACGACAAGCTCAGCGCACCGCGCTTTGACGACAAGCTCAGCGCACCGCGCTTTGACGACAAGCTCAGCGCACCGCACTTTGACGACAGGCTCAGTCCATCGCTTGACAAGCGCAGCACACCGCTCACACCCGCACAGCGCAGTTGGCGGCGCTTCAAAGCCAACAAACGCGGCTATTTCAGCCTGTGGCTATTCGGCATCCTGTTTAGCATTAGCCTCTTTGCTGAGGTGTTAAGCAATGACAAACCCCTGCTGGTTTATTACCAGGGCGCTTACTACTATCCGCTGTGGCGCACTTACCCAGAAACCGCGTTTGGCGGTGATTTTGATACAGAAGCGGACTATAACGATTTGTATTTGAAAGAAAAACTGCAAGCATCAGGGAACTGGGTCTGGTATGCGCCTAATCCTTATAGCTACAACAGCATTAACTACCACAGCGAGCAGCCCAATCCCGCACCGCCGTCGGCAGACAACTTCCTCGGCACTGATGATCGCGGGCGCGACGTGCTGGCGCGGTTGCTGTACGGCTTTCGTCTATCGGTATTGTTTGCTTTTGTGCTCACACTGATTGGCACGCTGGTGGGGATTGCGGCGGGTGCGCTACAGGGCTATTTCGGCGGGCGTTTTGATTTATTCATGCAGCGTTTTATCGAGCTGTGGAGCGCCTTGCCCGAACTCTATTTACTCATTATTTTCGCTTCTATTTTCAATCCAAGCCTGGCTTTATTATTGATTTTATTGTCATTATTTGGCTGGATGGGCTTATCTGATTATGTGCGTGCAGAATTTTTACGCGGACGCAACCTAGAGTATGTCAAAGCCGCTCGCGCCTTGGGTGTCTCAGATTTTCGCATCATGTGGCGGCATCTGCTGCCAAACGGTTTAGCGCCGGTGTTGACTTTTCTGCCGTTTCGCATCAGTGGTTCTATTATCGCCTTGACCAGCCTGGATTATTTAGGTTTAGGCGTACCCCCCACCACGCCCAGCTTGGGTGAATTACTGGCACAGGGTAAAGCCAACATTGAAGCCTGGTGGCTATCCGTCACCACTTTCAGCGTGCTGGTAGGTACTTTGATTTTATTGATTTTTATCGGCGAAGCCCTGCGCGAAGCCTTGGATACACGCCGAGGGTAGCAGGCTCAGTCAGTGTTTGGCATGGGCGTTAATTACCCCGCCACCCATTGACTCACCTTTTCACGCAATTCAGTTAAGCGTCCGTGAAAAAAATGGTCAGCGCCAGTAAATTCTATAAAATCCGGCATATGAGCTTGGGTTGACAGCCACTCTCGCACCTCTTTTGGAACAACTACCGTGTCAGCGTCGCCTTGCAGCACCAGCGTCGGCACAGCACTTAAGGTGAGGCTAGAAAAATCCCACTTTTGCACGGGCGGCGCTACTAAAATCAAGCGTTTAGGAGATAACCGCCGGTGTGCTCGTAGTGCAACGTAGCTACCGAAAGAAAACCCTGCCAACCATAGCTGTTGCGGGGCAAAATAAGCCTCACTCCATTCCGCCAGCCTTAACAAGTCTTCGGTTTCGCCAACGCCTTGAGCAAAACTGCCGCTACTGCGCCCTACACCACGAAAATTAAAACGTAGGCTGATAGCGCCTTGCTGGCGTAGCGCACTTGCCAACATGTAGACTACTTTGTTGTCCAGGCTGCCGCCTTGCAACGGATGCGGATGGCAAATAATGGCGAGGGTGCGCTCTGCCAGTTGCTGCTTGGGGCATTCAATGAATACCTCCAGATCGCCAATGCTGCCAGGTACCAGGCGTCTTTGTTCTTGGCAAAGTGGCGGGTTATTCATGAGGGATTTGCAGACGCTGGACAATGCGTCCTTGACTCAGATGTTCGTTGATGATTTCGTCAATATCTGCCTGATTTGTCCAGGTATACCAGGTATCTTCGGGATAGACCACTATGACAGGTCCCCGCGCACAGCGATTTAAACAACCCGCCGCATTAATGCGCACCTGGTTATTTTTGTGTAGTTGCAGTTCTTTAATACGGTTTTTGGCATAATCACGCATTTCTGCTGCGTCCTGATTGGCACAACAGCGCTCTCCCGCTTCACGTTGGTTAGTGCAGAAAAACACATGGTATTGATAGTAACTAGGGTGATTCATTAAAGCGCTCCTTGATAAGTGAAAATACGTTTAATAACAAAAGGATGTTATATGTCAACTCACACGGTTCTGATTGCTGATGATAGCCAGATTTCCAGAATGTTGATAGGTGCGATTATTCGACGTGCCTACCCTGATGCACGCATTATCGAAGCCGAGGATGGCGTGGATGCTTTGAATAAGATTGGCAATGACACTTTGACGGTGGCGACCGTTGATCTACACATGCCAGAAATGGGTGGATTGGATTTAGCACAGCGCCTACGCGCACGTTTTCCCAAGCTGAAAATGGGACTTTTGACCGCTGATGCGCTGGAAACCATTGGACCTGTTGCTGCTGATTTGGATTTAATTTTTATCACTAAACCCATTAATGAAGCGCAAATGTTGAGTTTCTTAGGCGAAGCCGATGCCGCCAGGACGCTACAAATGATTTAGCTTAAGGCTATTGCTGAAGTGTACAGGTGCTTAAAGCGGCGGCGTAATACCCGTTAGTCAAATAATAAACACAGGGATTTTCCCTTAAGTTTTTTGGAATGGCCATGAGAGTTATTGTTATAAAGCCCTCAGACAAATGTTTATAATAGCTTTTCCAAGGCGCTGCTGAGTTAGACCCAATGCCTTCATTAGTAGACTCGATTGACGACTCACGGATCGCATCAAGCCTTATGCTACGTTATCTCTTTATCCTTGCTGTGTGCGGTTTCAGTTTGTCAGTGCGTGCTGACGACTCCATTGAAGCCCTGCAAGCCCAGCTTGCTAGTGCCAGCCCTCCAGAAAAGCCGCCAATTCTACTTAACCTGGCTCGTGTTACGCAATTTAATGATCCGCTGCAATCCATGACTTATGCCGAGCAAGCACAACAGCTTGCAGAACAAGCCGAAGATAACCTCAACGCGGCTGAAGCCTTGGTGATGTTGGGGCGCTTAAAAACCCAGAAGGGCAATTTTGCTGAAGCTTTGTTGCCCTATCAGCACGCTTTAGAACTCTGGACAGCACAGGAAAACCAGCCGCGTATAGCTAAAACCCTGTTAGCTCTGGGCAATGTGTATTGGCGCATGGGGGATTATGATAAGGCATTGAGCAAGTGCTTGGATGCCTTAAAACTCGCAGAGCATTTGCAAGATGATTCCCTCATTGCTTCTTCCCTACATCAATTGGGTATTATTAATGACTTGTTGGGTAATTATACGGTTGCACTAGAACACCACCATCGTGCGCTGGCTATTCGGCAAAAGTTAAATGATCAAGCCGGCATTGCTGATTCTCTGAACAATATCGGTATTATTCATTATTTTTCTGGACAATACAAAGAAGCCTTAGAAAATTATGTAGAATCCTTAAAAATCCGCCGTGCTATCCATGATGAACAAGGGATTGCTAAATCCTTAAACAATGTAGGCTTAACGTACAAAGGCTTAGAGCAATATGATGAAGCACTGAGGTATTTTGAATCTGCCTTAAAAATGCGTGAGCGCTTAAGTGATAAGTATGAGGTAGCCAATATCTCTAATAATATTGCAGCCTTATATATTTTGAAAAAAAACTTTGACCAGGCAGTGGTGTATTTGATTCGCGGCTTGCAACAGGCAGTAGAAGCGGATTCCAAAGATTTAATCCGAGAAAACTATGAATTGTTTTCTCAATTATACGCCGCACAAAATAACTTTGAAGCTGCATTAGCCTATTATCGCCTGTCTACCGAAGTAAAAGACAGCATTTTGAATGAAAAAAGCCAGCAAGCGATTGCTGATGTACAAACAAAATATGAAACCGAGAAAAAAGAGCAGGAAATCACCTTGCTTAAAAAGGATAATGAAATCCAACAATTAGCCATTGTTAAGCAAACTTTATTGCGCAATTCGTTAATGGGCGGCTTGTTGTTTATTTTTATCCTGGTATTTGTGCTCTTTAATCGTTATCGCTTTGAGAAAAAAGCCAATCAAAAACTTGAAGAAGCCAATAACTTGATTCGTCAGGAAAAAGAAAAATCTGATCAGTTATTGCTCAATATTTTGCCGGTACGGGTGGCAAATGATTTGAAAGAAACCGGCAAAACTGAACCAGAATCCTTTGAGGAAGTAACTGTTTATTTTTCTGATGTGGTAGGTTTTACTAATTTATCATCGCAGCTAGAACCTAAGTTCTTGATTGATGAATTGAATGATATTTTCACCGCCTTTGACAATATTGTTGAACACCATCAATGTGAACGGGTAAAAACCATTGGTGATGCTTATTTATGCGTGTGTGGTATGCCGACGCCTAATCCGCATCATGCGCATAATATGGTGCGTTCAGCAATAGAAATTATTCATTATATGCAGGAGCGCAATAAGCGTTCTGAAATTCAATGGCGCATTCGTATTGGTATTCATTCGGGTAAAGTGGTAGGCGGCGTGGTAGGCGTGAAAAAATATATTTATGATGTATTTGGCGATACCATTAATACCGCTTCGCGGATGGAATCAAACTCTGAGCCTATGCGCATTAATATTTCACAAACAACCTATGATTTAGTGAAAGATCAATTTCCTATTCAAGCACGCGGCGCTCTTGCAGTGAAAGGCAAGGGTGAAATGAGTATGTATTTTGTAGAAACCTAATTCATCGTTTCAAATATCACAGTGCCCAC
Source organism: Thiomargarita sp. (assembly GCA_020720115.1). Taxonomy (GTDB): domain Bacteria; phylum Pseudomonadota; class Gammaproteobacteria; order Beggiatoales; family Beggiatoaceae; genus BB31. Next base: position 24,257 of record DYPD01000018.1, on the reverse strand, counting down.
CAATCCTGACGACGCTATAGCAGTCATGCGACGCGCAGGCAAACATTAGACTGCCTAACCACAAGTAAATCCTTCTATGCCGATTATCACTGTTGACAACTTGACCATTGCCTTTGGTCACGTTTCCTTATTGGACAAAGCCACACTGAGCCTAGACAAAGGTGAGCGCGTGTGCCTGCTAGGACGTAATGGCGAAGGCAAATCCACCCTGATGAAAATTCTCACCGGCGAAGTACATGCCGACAGCGGCAAAGTGGATGTACAAAGCGGCAGCCGCTTGGCGTATTTGGCGCAAGAACCGGATTTTTCGCCGACTGATACCGTGTATCAAGCCACTGCGCAAGGGCTGGGAAAAGTCGGCGCTTTGGTTGCGGAATATCACGAACTCATCGCTCATCCGCATTTTGACGAAGCGCACATGGCGCGGCTGGCGCAAGTGCAGCATGATTTGGAGGCGCTGGATGGCTGGACTTTACAACAGCGCGTGGAAACCGTGCTCACGCGCCTGTCACTGACGGCAGATGCGCTGATGAGCAGCTTATCGGGCGGTTGGCGGCGGCGTGTGACGCTGGCGCGAGCATTGGTCATGCAGCCAGATGTGTTGCTGTTAGACGAGCCAACCAACCATTTAGACATTGAAGCCATTGAATGGATGGAAAAAATGCTGCTGGAATTCCAGGGCGCAATGCTGTTTATCAGCCATGACCGCGCCTTTGTGAAAAAGCTGGCAACCCGCATTATCGAGCTAGATCGCGGACAATTGCGCTCTTATCCAGGCGATTACCCAACTTATCAGCGCACCAAAGCCGCCGAACTGGAAGCCGAAGCCGCCCAAGCTGCTAAGTTTGATAAGAAACTCGCGCAAGAAGAAGTGTGGATTCGTCAAGGCATCAAAGCACGGCGCACCCGCAACGAAGGACGGGTGCGGGCGCTGAAAGCCTTGCGCAACGAGCGCGCCGAACGCCGCGAACGCAAAGGACAAGTCAAAGCCACGCTCAACGCGGGCGAAGCTTCCGGCAAGCTGGTGATTGAAGCAGAAAACATCAGCTATGCCTGGGACAGCAAGCCGATTGTGCAGGACTTTTCCACCATTATTGTGCGCGGCGACCGGTTAGGTTTGTTGGGTCCCAACGGTGTGGGCAAAACCACGCTGCTTAAATTGCTGCTGGGTGATTTAACCCCGCAAAAGGGCGAAATTCGACACGGTACTAAGCTGCAAGTCGCCTACTTTGACCAATTACGCGCCCAACTCAACCCAGACATTAGTGTGGTAGACACCATCGCCGATGGCAAAGATTTTGTCGAAATCAACGGCGCGAAAAAGCACGTCATGTCCTATTTAGGTGACTTTCTATTTCCCGCCGCCCGCGCCCGTTCACCGGTCAAATCCCTCTCCGGCGGTGAGCGTAACCGCTTGTTATTAGCCAAGTTATTTACCCAACCCGCGAACCTGCTGGTGATGGACGAACCGACCAATGACTTGGATGTGGAAACCCTGGAATTGCTGGAAGAATTGCTCATGGACTATCCTGGCACCCTGCTGCTGGTCAGCCATGACCGTGATTTTCTTGACAATGTGGTGACCTCCACACTGGTGTTTGAAGGCAACGGATACATCAGCGAATACGTTGGCGGTTATGCCGATTGGCTGTCGGTGCAACAGCGTCAAGCTGCCAGTGCCCCAGCACAAAATCCAGCGCCAGCACCGCGTGCCGTGCCCAAATCAGAAAACAACGCAAACAAGCCTTCCGTGCCAGCAACCAGCAAAAAACTCAGCTACAAAGACAAGCGTGAATTGGAAGAACTGCCGCTGAAAATTGAGCAACTAGAAACTCAACTGCGCCAGGTACAAAATCAAATGGCGCAGAAAGATTTTTACAAACAAGACTCAGCTAAAGTCAATCAAACCACACAACAACTGGCTGAATTAGAAAAGCAACTGGCAAGCTGTTATGCGCGTTGGGAAGCATTGGAAAGCTAAAAAATCTTTGCAGCATTTTCTCTTCGTAGCAATCTCAAGTAGAAAAAACAAAACCCAAACCTGGACGGGTTTGGGTTTTGTAGTGGATGGCAACCCCAGTTGTTTTACAAACCTAGTTTTTCCTGAATGGTGCTAACGACCAGATCGCTGGAAGTAGCTGTTACACTTAATAACATGCCTTCTTTTCCATAGAAATCTACTAAAGGCGCGGTTTTCGCGTTGTACACGTCAAGACGGTTAGAAATCGCTTCTTCCGTTTCGTCGTCGCGTTGTACTACTTTACCACCGCATTTATCGCACACGCCTTCTACCTTGGTGGGCATACTTTTTACGTTATAGATCGCACCGCAATCTACGCAGGTACGGCGCGTGGTTAAACGATCCAAAATCACATCACGCGGTACATCCAAATTAACGACAAAATCCAGTTGGGCGTTGATGCGCGTTAAAAGTCCTTTTAAGGCTTCTGCTTGTGGAATGGTGCGCGGAAAACCGTCTAGCAAGAAGCCGTTTTTGCAATCGTCTTCCTGCAAGCGTTCCTCCATGATACCCATGATTAAATCATCGGGTACGAGATCGCCAGCTTTCATGAAGGCTTCGGCTTGTTTGCCTAATTCCGTGCCTTCTTTGACCGCACCGCGCAAAATATCGCCCGTTGAGATTTGTACTGAACCGTCAATGGCAGTCAGTCTTTTGGCGACAGTCCCTTTACCCGCGCCTGGCGCACCTAATAAAATCAATTTCATGCAGTTTCTCCTGAGGAATGTTGGTTTAAGTGTCTATACGAAAGTCAAAAACCGCTTATTATACTCTGCCTGCGGCGAATCTGGGTATTTAGAGCACGGTGTAAAACTATAAAAAACCTTAGCCTTCTTCCTAATATATCCAGCCTATGTGTATATAAATTGATTTTTTAGCTAAAAGCCTACGATTACTCTGGAAATTGTGACACTTTTGTGGTTTCAACAGCAACCTGATTGCGCTTTGCAGACCTATCCTAAATAATAGCGCGGGTAATGGGTGAGCAGCTAAGGTAAATTCATCATGCGCTCTTGTCATGATGCGCATATCCACACATGGACAGATGACTATAGGTAGACAACATGGCTGAAATTTTTGGAGATTTCATTGAACCGCAAAAAGATGAAGTTGAATACCTCATTGTGGGCTTTTCCAGTGCTTCTTTGCCTTTAAAACAACGCTGGAAAAACAAAGGCTTATCTGCTGATTTTATTGCTGGCTACCTGCAAACTTTTTTTGTTGGGCGGCGCGGTAACGCGTTGCGCAACGGAGAAACGATCCCAGCACATAGCCATAATGCCACCAAATATATTGCTAATGAATTGTTAGAAAATGCGATGAAATTTAGCGATGAATCCGCTCGTTATTCAACCCGCATTTCATTTTATCTGCATGAAGAACGCTTGATTTTCTATGTCACCAACAGCATCAGTGCGGTTAATAGAGAAAAATTTCAAATCTATATCCGTAAATTGCTCAGTTGTGATGCCAATGCTTTGTATATCGAACAAATGGAAGCCAACGCTTTAGACCCTGAGAGCACCGCGTCTGGTTTGGGGTTTCTCAGCATGAATTGCGATTATTCGGCAAAGCTGGCGTGGAAATTTGATGCGTCACTTGACGGCGACAGCACCGACGGCAAACCCGTCTCCGTTGTAACCACAATGGTTTGTGTTGATGTATAAGTTATCAGGAGAAAAAATATCTATGGAAATTAACCAAGAAGGTTACTGCGTCTCTTTTAATGAGATAAAGCAAGAAATTACTTGCCAAGGTTCGTTAATGTTAGCGGGCACAGAAGAATATCTACCCATCTTGGAATTATTAAAACAAGCCAGTGAACAGGTGTCAGATAGCTTGACTTTGAATATCTGTAACTTAGATTTTATTAATAGTTCTGGTATCAACACTATGACGAAATTCGTCATTCTAGTACGCAATCAAAAGACCCCACAATTAAGCATTCATTATGCTGCCGAACAAGCCTGGCAAATGAAATTGGTCAGCAATCTACAGCGTCTTATGCCTGATTTGCTGGCTGTTGAGCAATAAACACCTGGGGATTCTACAAAAACCTATAGCGGAAATATATTTAGTTGCTGTTTGGGCACTATAAAACCTGGCAGGTTTGCACAACCTGCCAGGTTTTTTTATTATACAATTCATTTAGGTTGGCGATATTTTATGAGAAAACGCAGTCACAGCAGTACCCGTTGGCTTCAACGCCAAGCCAGCGATCCCTATGTGCAGCGCGCACAAAAAGAAGGCTTTCGTTCCCGTGCTGTGTATAAACTCGAAGAAATTGAACAACGTGACCGGCTGTTTAAGCCAGGAATGCGCATTGTAGATTTGGGCGCGGCGCCTGGCGGTTGGTCGCAGTGGGCGCAAAAACGCTTGGATGGCAGAGCGCAGATTATCGCGCTGGATATTTTGCCGATGGATGCGTTGCCTGAAGTGCGGTTTATTCAAGGGGATTTCACTGAACTGGCGGTGCTGGAGGAATTGCGCACGGCTTTAGCGGGTCAAGCGGTGGATTTAGTGATGTCTGATCTAGCGCCGAATAGTTCGGGCGTGAAAGCAGTGGATCAGCCGCGAGCCATGTTATTGGCGGAGTTAGCCCGCGATGCGGCGCTGGAATTGCTCAAACCAGGCGGGAATTTTTTATGCAAGCTGTTTCAGGGCGAGGGCTTTGATGAGTATCTGCGCGTGCTTCGCCCAGCATTCGCTAACCTATTGATCCGCAAACCTAAAGCCTCACGTTCGCAATCGCGCGAAGTGTATGTATTGGGGCGCGGGAAAATTGCCGATTAATCCGCCTCACACCCGCTTCATCACGACCAGCGTCAAGTCATCGTGGTAAGTGCTGCCCAGCGCATAGGTTTTTAGATCACGGATGATTGCCTGCTGGATTTGTTGCGCGGGTGCTTGCCAATACTGACTGACTAGGGTGCAGAGGCGTTCCACGCCGTACAACGTGCCCTGTGCATTCATGGCTTCGGTGATGCCGTCGGTGTACAACACCAAACCATCGCCGCTGTTAATATGCAGATTTTTATGCGCAACCAGACTTTCGATGCAGGGCAAAATGCCCACCGGATAGCCCAAATCCAGGGTATCAATGCGCTCAACTTCACCATTGCTACGCACTAACAGCACTTCTTCATGCTGTCCACTGATGGTTACGCGCCCTTGGCGATAATCAATGATAGTTAAAGTCAGGTTTTTATCTGATTGCATACGTTGCAAATTGTCGTAGATTGCCTTGTTTAAAGTAATCAGACAGGTTTCGGGATCATACATATCGCTGGCGTATAGGGTGCGGATTGCGGTTTGCACCATGAGCATCAACATGCCGCTGGCTAAACCATGTCCGGTAACGTCACCGATAGCAATTTTTATCGTATCGCCATAACGCAGTACGTCGTAATAATCGCCGCCGACTTCTTCTGCGGGTTCCATAAAGCCGGCAATATCCAGTTCGGTAATGGCGGCGAGTTCTTCTTTACGCGGTAGAATCATGCTTTGAAATTGTCGCGTGACATCCAATTCTGCCATCATGCGCACATTGTCTGCTTGCAAATAATCATTCAAAGAACGGATTTCTTCATTGGCTTTTTCTAATTCAGTGGTGCGTTCAGCAACTTTTGCTTCTAGGTTGCTAAACAAATCTTTGAGTTGTTCTACCATCAATTGAAAAGCGCGTGAAAGCTGTCCTAATTCATCTTGCCGATGATGGCTTTCAAATTCATATTCCCATTCACCTGCGGTGAGTTTTTGTGCGGCGTGATTTAAGGTACGCAACGGGCGCGTGAGCCAGTTGACTAACAAAATACCGATTAAACCTGCAATAATTGAAGTTAATACCATAAAAATTAAAGTTATTTTTTTGTTTTCATTGATTTTTTCCAGATAATCCGCTTCGGGTACCGAAACTGCAATTAACCAATCTAAACCTGCTGTTTTATAAGGTAAAATTTGTAAAAACTGGCGTTCTCCGGCGAGCTTGAAATCCAGGCTTTGTGCATGTTGCAATGTGTCTAAATTGCCAAATTGCTGCAACAAAAAGGCATAGGCTGACTGAATCAGTGGACTACCGCTTTGTTGGGCAGAAAAACGCTTGGCTTGCAGGGTTTCTAAATCCAATTCATACAGCTTTTCTTGGGTTGAAGTCGCTACCAAAGTGCCGTTGCGCTCTAAGATAAAGGTTTGCCCAGATTTGCCAATGCGCAAGCTTTGTAAAAATTTGCTGACTTTATCCAGCACTACGCCGGAAGAAATAACGGCTTGCAATTCGCCTGATTCGGAGACTATCGGGGTGCTGTAACTGAGCGCCAACCAGGTGTGCCCTAAAAAGTTAAACACTTGGCTCCATTGTGATTTTCCCGATTGAATGAGCCACCGAGAAGTCTGCTGTGCGGCAGTTTGCTGATACCAATCCAGGCTGCGTGGATCGTAATTGGGCACCACGCGCAAGGGTTTTTTCTGCATGAGTTTAGTCTGCGTATCCACTTTGTAGACGTACAGGTTGAACTCGGTGGAAGGATTGGCTATTTCCAAGCGGAAAAACCCGTCTTGCCCGCGTTCAACGCCGATCATTTCGCCCTTGGTTGTGCCAATTTGGATGTGACTCATCTGTGGATAAGAGAGTAATTGATGAATAATGTGCTGTTGGATGCCTTGCGGTAGGGTGAAATCAATCAGATTTTCTTGTAGCTCACTGATAGTATGTTGATTAGTGATTTTAGGAATATGCAGATAATGGTCTAAGTGTTCTTGAATGCGCGTGCCTATTTCTTGGCGCAATTGCAACGTTACCTCGTTAATGGCGCGTTCGCTGTTTTGCAGCGACAGCCAGCCAGTTACGCCCAAGCCCAACAGAATCAACAGCAAAAAAGGCACTGTTAATGCGGTGCGCAGACTCAAGCGGCTATAAAGGTAACGCAAGGGAGACATCATTATTGAGCAGATTTCTGCATGGTTTCTCGGAACGCTTCTAATTGGCGCACAAAGACATAATCTTCATCTTGTGAAGGAATGAATTTAGAAATCGCCATGTCTTTTAAGCCTTCGGCGTCGTCATAAGCTAACGCCGCTTGTATAAAGGCTTGCTGCAATTCGGTTGCAATATCGCGCTGATAAACCAAGGTATCATGCGGAATTAATTGAGATTCCCAAATAATGTTGAAATCTTCTTGATGCCAGTTACGCCCAGAATCGCGGGCAAGGTCTACATTGTTGGTGGCGGCGGCATCAATTTCGCCGTTTTTCACCATTAAAATGGATTTTTCGTGGTTACCAGAAAACACCACTTTGGAAAAATAACTTGTGGGATCAATCTGCGCTTCGGCGGCAAAATACACGCTGGGAATCAAATTGCCACTGGTAGAATTTTGGTCAGTAAAAGCCCAACTTTTGCCTTTGAGATCGCTGAGGTTGTTTAGCCCGGATGTCTTCAGTGTGATAATGATGCCTTTGTAGCCGTTTTCCCCTTCCATGCCCAGCATACGCACCGCACTCACGATCTTGGCGCGTTTTGAGGCTTCTACATAGGATTTGGGTCCCAACAAGGCAAAATGCAGCTTTTTCTGCGCCAAGCCGTCAATCACACCCGCATAATCTTGCGGTACCACCAGGGTAATTTGGCTGCCCAGACGTTGTTCAAGATACCCCATAAAACGTGCATAACGCTCACGAGTACGGGCTTCTGATTCAATCGGAATCACACCGAAAAACAATTCCTTATCCCAAGCACCCGCAGGTTTGTTGGCGGCACCTGGCGCGGGATTTTGCCCACAACCAGCAATCATTGACAGCAGCAGGTAAAACACAAGATAAACTAAACGGGAAAAAGCTTGCATACAGTGCCTCGCATGAGATAGGACGCTAAATGGGTTAGTATAAATCTCAAGTTTGGCAGTATTATGAATCCACTTGTTAGCCACCTTAATGAACCTATGTCCCTACGAGAACAATGTCAAAGCAGCTTGCGTAGCGCCAAATACTTGGCGCAAGTGCGGTTTCCCGTGCCGCGCTTGAGCGAAACTGCGAATGCCTGCCGCTATCCTGATGTACCGCCCGTCATGCCAGACGAGGAGGAGTTACAGAATTTATACAAGCGTTTTGGTCATGCCTTTGCTACCGATAGCTGGCATGATGTGGCTTGGCAGGATTGGCGGCGAGCGCCTTGGGTGCTTTGGTATGGCAAAAAAATTCATATGCCCGCCATTCAGCGGGGTTTTCTGCCGCGTTTGCTGGAACAGTTAAGCGGCGATGAAGCTGCGGTTAAACGCTTGATTTACATTTATTTACGCGACTTTTCCGAACATAAACCCAATGTCGCACAGGTCGCAGAATTTTTGCGCCAGCATGTGGAAAAAGCCTTACCTTCTTCGCTGCTATATCGCTGGAAAATCAGTCAGCAACGCTACCAATTGTTCAGTCTGCAAGACATTGCCGGCAAGTTGGCACAAACCTGCTTGCTTAAAGAGGCGCTAGAGGTGTTGGATGATGCCGGATTGCGCGGCGAGTTACGCAATGCCGGGTTTGCGCAGAGCGCCTACCTGGAAGCCTTAAAAATGCTGGATAAGGGCTTGCACCGGCAGCCGTTAGAAGTCATCCCGCTGTTGCCTAATTTTTTCCGCTGGAGTTTAGACGGCGAACAACTGCGCTATCCTGCGTGTCGCCGAGAGTTGCTGCACACGCTCTTGCTGCCTTGGTTGCAAAGCGCACCGCCGCCCGCTTTGCGCGAAGCGCTCCAGATTTTTTTAGTGCAACGCATCGGGCATCCGGGGCAAGTGGAAGCGCCTTGGCAAGACGTGCGCACGCCCGCGTTGCGCATTCTGCATTATTGGCTCAGCGATAGCCTGTTAGAAGCGTTTTTCCAACTCACAGAACAGCAGCAACCCAGCTCGAATTGGCGCATTCGCCAAGAATTTTGGGCGCATTACCAAAAGCGCGGGTTGTTTGATGCGGCTTGGCTGGTGTGCGGTGAAACTGCCGCACAAACCCTGGCAACGCGGCAAGATATTCAAGGCGCTTATGCCGTGCAAAGCCACATTGAGGGCAATGCACAGGAAGTGGTGCTGTTAGTGCGCTTACAAAATGTGCTCATTGCCGATTGGATCGAGGCTGGATATACCTATGTATGGCAAAGTAAAAACCCTTATATACCAGAGCCTTATAAGCCATTTTATGAGGTTTCTGGGCTGTCTTTGCACGCAGAAAAAATCCCGCATAATGATCATTGGCGACAGGCATTAGGGCAAATTATCCGCCAATATGCCCAATTGCCAGTTTTACTCAAATAGCACAAAAAACAAGTTTTTTATTGCAATAACAAGGAGATAAAAAGATGTCTTTATATGCGCAAGCAATGGCACAATGTCAGGCGTTGTTGGCTCAAGCCCAGCAATTAGCCCTCACCTATCCTAATGCCATGACGCTGGCAACCGCTGACGCACAAGGGCGCCCGAGTGCGCGTGTGGTGCTATTAAAGGAATTGGATGAACGTGGCTTGGTGTTTTACACCAATCAGCAGAGCGCTAAAGCGCAGGATTTGCGCCTCAATCCGCAAGCTGAGTTATTGTTTTATTGGGAAAAATTGCAACGTCAAATACGCATACGGGGCACTGTCGAAAGTGTCACTGACGCCGAAGCGAATGCCTATTGGGTCACGCGCCCCCTGGAAAGTCGCATTGGCGGCTGGGCGTCACAGCAATCGCACATCCTAAAACAGCGCGAAGATTTAGAGCGGCGTTACCAACAAATCGCTGCCCAATACCCAGACGGCAACATTCCGCGTCCGCCGCACTGGTCTGGCTATCGGGTGTTGCCCACCTATTTTGAATTTTGGGAAGAACGCCCGTTTCGCCTGCACTATCGTCAGTGCTATGAACTACAGGGCGATACCTGGACAAAGTATTTGCTCAATCCTTAAAAGAAGGTTTGAAACCCTGACGCTAACCCAAGATGAATTGAAGGAAAATAAAGCATGAAAAGTGTACGGCTATTCAAGTATCCAGCAGATGTAACCCATAACCTAGCAGCATTAAGCCTATTGCTCAGTTTTTACCTGGGCGGCTGGTGGTTGTTGTTTTCTTCGCTGGCGGGATTAAATCTTATAGGAATTCTGTTGCTGGCAGAAAGCATGGTATTAGCTGCTTTCTTTGTGCATGAATTCGCGCATGGTTCGATTTTTCAGTTGGGTAGTTGGAATAGAATCGCTGGAAAACTCTGTATCTGGCTCACCTTTCATGGCTTTTTTTCTTTTACGCGAATCCAACAATTGCATATTGCGCATCACCGTAACCATGCTGATGTGATTCATTTTGATTTTCATGCACACCTTGCACAACATTCTGCTCAGCAAAAACTATTAATGCGATTGGAATATTGTTACATTCCTGCGGTTGAATTATTAATCAAATGGCACAGTATCAGACGCCTCTGGCAGACTCAAATCGGCGCTGATCGTCAATTGATTCTAGCCGCTCTCGCTATCTATTCTTGCGTGTTTATTGGTTTATTGACTTTGCAACCCCGTGCATTAGGGGGTTTTTTATTGGCTTATATGCTCTTGCTGCATGTGTTGCGCTTTATGGACATGCACCAGCATACCTACAGTGCGCATATTCTTGATGCACAGGGGAATATTCCAGTTTTGCCCGTGCATGACAAAACTTATGAACAAGCCAACACTTACAGTAATGTCTTTGCGCCTGCCTATACCTGGCTCAATCTACTCACCTTAAATTTCGGCTACCATAATGCACATCACGCCAAGCCATTTATTCCCTGGTGTCGCCTGCCGCAATTGCATCAAAGCCTGACCTATGAAAAGCACGAATTACCAATGTCGTCACTGTTGCAAAATTATCATCAGTTTCGTGTGCAGCGCGTGGCAAACCCGCACATGGGAATGCCGAAAATGACGGCTTTACCGAGACTGCGTGCTGCCAATTTCCCTGGCGTCATCGGCGCTTCTTTTCTGAATGCTTAAACGTCAAAGTATGTGGGACTTGCCAGGGAGCTGCTCCTTCAGGTTAGTTTGCCGTCGCTTGCGGTAGCTAAATTGGCGCTTAACGCCCCAGGCTTAAGTTAATGGCAGTGGTCGTTAGTTAGCCCTGGTGTTTATAGATGACAAAGGATCAGCGCAAACCGCTTAAGGCGATCACGCAGCCTAAATCCCTACCCGCATGAGATTCTCATTGTCAGCAGCTACCTGCTTGATATATTATCCTCCAGCTTATGCTTTGTACTAATATAACAAGATTCTTATATGCTTTTGGAAACCAAATGTCATGACCGATAGTAGCAGCACCATTGCGCTCATCACGCAGGATGAAGATATTGAGCGAGCTTCCCGCTCCATGAAAGCCATGTCCCATCCGCTACGCCTGAAAATCCTCTGCACTTTGGGGGAAAAAGAACTCAGTGTGCAGGATATTGTGGAAAATGTAGGCACTTCTCAAAGTAACATCTCCCAGCATTTAGCCATTTTACGCGATAAAGGCATTCTGGCTTCGCGCAAAGACGCTAACCGCGTCTATTACCGCGTCAGCGATTCCCGCACTTTGCGCCTTATTAGCATGATGCGTGAGGTCTTTTGCTCCTTTTGCGTGTAGCCATCACCAGCGGATTGCATTATACTTCGCTACCGTTTTTATCCTCAAAATTCCCGTAATACTTCAAGGTGAGTTTATGACTATTGACCGCGTGGTTTACATAGTAGCTGGTTTTTTTGTGTTGTTAAGTCTCGCGCTGGGTGCGCCCGCTAGCCCGATTTTCCAAAGCGAATATTGGCTGTTTTTCACCGCCTTTGTGGGTTTTAACCTATTTCAAAGTGGTTTTACCAAGTTTTGTCCTTTGGCTTTGATTTTGAAAAAAGCCGGTTGCTGCAATTAAAATTAGCAACATACATCTTACCAAGCGGAATCACTGATGGAACATTTGCCAGAGTTTATCGCCAATCATTTGCTGCTGGTCTTGGCTTGGGTAGGGACTTTAGCTTTTTTGCTGTGGCACTTATTTGCCGAAGATGCGCAAGGTAGCCAGCGCCTAGCACCGTTGGAGGCAGTGCAAAAAATTAATCACGATAGCGCATTGGTGCTGGATGTGCGGGAATTAAGTGAATACGAAAATGGACATATCCTGGATTCTCTGCATATCCCTTTAGGTTCTTTAAGCAATAATCTCAAGCGTCTGGAAAAACACCGTGAGCAAGCAGTGATTATTAGTTGTGCTTCTGGTAGTCGTTCAGCGCAAGCTTGCCACACGCTAAGAAAGAACGGTTTTACACAGGTTTACAATTTGCGCGGAGGCATCATAGCTTGGCAGAATGCTAACTTGCCTTTGACTCGTGGTGCTGAGAAGAAGAAAAACAAGCTTAAACCCAAAAATATTGAAATCGCTGACAAAGTCAATTAGCACTTGTTTTCACCCGTTGTCGACAGCCTGTTTAGCGCAATACCCCTCTGGTTGTTTCCTAATTTCATAATTCCATTATTATTGAGGTTCTTCTGTGACTGATGACGCCAACACTCAAGCTCAGCCAATGGCTGGAGCGCAGAACAACACCCCCACCCAACATGTAGCAGTGCAAAAAGTCTACGTTAAAGATGTTTCTTTTGAAACGCCCAACACCCCTAGCATCTTCCTCAATCCACCACAGGTTGCGCCCAGTGTCAATTTTCAGATGTCAACCTCGCACAGCTATTTGCAGGCTGATTTGCATGAAGTAGTGCTAAAAGCCACTGTTACTGTGACTATGGGGGAAAAAACAGCCTTTTTAGTTGAAGTGCAACAAGCGGGTTTGTTCAGCATTCAGGGCTTCAAAGAAGAACAAATACCCTATCTCATCAGTAGCTATTGCCCAAACATTTTGTTTCCTTTTGTGCGTGAAACCGTGTCTGATACAGTAGTACGCGGTGGTTTCCCGCAGCTGTTGTTAGACCCCATCAATTTTGACGCAGTGTTTACCCAACAGATGCAACGCGCTCAGCAACAGGCTGCCGCGCAAGCTGCTTCAGCCACCGCTTAGGTTTTGTTTGCCGCTCATGCCGCAACAACAGCAAATCTTGGTGATTGGTGCAGGCTCTTGGGGCACTGCGCTGGCGATTTTACTGAGTCAGAACCAGCATTCCACTCTGCTCTGGGGACACGATCAAGAACAGATGGCGCGGCTGCAAGCAGAACGGGAAAATTGCCAATTTTTGCCTGGCTTGAGGTTTCCATCCGCCCTTACCCCCATCCTTGATTTACAACCCTATTTAACGCAAGTGGCACATGTACTGATAGTCGTGCCCAGCGAAGCTTTTCATCAGGTGTTGCAAATGATCGCGCCAACGTTGCCGGCAACCACGCCAGTGTCCTGGGGGACTAAAGGCTTAGAACCTAACAGTTGCCAACCACTACACCAGGTGGCATTCAAACTGTTAGGCGAGCAACGCCCGCTGGCGGTGATCTCAGGTCCTACCTTTGCAAAAGAAGTGGCAACAGGCTTACCCACTGCGATGACTGTTGCGGCAACTCAGCAGGCTTATGCCGACACCTTAGCGGATTTGCTGCGTAGCGACAATTGCCGCGTTTACACCTGCACAGACATGATTGGCGTGCAAGTGGGTGCGGCGGCGAAAAATGTCATCGCTATCGCAGCCGGCATTGCCGACGGCTTGGGTTTTGGAGCTAATACCCGCGCAGCCTTGATCACTCGAGGCTTAAATGAAATCATGAAATTAGGGGTTGCCTTGGGTGGGCATAAAGAAACTTTCATGGGACTAACTGGCTTAGGTGATTTGCTGCTAACCTGTACCGATGATCAATCACGCAATCGCCGCTTTGGTTACGCGCTGGCGCAGGGCTACAGTGTTGAACATGCATTGCGCAACATTGGGCAAGTGGTTGAAGGGCTGCACAGTGTTGTGCAAATTGTTAAACTCGCACAGCAGATGCAGATTGATATGCCAATCAGCGAACAAGTCAGTCTCGTAGTACAGGGGCTTTGTACACCAGAGCAAGCAGTACATAACTTGCTCTCGCGTGAACCCAAAGCAGAAAATGCTTAAATCTAACTGGCTGGCACGTCACACTTGAACTTGATTAACAAGCCGCACACTGATCTCAAAAATACTCAGATGACTATTGCAAAGACTTGGGGAGAACACTCTATGCTGTCGCGTCATTTACCTTCGTTGTTTTTAGGAACTTCGTTGGGCATTATGATTTCTTTAGGACACAGTGTTTTTGCTGAACGCGAGCAACCTTTGCCGGAACTGCCGCTGAAAGAACTGCACACCTTCACGGAAATTTTTACCCGTATCAAAGAAGATTATGTAGAAGAAGTCAGCGATGAAAAGTTATTAGAATATGCCATTAAAGGTATGTTAAGTGGACTTGATCCGCATTCCGCCTATTTGGATGAAGAAGAATTCAAAGAACTGCAAGTGGGCACCAGCGGAGAATTTGGCGGCTTAGGGATTGAAGTCAATATGGAAGACGGCTTTGTCAAAGTGGTTACGCCAATTGACGATACCCCGGCACAACGGGCTGGCATTGAAGCTGGTGATTTAATTGTGCGTTTAGATGAAGAACCCGTCAAAGGTATGAGCTTAAACGATGCAGTTAAACTCATGCGCGGCAAGCCAGGCACTGATATTACTTTAACAGTGGTACGCGAAGGCGAAAACAAACCGCTACGCATTACTGTCACTCGTGACGTGATTCAAGTTAAAAGCATTAAGAGCCGCTTGCTTGACCCTGGTTATGGTTATGTGCGCATTAGCCAATTCCAAACCCATACCACTGAAGATTTGCAGCAAGCCTTAAAAACCCTAAGCGATGAAAATAAAGCTGAATTGAAAGGGCTGGTGCTAGATTTACGCAACAATCCAGGGGGCGTATTAAATGCCGCTGTTGGTGTTGCTGATACCTTTTTGCGACACGGGCTGATTGTTTACACCGAAGGGCGCATTAAAGATTCCAAACTCAGCTTCAAAGCCAAACCCAAAGATTATCTAAACAATGCGCCTATTGTGGTGTTAGTCAATGGCGGTTCGGCTTCGGCTTCAGAAATTGTCGCTGGTGCGCTCCAAGATCACAAACGTGCCATCATCATGGGCACAAAAACCTTTGGCAAAGGCTCGGTACAAACGATTCAGCCCATCAACGAGAGTGCTGCCTTAAAAATTACCACCGCCCGTTACTTCACTCCTAACGGACGCTCTATCCAAGCCGAAGGCATCATCCCTGATATTGTGCAAAATCGCGTAGAAATTGCCTCAGTTGAAATCCCAGAAGACAGCACCTCGTTTACTGAGGCTGATTTGCGTGGGCATCTCTCCAATGGCAAAGAACCGAATGGCAAGGAACAAGACGCTAAAAAACCCATGTCATCAGATAAGGACGGCGAGAAAACCGAGGAACAAACTAAGCCTAAAAATAAAGAGAAAGATAAAGAGAAAGATAAAGAGAAAGATAAAGAGAAAGATAAAGAGAAAGAGAAAGAGAAAGAGAAAGATGTTCCGCTGGCAAAATCTGATTACTCACTGTACGAAGCTTTGAATCTGCTTAAAGGCTTGAGTATTATCGGCACGCATTAAAACTCATACCCGCAGCAGCAGGCAAAACCGGCAGTCTTTATGCAGATGCCGGTTTTTTTGTGCTCAAATGCGCCCTGTCTTTCCAAGACACTACCCAATAATAGCTATTAGTATTGAGAGAGTGAGTTCAAACCTTTTTGATTTCGTGTAGACTCTAAATCCATACAAGCAAAGCATCTTATTCAACGTCAAACAAGACAATATTCGAGAGGCTAACCATGAGCGAACGCATAGTTGTTGACCCAATCACCCGCATTGAAGGTCATCTGCGCATTGAAGCGCAAATGGACGGCGATACCATCGCCCAAGCGTATTCGTCAGGCACTATGGTGCGCGGCATTGAACTCATCCTGAAAGGACGCGATCCGCGTGATGCCTGGGCATTCGCGCAGCGCATTTGCGGGGTTTGCACCTTAGTGCATGGCATGGCGTCCATCCGCTCGGTGGAAAATGCACTTAACTACCGTATTCCACCCAATGCCCAATTGATCCGTAACCTGATGAATGCTGCGCAATATGTGCATGATCATGTAATGCACTTTTATCACTTACATGCGCTGGATTGGGTGGATTTAATTTCCGCTCTGCAAGCTGATCCCAAAGCCACTTCTGAATTGGCGCAAAGTGTCAGTCCGCATAATCCTAAGACCTCCCCTGGCTATTTTGCAGATATGAAAAAGAAGCTGAAAAATTTCGCCGAAGCCGGACAATTAGGTATTTTTGCCCAAGCCTATTGGGGACATCCCGCCTATAAATTACCGCCAGAAGCCAATCTTATGGCGGTTGCGCATTATCTGGAAGCATTGGAATGGCAACGCGATGTAGTCAAACTACATGCGATTTTTGGCGGCAAAAACCCCCACCCTAACTTCGTCGTTGGCGGCGTTGCTTGCCCAATTGATTTGAATTCAGATTCTGCTATTAATGCGAAGAAACTGGCAGAGATACAAGATGTCATTCATCAAATGAAAAACTTTGTTGAACAAGTCTATCTACCGGATACTTTAGCCATTGCTGGTTTCTATAAAGAATGGGCAACGCAAGGGGAAGGCGTGGGGAATTTCATGACCTATGGTGATTTCCCCGAAAAAGGGATGGATGATCCCAGTTCTTTCTTGATTCCTGGCGGCGTGATTCTCAATCGAGATATTTCCAGTTTTGAACCCGTTGATTTACACGATAAAGAACAAGTCAAAGAATATGTTTCTCATGCTTGGTATGATTACAGCACTGGCAAAACAACCGGCTTGCATCCTTACGAAGGCGAAACTCAATTAAATTACACAGGTCCCACCCCGCCTTACAAACACCTGGATGTTGAACAATCTTATTCCTGGTTAAAAGCTCCGCGCTGGCGCGACAAGCCGGTAGAAGTAGGTCCTTTAGCGCGAATGCTGATGCTGTATGCCACGAAACACGCGCAAGCCGTAGAACTGGTGGATTACAGCCTAAAAACCCTGGATTTACCCATTACCGCACTGTTTTCTACGTTAGGGCGCACTGCTGCCCGGACTTTAGAAACCAAAATCATCGCCGACACTATGCAAGTCTGGTTTGACCATTTGCTGGCAAACATCAAAGCGGGCGATACCAAAACCTTCAACGAAACCCTCTGGTCGCCCGCCAGTTGGCCTAAACGCTGCCAGGGCGTTGGTTTCATGGAAGCCCCGCGTGGCGCACTGGCACATTGGATTGTGATTGAAGATGAAAAAATCGCTAATTATCAGGCGGTTGTCCCCACCACCTGGAACGCCGGACCGCAAGATGCGCAAGGGCAAGCAGGTCCTTACGAAGCCGCGCTTAAAGGACACAAACTGCATGATCCCAAACAGCCAATAGAAATCCTGCGCACTATTCACAGCTTCGATCCCTGCATCGCCTGCGCAGTGCATCTCAGCGACGCCGACGGCACAGAAATGCTCAAGCTCAACATCCAGGGCTAAACTCGCAACAAAATCGCCATGATTACCTATTTATTGTTGGCTTTCATCAGCTTACCCTTTATTGAAATTTACCTACTCATTGCCGTTGGTAAACAGATAGGTCTGCTGCCCACGCTTGCCTTGATTATCCTGGCTGCCCTGGTTGGCGTTGCCATGTTGCGTAGCCAAAGCACGACCTTGCTGAAACACTGTCAGGCGCAAGTGCAGCGCGGCGAAGTCCCCGCGCAAGCCATGCTGGAAGCCTTGCTGTTGCTGATTGGCGGCGTGCTATTGATAACCCCTGGCTTTATCACCGATGTCTTGGGTTTTCTGTGTTTGTTACCCTGGTCACGGCGCTGGTTGATAGCTTATTTTAGCAGTCGCGTTATCCTCTCGTCTGCCATTTCGCCCGCCCCTCACCACACGCCGCCGCCGCACGCCGCCACTTTGGAAGGCGAATACAAGCGCGAACCCGATTAAGCATAATCAGCGGAGTTTGTGCTGCGCTTGATCTTGCGCTAATACCGCCAGCAGAGTTTGCATATCCGCTGGTGGGGCAACTTCCCATTCCAGCCATTCGCCTGTGTGCGGATGTTCCAAGCCCAAGCGCGTTGCGTGCAAGGCTTGGCGTCTGAACTGTTCTAGCGACTCGCGCAATTCTGGCGAACAGTCCGGCGGCAGACGCGAACGCCCCGCATACAGTGGGTCGCCTAACACCGGGTGTTTAATATGTGCCATGTGTACGCGAATCTGGTGCGTGCGTCCAGTTTCCAGTTGAACTTGCAACAGGCTATGGGCGCGGAAGCGATGCTCCACACGATAATGCGTAATCGCCGGCTTACCACTTTCAACCACTGCCATGCGCGTGCGTTGCGTATGATGACGCCCCAGCGGCGCTTCCACCATACCGCCGGCCGTGAGCACACCGCTGACCACTGCCTGGTATTCGCGCTCAAATGCTCGCGCTTGCAGTTGCTCTACCAGCGCATGATGTGCGCTCAGTTGCCGCGCCACCACCAACAGCCCCGAAGTATCTTTATCCAAACGATGCACCACTCCAGCACGGGGCACATTGGCTAATTCCGGCATCTGATGCAGCAACGCATTAACCAGCGTCCCAGCGGTATTACCCGCGCCCGGATGCACCACTAACCCGGGCGGCTTGTTGATAATCAGTAACCAATCATCGGCATAAACGATGTCCAGCGGAATCGCTTGGGCTTGCCAGTCGCCCTCCGCCACCAATTCCGCTCGCACTTCCACCTGCTCGCCGCCATACACCTTATCACGCGGCTTTTTCAAGGCGGCATCTACCTGCACCTGCCCAGCGCGGATCCATTGTTGCAAGCGAGCGCGGGAATAGTCTGGAAATAATTCAGCCAGCGCCTGATCCAAACGATACCCCGCCATTGCATCGGGAATAATTTCACTCAATTGAACACAGGTTTTAGACATGCTTGATAACAACCTTGAATGGCGCAGAACACTTGCGCGAGAAGCAGCAGAAAATTTTGCACATGTATGGCGTATCCTCAATAGGCTAGTTTTTAAAACGGTTTTTAGGATTAAATGGCAGTCGGCATAATATAGCACTGCTGAGCACAACCGTGCCGCCTTCACGCCCTTATAGCGGCCCCTTACAACAGAATCTTGCGTTTTACCGCACGTCATTTTTATTCGCCGTTTAATTACAAGAGATTTCATGCAAATTCTGAATGCAGCAATCGCCTTCTTTTTCAACACCCCTTGGCTGCAAGCCCTGCTTGCCAGCGCCTTGACTTATTTACTAGCGCGATTAGTCACTCACTTTTTGCCCAAAGTCTTACACAAGCTAACCAATACACTCAAAATCAAGGGTAGCGAAGCCCTGCTTGGCTTACTATCCGCCCCCGCATCTTCCGTCGTCCTCATTCTCGGCTTGATTTTCTCCGTAGAGCTTTTGCAACTGAGCGCCAATCTAACCTTTATCTTACAAGCAGGATTGCGCACGCTGCTGATCCTGGTGTTAGCCGGTTTTAGCCTACGCCTAAGTAAGTTACTGCTACAAATGTCCGCCAACAACACCAAAGCTTTTAGCCTCATACAACCACAAACCCTACCTTTATTCAGCAATCTAGCCGTCCTGATCGTAGCATTAAGCGCGATTTACATGACGTTTTCCACCTGGAACGTGGATATGTCCGCTTTACTGGCTTCCGCTGGCATTGTCGGTTTAGCCATCGGCATGGCGGCACGCGACACCCTCTCCGACGTGATTGCTGGCGTGCTCATTCTCACTGACGCCCCTTATCGCGTTGGCGATCTGGTCATTTTAGAAGACGGCACACGTGGAAAAATCACCCATATCGGCATCCGCAGCACCCGCCTACTAACCGTCGAAAACTTTGATGTCACCTTACCTAATGCCAAAATCGGCAATAGCAAAATTGTCAACGAATCCAGTAGCACAGAAGAAAACCGCATGATTGCAGTGGACGTACGCCTCCCCTATGGCAGCAATCTCAACCAAATACGTCAAGAAATTTTAGCCATTGCCGACGATAATGCCGCCGTGCTCAAAAAGCCTGGCAGTGTAGTCAAATTAGTTGAACTAGAAACAGAATATTTACATTGTCGCTTGTTATCTTGGATAGCACCAAACAGCAACCGCTATTTAGTCGAATTTGCCCTCAATGAAATGATTTACTCTCGTTTTCAAGAATTAGCCATACCCATTTACAAACCCAAAGAAAACAGCATCTATGTTCATGAATTACCCGCAACCGGACAACAGATTTACATAAAAGAAATGCCACACACAGAACACAAAATCCACATCACAGACATGCCCTCTCTATTTGGTAAATCCACCGACAAAATAACCACACCCATTTTGGAAAAAGCCGAAGATATTTTGCTCAAAGCCCAGATTAAAAACCCTGTTATCAGCAAACTATCACGCACCGCCGCCCCACAACCCCAAAAAACCACAGCCGCTACACCCACTAAACCCAGTGCAAAACCTGCTCCTACAACCCAAATAAAAGCGAAAAATCAAACAACCAATTCTTTAATAGGCACACCATTAAAGCATAGCCAGCACGACGATGACGCAAGCATGATGCAAGATGAAGGTAGGGATGGTGAATAATTATTTGCATAAACCGAGCTTACTGTATGCCGCATAAACTTAAAGACCTTATCCTAGTATCGCTGATATTTGTTTTATCCGCTATTGGTTTGCTAGATTATGTACCCTACTTAGCACAGCGGATTGAAATTAAACTCAAGCAAGAAATCCAACAGACCTTACAAGCACAAGATATGAATTGGGTTGAAGTGTCAGTGACCGGGCGCGATGTAACTTTAGAAGGCACTGCCAGCAATAGCCAAAGCTACAACCAAGTTATCCACCTCATAGCCGAGATACACGGCATCCGTCAACTGAACAACCAGATTAAAGTTCAACTAGAACGCATAACACCCTATCGCTTAAACTTAGAATTACACAACCAACAGATACACCTCACCGGCTATGCACCAGATGAACAATATCGCCAAGCATTGCAAGAAAAACTACAACAGCACTTTGCGCAATACCACATAGAAAACACCTTAGCATTAGCGGCTGGAGAACCGAGTGACTGGCACACCGCATTGAACCTGATTTTTGCGCAATTACCGCAAGTGCAGGATGCGCGTTTAGAAATAGTGAATTATGATGTACGCTTGAGTGGCGTAGTAGAAACAGAAGTTATTGCAGAACAACTTAAACAACAATTCAAAACCTTGCAAAACTATCATTATGTTCCCTATCTTTACTTACAGGTTGCAGAAGAATTACCCATACAAAGTCCCTACAGCTTTACGCTTAACTATCAAAACAACAGGCTACAGGTCACTGGCTATGTAGCTGATGCTCAAACTCAACAATTAATAGAAACAAAGCTTGCCGATTTATTTACTCAAGCTTCGCCAGAAATACAATTACAATTAGCGTCTGGCGCACCCGATGCCTGGCAACCCATGCTTTTGCTCATGTTGGAACAACTCAACCAGTTTCAAAGCATTCGCTTAGAAATCATCAATTACACTATACGCCTAGTTGGTGTAACACAAACAACACCGCAATTAGAACAAGTAACACAAGCCCTAGCCAGCCTAAAAAACCAGCACTATCAACTCTATTTATACCTAAATGCAGCAGATGAAAAACAACCACTTCAGCGCGTCAATCCTTATACTTTTATCGCTGATTATCAACGACAAATCCTGCATGTATCAGGCTATGTTCCAAGATTAGAAGACCGCCAAACACTCATTACCAGCACCAGAAAGTTATTCGGTAATAAGGGTTTTGTAGAAGAAGGCATAACTCTGGCTTCCGGTGAACCCGCGCATTGGTTGCAAGCGATTAACTTATTGCTCCCCGCTTTACAAAAGTTTGAACAGGGGCGATTAGAAATCAGCAATTATGAAATACGTCTAACTGGCACTGTCGCCACCACAGAAACCGCCAATGCTTTACAGAAATTACCTGCTCAATTGTTAAAATACAATTATCTTTTGCAGCTTTATGTTTATGCGGCTGATAGTCAAGAGCGTTTATGCCAAGCCAAATTCAATACCTTATTGGAAAAAAATAATATTGAGTTTGATTCAAACAGTGCAATCATTAAAGGCAGCAGTTATGCTTTGTTAAATGAATTAATTGCCGTCATGCAAAGTTGCCCAAAAGCTAAGATTACTATTGCCGGGTACACAGATAATATTGGTAACCCGGATAAAAATTTGCAACTCAGTCAGCAACGTGCTGATGCGGTGAAAAACTATTTAATTCATCATGGATTTTCTGCAACACAGTTTAAATCCATTGGATATGGGAAAGCACATCCTATTGCAGATAATGCAACACTCGCTGGACGTGCGCGCAATAGACGTATCGAATTTCGGATTCAAGGCTACTAAACTTGAGTAGACTATTAGGATTCTATTAATGACCTATTTAATTAATGAAGTTTTCTTTCTGCTTTTAGCTACTGCTTGCCTCAGTGCTTTATTAGGACGCTTTTTGTGTAAAAGCAACGAGCGGATGATTTTGGCAGAAAAAAAGCACTGTCAGGCAGAGTTAACCCAAGTACATAAACAACGGGATGAATGGGAAATTCGCTCGCATCAATGGCAGAAAAAATTTGCTGATGTGAATGAACAATTAGCCAGCCAAACCTATGCAACTAATAGCTTACAAACTCAGTTAGAAGCCTCAGAACAAGAACGCGAACACTTACTAATAGAACTAAAGAAATATGATATATGTAAAACCAAAATAGCTTCTCTCGCTGAGGAATTAAAAGCTAATCAAACTCAATTACAATTAACGCTGAAAAAGTTCGACCTTACACAGCGGCAAGTTGCTTTGCTTACAAAAACCAATACTGAGTTAGAGGAAAAGCTATCCAGTGCTAAATTGCTGACTGACAATTTAATGGAACAGCATCAAGCATTAAAACATGAACATAGCGGGCTACAAACACATTGTACTGCACTGAAAAAAATTGAAACTGAGTATTATCAGCTTAAAGAACAGCAAGCAAACTTGAGTGAAGAAATTTTACGTTTGCAAAAACAATATAGAACTGCACAGCTTGAATTATTATCTTTAGCAAAATTACAAGCACAATATCAACAGTTACTGCAAGACAGCAAAGACTTGCCCGCCCTAAAAAAGAAAGTAAAACAATTACTTACAGAGCGCACAGACTTGACTGAGCAAGTCAACTATTTACGCCAGCAGTTGGATTCTATTGTGGTAGCGCATAATGAACAATCGGAAGTGATATTGAAATTGGTTTCACAGCGAGATTCCTTGTTATCTCGTCTGCAAGCTGTGTCTAGTGTGGTGGGCGCGGTGGGATTTGAAACGAAAGAATAAAATGATTGATTTTTAACCACTTAACCAACATGCCTGAGAGCGGTTCCAGGCGGGGCGCAGTATAATTGATTAAATTTAATTTGCATGGTGTCGCGGCAACGGACGCTGAATACCAGCGTCATGAAAATAATTCTGCACTCTGTACAAAACGCGCAGAGCGCGAAAACCGCCAGGCTGCGTAGAACGCTGGAACGAGGCAAAAATAATAGACTTGTGGCAATTATAAAACCATTAAAAATAGTGTGTTATGATTTAACGCTATATTTGTTTTCATTTAACTTATTGATTTTATTTATTACAACAAGTCTAATATAGTTTTAACTATAAAACTAGGAGATTTAAGAAATGAATTTATCAGTTCAAGAAATTGATAATCAACTTTTAATGCTTTCTGAGCAAGAGCAATTAAAGGTATTGAATTTATTAAAAAACCGTTTGCAACCTTTTATTTTAAAGGAAGAACAAAATAGTTTTGCTACATTTGGTGGAATTCTCAAGGATAGTCCTAATTTCAATGGCGATCCCGTAGAAATTCAAAGAAGAATGCGTGATGAATGGAATTAAGTTTTTTCTCGCTCCCACGCTCCAAAGGCTGTAAAAGAACCTCATTTTCTGGATTTTCGACAACGTAAAATCAATGACTTACGAAGCAAAAATTGCCAATTTTGAGAGTTCTTTTACAGCCTCTCCAGCGTGGGAGTGTATATCTCGTCGCTCCAGCGACGAGTATTAGGCAAATGTCTAAGGAAAAAATCCGTATCACTTTAATAGCATTCTTTGATGTAGTCATAAGCTCTATTAAATAAATCCTCGTCTTTGATTTGATA
>DYPD01000129.1 GCA_020720115.1 Thiomargarita sp. | reverse complement strand
CTGTATTTGGGCATTGTTATTCGCCGCCCGAGAGTAGGGTCACGGATTCAGGTATAAGGCAACTTATCCGTGCAATTTTTATAAAAACGACACAATTCCCGCATCATTTCTACATAATCACCACAGCCCCATTTGCCTTTATGAAACTTCTCAATCAGGCATTCGGTTAGTTTCGGATCAAATTCCTTTTCTAGTGCGTAAACATTCAATAACACCGTGGATAAATAATGCAAATAAATTTCTGCCATATCCAATAAACTGCTGTATTTCAACATAGCCATCGACTCGCTATTATTGAAACGCAAATAAGCTTCCGCACTTGGATAAGGAAATTTATAAACAATTTGGTCTTCTAAATCTTGTTGATGCACAGCCTACTCCTTTAATAACTGAGATATAAAAAAATATCGTTGATAGAAACTAAATCTTCTAGGTTTTTGAAACCTAAAAGGTTTTTGAGTGCTGCGTTTTATAACTAATATAGTTTTCTATATTCAGATTTCTACTCAATGGTTTTTGCATCTAAGACATTTAATGTCCATTGTTCTAATTGAGCAAGTTCAGCTTTCTTAATCTTACTTTGGACAGGATTAGATAGTTTTCCAAAACACTTTTTTAACAGGTGAACAAGAATAGTGCGTTGACGTTTGATTTCACCTCTGGCTTCACCTTTGATTTCACCTTCAGAAAATCCCACCTGATAAATATCCTGCCCAGCACGAGTGTTGAGTAAATCTAAATTCAACATGTTAATCACCTCTTCTTGAGTTAAATAACGAAAACGGTTTAATAAAAATAAACCAACAATATCCAATGCTCGATTGAGTTTACCAATATCAGTATAAAGGGTAGTTAATTGTTTATACCAATGTTTGGCTTTAAGCTGAAATTGAGAGATGTCTAATTTCTCTGCATAAGCCCGCTCGCGTTATCGTCCCGATAAATGATAACCAGACAAGCTTAAATTCTAGGTGTCGGCATATCGTAAAAATATCCGATGATATATCCGTATAACATTTACAGGGACGATAAATAAGGATGTCCGCCGGTTAAGGTAAAAAAATCGGTTAATTCAACGGAGTTTTTCAAGGAATGTGCATAACGCTGGTTGAGATCAGCCAGTTGTTCCAGTAGAAAATCATGCAAGACCAGTTTAGTGCCGACATTAAAATGAGTGATGGGTAGATTTTTTGTAGGCTATAAACAAAAAAACGCCCTTATAGGGCGTTTTTTTGTGATGTGGCGGTGCGTTGCTTAAATACCCGCCGCGTCTTTTAGGGCTTCGGCTTTGTCGGTGGCTTCCCAGGGGAAGCCGTCGCGTCCGAAGTGGCCGTAGGCGGCGGTGGGGGCGTAAATTGGGCGTAGCAGGTCGAGCATGGCGATTAAACCGCGTGGGCGCAGGTCGAAGTGTTCACCTACCAGTTGGGTGAGGCGGGCGTTGTCTATTTTGCCGGTGCCGAAGGTTTCTACGGTGATGGAGGTGGGTTTTGCCACGCCAATGGCGTAGGAAACTTGGATTTCGCAGCGTTCCGCTAAACCGGCAGCCACTATGTTTTTCGCTGCGTAACGGCAGGCATAGGCGGCGGAACGGTCTACTTTGGAGGGGTCTTTGCCGGAAAATGCGCCGCCGCCGTGACGCGCCATGCCGCCGTAGGTGTCAACGATGATTTTGCGTCCGGTTAAGCCGCAGTCGCCAACCGGTCCGCCGATGACGAAACGTCCGGTGGGGTTGATGTGGAATTGGGTGTCTTTCGTCAGCCATTCTGCGGGCAACACGGGTTTGATGATTTCGTCCATCACCGCTTCGTATAGCGCCTTGTTTTCAATGTCTGGGCTGTGTTGAGTGGAGAGCACGACGGCTTCGATGCCGACGGGTTTGTTGTTTTGGTAGCGGAAAGTGACTTGGCTTTTGGCATCGGGACGCAACCAAGGCAGGGTGCCGTTTTTGCGTACATGGGCTTGGCGCTCGACTAAGCGGTGGGCGTAGGTAATGGGGGCGGGCATCAATACGTCGGTTTCGTTGCTGGCGTAACCAAACATTAAGCCCTGGTCGCCCGCGCCTTGCTCATGATTTTCGCTTTCGTCTACGCCCATTGCGATGTCGGCGGATTGTTTGCCGATACCGGAAATCACTGCGCAGGATTCCCAATCAAAGCCCATATCCGAACTGTTGTAACCGATGTCACGGATTTTGTGACGAATAATCTGTTCCATATCTACCCAGGCGCTGGTGGTAATTTCGCCTGCCACCATAACCATGCCGGTTTTAACGAGGGTTTCGCAGGCGACGCGAGAGCGTTTGTCCTGTGCCAGTAGCGCATCCAAAATTGCGTCAGAAATCTGGTCGGCAACCTTGTCAGGATGCCCTTCGGAAACGGATTCTGAAGTGAACAAGTATTCAGACATACTGTATTTTCCTGTTGTTGATTTTGATTAAAGTTAAACTTCTGACAGGCTTTATGATGCTTGCCAGGTGTTGCAGCTAGGCATTTTAGCGGAATGCGACAGATTTTGGTTTTTTTGCAGAAGAAAATCTGATCTCATTGGTCGGCAGGTTTTTTTACCTAAGTGGAAAATCACCATTAGCAGTGACGTTTCGACAAATCAGCAAACGGATGCTGGTTTTACTAACAGCCTCTAAGCAGCGATAGAAGGCGTGAGTGCTTGCAGTTGTTCTAACTGCTGCTGCGCTTCTTGCCAGGCTTGCGCTGTATGCAGCTTTTGCCATGCCCAAGTGCCAGTGCCGCGTAGTTTTTCCACCCGCGCTTGCGCTTGTGGTGCTTCGTAGCTGCAAAAAGTTTCCAACACCTGTCCTACCGCATCAGAATTGTTGCAAATCAATAGCATATCGCAGCCTGCACCGATGGCTTTGGGTACGCGCTCGCACATATCGCCCACTGTACCCGCCGCTGCCATATTCAGATCATCACTGAAAATCGCGCCCGTAAAGCGCAATTGTTGACGCAAAAAAGTCAACCAGATTTTGGAAAAAACCGCCGGATATTTATCTATTTGCGGATAAATCACATGCGCGGGCATGAGCGCGGGCAAGCCTTGTTTGATGAGTTGGCTAAAGGGAATTAAATCTTCCTGCACGATGACATCGAGACTGCGCCAGTCAATGGGAACGGCGAGATGCGAATCCGCCGCAACCGAACCATGCCCTGGATAATGTTTGCCCACCGCCTGCATTCCAGCACTCTGCATTCCCTGTATAAATGCGGCTGCCAGTAGCGTTACCACCTGCGGATCGGCGTGAAAAGCCCGATCTTGAATCACGCTGCTGATGCCTTTACGCAAATCCAGCACGGGTGCAAAACTTAAGTCTACGCCCACCGCACGCAGTTCTGCTGCCAGCAGCCAGCCGATTTGCTGGGCGGCTTTAATGCCCTGCTGCGGGTTTTGATCGTACAGCGCACCGATACAGGCGGCGGGCGGCAAGGGCGAAAACTCCTGGCGAAAACGCTGCACCTTGCCGCCTTCGTGATCCACTGCAATCAGCAACGAGGGCTTGCGTAAGGCGCGGATTTCTGCTGTCAATGCGGTCATTTGGGCGGGCGAGGCGTAATTGCGGGAAAACAAAATCACCCCCCCCACCAGCGGATGCTGCAAACGTAGCTGTTCTTCTGCGCTCAAGGTTTGACCTTCAACATCAATCATTAAAGCACCCAGTACCATTTTTCCTGCCTCCTCGCAACTGCCATGCGTTTGATAAAACTCTGTTAAAATCGCGTCCCAAGCGCCTTTTGTCGCGCTGGATTATGGCACAAAAGCGCCATTAATCTTTCTGTAATAACCCCAAAGCATCGCATTCAAATCGCCAACGGATTAAAGCACGGCTTTGAACTCTTAAAAAACACAGTTTTAACACAGGAAAATAGATGAATACAGGCGCATTCAAGCAATTAGCCGCTTTCAGCATTATGCTATTGCTGGCTACTTTAACCGGCTGTGCTAAAGCACCACAGCTACCCGCTTTAGCGGCACAGGCAAAAATTCTGGCATTTGGGGACGCGCTCACTGCCGCACCGCATTTGCCCACTGCGCAAAATTATGCGGGGCTGCTGCAAAAACACTTGCAACGTCAAGTCATTAACGCAGGTGTGACAGGTGAAAAGCTCGCCGAAGCGGTGCAGCGGTTGCCCACCGTATTAGACGCAGAAAAACCGGATTTGCTGATTTTAATGCACGGTGGCTATGCGCTTGAAAGTGAACAGGATACAGTGAAAGTCATTGAAGCTTTCCGGCAGATGATTAACGCCGCCAAACAGCGTAATATCGCCGTTGCTTTAATCGGTATGCCAGAGAATGATCCGCATCTAGCACCGCCGCCGTTTTACCGCAAACTGGCTTCAGCTTTTGCAGTGCCTTATCACGGCGCAGTGCTCAGTAAAGTGTTGGCGGCGCCGGAGTTTCTAAGCCCCGAAGGTTTGCCAAATGCTGCGGGTTATCAGATCATTGCCGATGGCATTATCGAATTGTTACAAGAAGCACAAGCAATCCCGCAAGAACCTAAAAAATAGAGGAAAATCTGATGAAAACCGCTTTAATTACCGGCATTACCGGACAAGATGGCGCTTATTTAGCTGAGTTTTTAATCAAAAAAGGCTACCAGGTGCATGGCATCAAACGCCGCTCGTCCCTGTTCAACACCGACCGTATTGACCACCTTTACCAAGATCAGCATCAACAAGACCTGCGTTTGGTGCTACATCACGGCGACTTAACCGATTCCAGCAGCCTGATTCGCATTATCCAACAGGTACAGCCCGACGAAATCTATAATCTCGCCGCACAAAGCCATGTTGCAGTTTCTTTTGAAGAACCAGAATACACCGCCAACACAGACGCACTCGGCACATTACGCATTCTGGAAGCCATTCGCATCCTGGGCTTGACCGACAAAACCCGCTTTTATCAAGCCTCGACCTCAGAATTATTCGGGCAAGTCCAAGAAATACCGCAACGCGAAACCACGCCTTTTTACCCGCGCTCACCCTACGCCGCCGCCAAGCTTTACGCTTACTGGATCGTCGTGAACTACCGCGAGGCTTACGGCTTATACGCCTGCAACGGCATCCTGTTTAACCACGAAAGCCCAGTGCGCGGCGAAACCTTCGTGACGCGTAAAATCACCCGTGCTTTAGCGCGGATTAAATTGGGACTGCAAGACTGTCTGTATCTGGGCAACATGGACGCCAAGCGCGACTGGGGACACGCCAAAGACTATGTAAAAATGCAGTGGATGATGCTGCAACAGGCGGCGCCGGAAGATTTTGTTATCGCCACTGGCGAACAACACAGCGTGCGTGAATTTGTACAGCTCAGCGCCGACGCGCTGGGCATTCCGCTACACTGGGAAGGACACGGCATCGCAGAAAAAGCCCTCCACGCACAAACCGGACAAACCCTGGTCGCAGTTGATCCACGCTACTTTCGTCCCACAGAAGTTGAAACCCTGCTCGGTGATCCTAGCAAAGCTAAAGAAAAACTCGGCTGGACGCCAAAGATTTCCTTTAGCGAATTAGTCACAGAAATGGCTGAGGCGGACTTAAAAATTGCCGAACGCGATGCTTTATGTCGGCAAGAAGGCTTTGCCACTTTTAATTATTACGAATAGGGCTTTATTAGTTACTCGCTAATGTCTGCTACTAATAACAACTATTGCAGCTTATGCGTTTTAACTACATGCGTAACTCAGTTGTAAAATGCTGTTTGAATTGCTCAAGAACCCTTAATAGTGCCTGAGTAGGTAAAGAGAGAATCCATGTTGCCAACTAATCAAACAACGACGGAGATTCACAGTCAAGTGCCACGCATCTTGATTGTAGATGATGAACCCATTATACGTCGTGTATCTGTCGCCATTTTGGGGCGCTTTGATTATAGCCTTGCAGAAGCAGAAAACGGGCAAGAGGCGCTAGAAAAACTGGCAGAACAAGATTTTGAACTCTTGTTGTTAGATTTGCGTATGCCGAAAATGGATGGTATTGAATTGATGCGGCGGGTGCGTGAAACCAATCCGCATATTGCTTTTCTTGTACAAAGCTCGGTTAATGATTTGAATCTTGCTTATCAACTGTTGCGCGAATACCGCATTGCTGATTTTATTCCCAAACCGCTGCATCATCCTAATCAACTGTGTTTTGCTGTAGAAAATGCGTTAGAACGCCAGCGCTTTGAGCATTGCATTTCCGCTCAAGCCTATGCGTTGCAGCATTTGAATGATAAATTGCAAGCTGAAATTGAGCAGCGTAAAACTGCTGAAGAAGAATTGCGTGAAGCACAACGCACTTTAGAATTGCGCGTTAGGCAACGCACTGCTGAACTTCAGCGGGCTAAAGAAGCTGCTGATGCTGCCAGTCAAGCAAAAAGTGAGTTTCTGGCAAATATGAGTCATGAAGTGCGCACGCCCTTGAATTCTATTTTGGGCTTTACTCAAATCCTGTTGCGTGACAAAAATCTAGCACCTCGCCATCGAGATCAACTGCATACGGTGCATCAATCGGGCGAGCATTTGTTGCGTTTGATTAATGATATTTTGGATTTATCGAAAATTGAAGTGAGTCAAATGCAATTGCAACCTCAGCCTTTTTTGCTGCCGCAGGTGTTGCAAGAAATCGTTGCGATGATTGGTTTGCAAGCAACGCAAAACAGCTTGTTGTTTAAGGTTAAATTTGCCCCTGAACTGCCGCGCTATGTGATTGGCGATGAAACCCGTTTACGCCAGGCACTGTATAATTTGCTCGGTAATGCACTAAAATTCACCGAACAAGGCGAAATAGGCTTTCGTGTTCATCCTGAAGCGGGGCGTATTCATTTCTGCATTACGGATACCGGCATAGGCATTGCGCTAGAACAGCAGCAGCACATTTTTCAACCCTTTGTTCAAGCAGATACAGGACACCGCCGCCAACATGAAGGACTGGGTTTGGGTTTACCCATTAGCCAGCGTTTTGTGCAACTCATGGGCGGTAGCATTCAGGTGCATAGCATACCTGGCAAGGGCAGTTGTTTTAAGTTTGCTATTGAACTGCCGACCACAGAGGTAGATGAGGAGATTACGCAAGCGCGTAGTGCTTGCATTCGTGGCTATAGCGGTGCTAAACGGCGGATTTTAGTAGCCGATGATAATGACGAAAACCGCTTGCTGTTGTTGAATTTGTTAGAGCCTTTGGGCTTTGCTGTGAGCGAAGCTAAAAATGGACAAGAAGCGGTAAACATGGCTTGTGTTCAGGCACCAGATTTGATTTTAATGGATTTGGTGATGCCGAATTTGGATGGCTTTGCGGCTACACAGCTGCTGCGCAAGCAACCTGCACTGCTTAAGATGCCGATCATCGCGGCTTCCGCCACACAGGGCTACCGCGAATCCAGTTTGCTGGCGGGTTGCAATGATTTTATCAGTAAACCTGTGGAAACAGCGGAGTTGTTGAATAAGCTCCAGCGGCATTTGGCGTTGGAATGGTGTTATGAGGAACTGGAATTTGAACAGCCGCCCAAGGTGTCTGCAACAGCAGATAAAGCCTGGCAAACGCCGCCGCCAGCTTACCTTAATCGCTTGTTAGAGGATGCGCGTTTGGGCGATATTGAGGCGTTGCTGCAACAAGCGCAACGCTTAAAACAGGAGGCTGGTTTTGCGGTTTTTGCCGCCGAACTGGAAAAAATGGCGGAAAACCTCAAAATCCGTGAACTGCGTGCTTTCTTATTGGAGTGCCTAAAAGATGGATAAAGCGGGGTTTCAGTGCCGTCCTGGTTGCGCTGCCTGCTGCATCGCTATTTCCATCCACAGCCCCTTGCCAGGCTATCCGCATGGCAAGGCGGTTGGGGAAATTTGCCAACATCTCACGGCGGAGTATTGGTGTCGCTTGTGGGGCAGTGCCGAATATCCGCCTGTGTGCAGAAATTTCCCCGCCATGCAGGAACATTGTGGCACCAATCAAACCGAGGCGCTGGCTTTGCTGAGTGCTTTAGAACAAGCCACTCAGCCCTAAAGTCTATGCCTCGTTCTCTGGACGACTTAAACAATTCAGCGGCGCTTGCAGATGTTGCGCAAACTGTGCTTGTGCCAGATCGCACAAACCACACTGGTGACAAGCAGGCGTGCCATAAGGCGGTAACGGCAAGGTATTCACCAGCTTGCCATAAAAAAACTGCCGCATTTGCGGTGCAGTTTCCCGCTCAGCACCGAGTTTGGCGACCACTGCTTCGCCCAGTTGCGTGAGTAGATTTTCCATGTCCTGACAATGCTCATGCTCATCAGCCGCAGTCATCAGGCTGTTGACGCATTCAAGGAATTTTTTATTATGCTGATCCGTCTCAACTTCACCCGTGTTATAACGACTTTTCCAACGTAACAAACGCATGGCACGCCCCCCAAAGAAGCCTAAAAATTTATGTTCCATATGCTGTTGTTGAAAGCACAAAACAAGTTCATTTTGGGTATTTGCTTGCTATTAGCGATCCCCACCGCGCCCGCTGTCACAGCGCCGAGCGAATACGCGCAAGTGCGCCAGCATATGCAGGAAATTTTGCAGCAAGCGGATTTCCAAACGCGCCGTGCGGTGACGGAATGGCGTTACAAGGACTCGACCCATACCAACGCATCGGAAGGCGCAGCGCGTTCTTCCAGCGAATTGCCGATGGATTTATTGCGCCGCTTGTCCGCAGAAACAGAAGCGGATGATGAAGAGAGCAGTTGGGATTTTAGCCACTTTCAAATGCTGCACACTTGGCTCGTGATGCTGGCGCAATTTGCTGAGATTTTGTTGTGGAGCGCGTTAGTGCTGGGGTTGGCGGCGCTGTTGTGGGCTGTGTACCGTCGGGCGCGAGGCAGTTTACCGCAAAGACCTAAGCTGCCAAGTGAAGTCGCTGATTTTACAGATTTTTTTGACAGCCCACAAGCGCCGCCAGAGCATCCAGCGCAAGCGGCATGGGCATATTGGCAACAAGGGCAGGCGCGTGCCGCCATCAGTTTGCTGTATCGCGCCAGCCTCTACCATTTGCGTCAGCGCGAAGGCTTATCGCTGCCCGATAGCGCCACTGAAGGCGAATGCCTACGCCTGATTCAGCGCACCCAGAGCAGCACACGCAGCCAATATTGCACGCGCTTAACCCGCACTTGGCAAACGCTGGCTTATGCGCACCAGTTGCCTACCAGTGCTAACGTGCAGGCTTTGTGTGATGCCTGGGATACCGAGTTTTTACAGATAAAATAAGCAGTTAAGCTTTACAAATGAGGCACAATGCCGATCAGCGCAATGCCGTCTTGCGGGGTCAAACCATGATCGCTAGACACTACCAGGGTTTTGGCTTTACCGCGAAGGCTCGGCACATTGTTCATATCTTGGCTAGGTCCTGGCACCAACCAATCGCCATGCAGCACAATGGCATTGCCGCGCACGATAGAATAGTAAGCAATGTCAGGATGCGGCAGCGCATTTGCCCAAAACAGCAGAGTGCCAGGGAAAGGACGCACCAAATCCACTAACAAACCGCTGGAACGGCGCAGCAAGTAGGTATCCTCACCGCCGACAAAATCGGGAATGATGGACAAAGGAAAAGGCACGCTAACCAGGTCTAAGGCTTGTTCAGCGCGGTAAGTGCCCAAATGCGGCGCAGCAATAGTGACTAAAGCATCAAATTGAGGCGCACCCTGTTGCAACAGCATTAAACGTGCGACCACGCCGCCCGCTGAATGCCCAACTAAAATGCGCTTTTCTCCGGCTTGAGTGGGCAGATTTTCCAGCGCTTGGCGTAAAATGCCGGCTTGCACCAACAACGGCGCTTCAGAAGGTAATTCCGCCAGATAAATGCGCTTGCCTTGGGCGATAACTGCTTGTCTGGGCGCTGGCGGCAACAGCGTATTGCCCAGCAAATAACCGCCGCGTCGCCAGCCGTTGCTTTCCAACACCGGCATCACGCCGTTAAAATCCCAGGTTTGCGCATTACCCAGATAACCATGCACCAAAATCATCACATCCGCACGGGCAGCGGGCAGGCTGAATAACAATAGCAACCCTAACAGGCTGCGGTTCCAGTATTTAGCGTTTAGCATCAGTGAAAGCTCCTTTCAAGTTAAGTAAATTAGAAAATGCTAATTTTAGCAAAAATCATGTA
>DYPD01000128.1 GCA_020720115.1 Thiomargarita sp. | reverse complement strand
ATTATACAGCCCTATTACTTGACGTCAATATCTTTTTTGCGGGTTTTTTGTTTTTAATTGATATTAGTCCTAACTGAGCTATGTGCCATCAACGCCCAGCGTGGTTTTGCGCCGAATGATAAGGGTTCTTGCTGTCCCTGTTGTAAACGCAAGTAGCCCGCATACGCAATCATGGCGCCGTTGTCTGTACAAAATTCTAGGCGCGGATAAAAGACCTCAATGCCCCATTCTTGTGCTAAGCGCAATAATTCGCTGCGCAGGTGTTGATTGGCACTGACGCCACCCGCGATAACAAGACGTTTTAAGCCGGTTTGTTGCGCAGCGCGACGGCATTTAATAGCCAAGGTATCTATCACGGCGACTTGGAAAGCATAAGCAATATCTGCCTTTGTCTGTTCGTC
This sequence comes from Thiomargarita sp., assembly GCA_020720115.1. GTDB lineage: Bacteria > Pseudomonadota > Gammaproteobacteria > Beggiatoales > Beggiatoaceae > BB31. The sequence continues at coordinate 10,054 of DYPD01000128.1, read as the reverse complement.
GCCAGTTTGTCCTTGGGCTTGCCAGGTGTTTAGTGCAAAAGTTTTTAACCCGCTAAAGCTAAAATCTAAGCCTGGACGGTTGGTCATCGGACGCGGAAACACGAAGCGTTCTGGATTGCCGAATTTTGCCAATTCCGCCAGCGCAGCGCCGCCCGGATAGCCTAAACCCAGTAATTTTGCTGTTTTGTCAAAGGCTTCTCCCGCTGCATCATCAATAGATTCGCCCAATAATCGGTAAATACCGATAGCCTCGACTTGCACCAATTGCGTATGCCCACCCGAAACCAGTAGCGCGAGGAAAGGAAAATCCGGCGGATTTGCCTCCAGCATGGGGGCAAGCAGATGTCCCTCCATATGATGCACACCCACCGCCGGCACATTCCATCCCCACGCAAGGCTGCGCCCAACGGAAGCGCCCACCAAGAGCGCACCTATTAAGCCGGGACCTTGGGTATAAGCAACGCCATCAATCGCGCCTTGACTATGAGTGTCTGCCAGTACCTGTTGGATCAGCGGCACCAGTTTGCGCACATGGTCACGGGATGCCAACTCTGGCACTACGCCGCCATATTCGGCGTGGAGTTTTACCTGACTATAAAGCGCATGTCCCAGCAAACCCTGGGTGCTGTCATACACTGCTACGCCAGTTTCATCACAAGAGGTCTCAATCCCTAAAACACGCATATTTGCCTTGATATGTTGGTGTTAAAGCCTTTACTCAGGCATTTATTTAAGTTGTATCTGAAAACGCTGTGCCATCTGTTCTTGGGTTTGTCGTAAAGCTTGCAGATAACCCGCTTCATTGCGCCCAACCTTATGTAAGCGTTTGCGCAGGTTGAAAATATCCAGCGGCGAACCCGGATTATGCGCAGCGATATAATCCACTACGACTTTAACCCGCTCACCTTCTTTGATTTGGTAGGCTAAAAACCCTAAAGCCGCCTCTCGAAACGCTGCGCACTCGACAGTCGGTGTGCTCAGCGATTGAATCTGTTCATGCGCTTGCTGCAAGTCTCGCATGGTTTGCTGATAACCTGCTTGCAGCGTTTGCACTTCTACGGCTTGCCCGTTACCGTAAGGCGACAGGCTATGTAAGAGAGGTTCAAATCCCGCTACCGCTCGTTCAATCAAGTCCACTAAAGTGTCGTTATACTGCACAATGCGGTGTTGCTGATACCCTTGTCCAGCAAACCAAGCAACCACACCTAAACACAGCACCGCCGCTGCCCATTGCCACTTTGCTACGCTCAGCGGCAATTTCTTTGCGGCGTGGCGCGGTGCGGCGACTGCTTCCGACGGCGCTGGCAAAGGCGGCTTAGCCGGCACTAAGCCTTCGCAGATGCTGCATTGAATGCCATGTTGCTCCAGCGCCCGCTGGTATTTTTGCGCTTCGGCTAAAGTAGCGAGGCGCTTTAAAATCGGCTGCGGTTGCTGTAATAAGCGCTGAATGCGAGTGGGGGATGTTTGATACAAACGCGCCAAAATATCCACTGCTTGCGCTTGTGAAAGCGGCGGACGGGGAGCGCGGAAAATAAGCTGGTAACAGGTCTGCATGATGGCGGCTAGTTTAATCGTAAAATTTTGTCAGACAACCGCTAATACATGGCAAAATGCCCCTATGCTTAACACACTTACAGCTAACAGCGTGCATCTCTGGCATCTTTATCTTGCACCAGAACGCTTTCCGCCTGCGCATTATTGGTCAAGCTTGTCTAGCGATGAACAGCAGCGGGCGCAAAAATTTATTAACGAACCCTTGCGTACTCGTTTTATCCTCGCACGCGGTTTATTGCGCTTTCTACTGAGCACTTATCTACAAGAATCCCCGCAACGCTTGCAGTTTGCTTACACTGATAAAGGCAAACCCTACTTGCCAGCAGCGGCGCACCTGCATTTCAATCTGTCCCATTCGCAAAATCAAGCCTTGTACGCCATTGCTCGGCATCCGGTCGGGGTAGATATAGAATGTTTGCGCGACCAACTCCGTTATGAACAACTCACCCGCTTGGTGCTGTCGGAACAAGAGCAAGCAAGCTGGGAGAACCGCCCGCCCGCCGAACGGCAACGCAGCTTTTTTCGCGTTTGGACGCGCAAAGAAGCCCTCTTAAAAGCAGGTGGTAAAGGATTGGCAGGCAACATGCGCCAACTCACAGTGCCCCTCAGTGCATACACGGTAGCACTACACCATTACTTTACCCCGATTGATCCGCATCCTTGGGCGCTCTATGATGTCAAACTACCCGAACAGGCAAAGGCTGTCGCCTGTCTAGTCTGCGCAAAAATTCCAGATACTTTAGTTTACAAGGTGTTAAAAAACCCATGAGTCTCGCTATTGCTACCGCCACCGCCCGCCCCTTAGGTATACGCCTGGCAACTCAAGAATTTCCCGAACTACTCAACCGCCTGCCCGCAACCGCCTGGCAGCACCACAAGCACACAGAAAGCGGCATGGCGTCTGCTATTTTAGTGTCTGTTGGTGGTACCGCTAATCACGACTACCCGCTGTCGGGTCCCATGATGGAAACACCACTGATGGCAAACACGCCTTTACTGCGGCGCATTGCCTATGCACTGGATATACAACTGTCGCGCTGTCGCCTGTTGCGCATCAGTCCTGGCGCTCAAACCCCGCCTTTAACGGACGACAGCTATTACTGGTATCGCCACGCGCCTGTGTACATTCCATTGCAGCTCTCCAAAGGCGTGGAATTTTATTGCGCCGATCAGCCACAGCCCATGCGCGAAGGCGAAATCTGGCCACTTGCCGCTGATTTACCCCAATGGATCAATAACTTATCTAGCCAGGATGCCATTTGGTTAATACTCGAAAGCCGCGCTGCCCCGCGCTTAGAAGGTTTCACCCAACGCCTACGGCAAGCTGCCAATCTGATGCTATTTTCCCAACCTGGCTACCGCTTTGAAATGCTCGAACCTGCCGAACTCGCTGTTTTATGCAATGACATTCAGTATGCCCTAGAATCTGCAACCTTTGCGGAAACCGAAAAAACCGCCTATCTACAGGCGCTACACAGCTTCCAACAGCAGTGGGCGCACACTTTTGCCCACTTCGGACACGACCGGCACGGCGAGTTAAGCTATTTCGACTGCGTGCAGGATTTTCTGGAACAAGTCTTCAACCCCGCCGCACGCTTGATCAAAAACTACCCTCGCGCGCAAAAAGCCGCGCACATCATCCGCTCCATGCTCTGGACTGCACCGCCACCACCTAAGCGCCTCAATCAACAACGCCTCGCCCACTTTCAAAGCCGCCGCTTGCCGCCCTTGCGTTGGCAAGGGCTTTATCAAAGCATCGAACACCTCAACAGCGCCCATCTGCCGCCGCAACAACAACAACTCCTACGGCTATTTGCTCAACCCCGCACAGCAGCTGCTGTACAAAGCCAAGCTCCCTTACCACCCGCCACATTTGCCGGCGCAACCCAACAACTACTGGCACGCAAACGCCTACAAGAAGTGATTCAATGCCCCACCTTTGAGCGTCCAGTGTTTATTCTCTCCGCCCCCCGCGCTGGCAGCACGCTCTTGTTTGAAACCCTCTGCCATGTGCCTGGCTTATGGAGCGTTGGCGGCGAAAGCCACGAACTCTTTGAAACCATCCCCGCACTGCATCCGCAAGCACACGACTACGACTCCAACCGCCTCACCGCCGCCGACGCCCAGCCCGACACAGTCGCGTGGCTACAAGAAAATTTTAGCCACCGCCTACAAGACCGCGACGCCCGCGCCTACCTCAGCCTACCCCTACAAGAACGCCCGTCTGCCGTGCGATTTCTAGAAAAAACCCCAAAAAACGCCCTGCGCGTCGCCTTTCTCAAAGCCGCCTTTCCCGACGCCCACTTCATCTTCCTCTACCGAAATCCACGCGAAAACATCAGCAGCATGTTAGAAGGCTGGCGCTCACGGCGCTTTCTCGCCTACCGCCACTTACCCGACTGGCCACACAAAGAATGGCATTTTCTACTTCCCCCAGGATGGCGCGAACTGCGCAACGCCTCACTGGCAGAAATCGCCGCCTGGCAATGGCTTGCCGCCAATCAATACACGCTCGATGATTTGCAAGCCCTACCGCGCAGCCACTGGTTTGCGCTGAGTTATCAAACCCTTATTCAACACCCGCAACAAAGCGTGCAAGCCCTACGCGATTTCGCTCGCTGGGACTGGGACGAGCGCATCGCCGCACGAGTTGCACAAGCCCTGCCGGTTTCGCACATGACACTCTCTGCACCCTGTAGCGAAAAATGGCAGCGACACGAACACGAAATGCGCACCATCCTCCCCGGATTAGCCGCTTTTGAAGCACAAGTGGCACAGGTCTTAGCACAACAGGCAACGCTTTACCCACCGGTTACTGGCGGGAAAAAAGCCACCTCATCACCCTCCTGCACCTGAGTTTGCGCCTCCACATAGTCAAGGTTAATGGCAATAAGCGTGTTGCTTGGCATGTCAAAATCACAGACTTGTTGCCAAACCTGCGCCGCAGTGAGCGGCGTCTGAACATCTAGGTGCTGCTGCGCAAAACCCGCCCGCTCACGCAAGCTGGCAAAAAGCATAACCCTGATGTGCATCCTGATCTCCTCCGCAAAGTCATCCATCAAAAATCAAGCAAAAAGCCATTTTTGCACTCCATCACGCCTTTTGCTTAGTCTCCAAACATATGGAGCGCGGCATTGCAAGCCTTGCACAAAGCTATTGAACAGGACGCGGCGCGATTTGAGCCATTAATTATGTTTTTATAGATTTTAAGCATATGATTTCATATATTTTTTAGTATAAAAATCCAGCAATCCGACTAGAGACCATCACAAACCGCTGAAAAAATTCATTCACTGACAATAGGTTAGCATGTTCTAACCATCTCTTTGCTGCTGAAAAATTTTTATCACCAGAAATAAAAATATCCGCTTGCGTAGCAATAGCACATGCCAAGAATTTGGCATCTTTCTGGTCGCGTGGGAAGTCAACCAATACTTCAATATTTACAACGGTGATGTGTTTTTCAAAAATGCTAAACCAATTTTGTACTATCGTATCAGGCAATTTGAATTTAGGTCGCACCAATACTTTTTTATATTCATCAATGATTTCAAAACTAGCTAACCATTGAAACGCGGGATTGATGATATAGCAAAAGTACATCATTTTTAGAAACCAAACCTTCTAGGCGTTTGAAACCTAGAAGGTTTTTGCATAGTGCGTCGTATAAATGATATAGTTTGGCTATAATGCTCAATACCACTTCTTCATGAATGCGATTTTTCAGAATCACAGAAATGAGGATGTTGGTATCAAGAATAACTTTCATAAACCGCTTTTGACCTATTCAACTTCATTGGCCATCTCATTGTCAGGGATATTCAGGCTAATTTGCATGTTGCCTCCAAAAATAGGCTGGCGATGTGCTTAAATCTCAGCCTGCGGTCGAGTAGCCCCAAGGCACTTCCCCTTGAGGCACTCACAGAACCGAACGAGAAACTCTCGCTTCATTCGGCTCTTGCTTCGGCTACACTCAGCTTCTAAAAGCCTTTACCCTTTGCACTGCCCGCTTTTTGGTGTTCAGTGATTTGTACTTCCGCTGCGCCCACGCATTGAACTTTAGGTCAAAATGAAAGAGGACATGCTTTGTCAGCCCTTGCCCCTATTGCCCACTAACCCCCCCGTGCGAGGGCGTCTTCGGCGGCGAGTATTTGGTCGTAAATTTCCCAGGCAGACTGGGCTTCGGTTTCGGTCATTTTTTCAATGGCATAGCCGACATGTACCACCACATAGTCGCCGATCTCTATGGGTTCGTGTTGCAGCATGAACAGGCTCACTTCGCGTTCAATACCTTTGGCTGCGCAACGGGCATTAAAGCCTTTGATTTCAACCACTTGCATTGGTATGCCTAAGCACATTTGAAATTCCCCTGGGGTTATGAGTAATAGCGTTCTAACACGGCCATTGCTTGGTTAATGGTTTGAAAATGTGCGGTGTCGCCACCGCGATCTGGGTGGTGTTGCGCTGCCAGTTCGCGGTAGCGGCGCTTGATGGCTGCGTATTCGACTGGTTCGCTGAGGGCGAGGGTGTGCAACGCGGCTTGACGTGCTTCGCCAGCGGCAAGTTTTTGCCAAAACCAGTCTAAACCGGCTTTCACTTGGGCTTCGCTGGTTTCGTATAAGTGATTGATATTTAGGTAATAATCTCGCAAACTGTCGGGCTGACTTAAAGCTGCTGGCGCAGATTGGTAGCGGCGCAGTTGAATCTGTAGCGGGCTGATGTGTAGGTGTCCGCTTTGGCTTTCCCACAGGTGTTCGCGCAGGCGGTAGAGCAGGTGAAACAGTAGAAAGTGCATATGAAACAAGGGCAGTGGCTCAGTTAGGGGAATCTGCGGGAAACCGGGCTGTTGCCCTTGTTGGAGTAGTTTGAGCAGTGTGTATTCGTCCAGACCGCCTGGGTGTTCGCGCAAAAGCTGCAAAAGCTGCTGTTGCAGCGCAGCGAGTTGCGCATCTGACCAGGCGGCTGTGGCGACGGACATGAGGCGTTAAGCGCCTGTTACCCAAGGTTTTTTGCGTGGTGCGTAGAGGTCTGTGAGGGTGCCGCTGGCCATTTCGGCGGCAAAATTCACAGTTTCGCTTAAGGTGGGATGGGCGTGCATGGTTAAGCCGATGTCTTCGACATCTGCGCCCATTTCGTAAGCCAGCACTACTTCTGCCAGCAGTTCACCGGCGTTGGTGCCGACGATGCCAGCGCCTATTAGACGTTTGGTGTCGCGGTCAAACAGTAGTTTGGTGATGCCTTCGTCGCGCCCAATGCTTAAGGAGCGCCCGCTGGCTGCCCAGGGAAAAGCGCCTTTTTCGTAGGCGAGTCCTTGGGCTTTGGCTTCGGTTTCGCTGATGCCCATCCAAGCAATTTCTGGGTCGGTGTAGGCAACACTGGGAATAGTGGCGTCAAAAATAACCTTATGTCCGGCGATGACTTCGGCGGCAATTTTGCCTTGATACACGGATTTGTGCGCCAGCATGGGGTTGCCCACTATATCGCCGATGGCAAAAATGTGCGGCACATTGGTGCGCATTTGTGCATCTACTGGAATAAAGCCGCGCTCGTCTACTTGCACTCCGGCGTTTTCTGCGCCGATTTTCGCGCCGTTAGGACGCCGCCCAACAGCCACCAGCACGCGGTCAAACAGTGCGGATTCTGGCGCTTTATCGCCTTCAAAATACACGCGCAAGCCGTCGGTTTCTGACTCGATTTTGCTGACTTTGGTACTGAGATAAATGGCTTGGTATTTTTTCTCAATACGCTTGTGCAGCGGGCGCACCAGGTCTTTATCGCAGCCCGGAATCAGTTGATCGGTCAGTTCAACGATGGTAACGGCACAGTCGCCTTGTCCCAGGGCTGCATAGACGGTGGCCATTTCTAAGCCGATGATGCCGCCGCCCACTACCAGCAGGCGTTTAGGAATATCTGCCAAAGCTAAAGCGCCGGTGGAATCCATCAAACGCGGATCATCGTTGGGAAAGCTGGGGATTTGCGCTGGCTGCGAACCGGCGGCGATGATGGCGTGCTGGAAGCGGATGCGCTGGCTGCCCGTTGCGCCTTCAACCTGTAAACAATGCGGCTCGATAAAACTACCAACACCTTGAATAACCTGAACTTTACGTTGTTTTGCCAAGCCTTTTAGACCGCTGGTTAAGCGATCCACTATGCCTTGTTTCCAGCCGCGTAGCTTGTCCAGATCAATCTCAGGGCGCGGAAAAGTCACGCCGCTGTGCGCCATTTCTTGGCTTTCGTTGAGGATTTGCGCGGTATGTAGCAGGGCTTTAGAAGGAATGCAGCCAACATTCAGACACACGCCGCCCAGCATCGGATCGCGCTCCACCAGCACGACTTTTTTGCCCAAATCCGCTGCGCGAAACGCGGCTGTGTAACCGCCCGGACCCCCGCCTAGCACCAGCACTTCGGTTTCTAGATCGGTCTCAGTTGCGGCTGTTGCAGCCGCAGGCGCGGGCGTTGCGCTATCTGTTGCTGCGGCGCTGGTTTCCAAGATTAAAATCGGGCTGCCTTGCGAGACTTTATCGCCGAGTTGGACTTTAATTTCCTGCACTTTACCCGCTTGCGGCGAGGGAATTTCCATCGCGGCTTTATCACTTTCTAGGGTAATCAAGGCTTGCTCAGCCGCAATGGTGTCGCCGGGTTGCACATGGATTTCGATGATTTCAACGTCTTTGAAGTTGCCAATATCTGGTACTTGAATTTCTTGAATTGCCATAAGTCCTTTGCTCATTTGAATAATGCTAACGCCTGCAAACAGGCGCGTTTATGTGCTTCGCCCTGCTCTGGCGAGCGCTCGAAACCAGGAATGCGTAAACCGTAACGCAGGTTTTGTGTATCTGCCAACAAAATCCAACGACAGAGCTGTGATAAAGCGGCTTCGGAGTCCAGATGACGCACGTCAGCCCAGGTAAACCACAGGCTGCTTAAGCCCTCTTCGCCGCCGAATTGTTTGACTTGCCAGCCCTGTTCCCGCGCCACTACTTTCCAATCTACATGGCGCAAGGAATCGCCGGGATGATAATCGCGATAGCCGGTAAAATCATCGCCACGCTGCCCTTTTTCTGGGCTTTGCTGTTGGTTTTCCGGCAACCCTAGCGGCACTGGCTGGTTGCCCACCGGATGCGGATAGACCAGGGCTTGAATAGGCGGAAACTCCAGATAAGTCCAGGCATGAAACAAACTCAACGGAAATTCCGTACTTAAATTCAGGCGTTCCAAGGGTAAATAGCCGCGAGCCGAAGCCAGCACTGGGATAAACAGGCAATGTAATTGATTTTCTTCCAGATCGCAAAGCACCGCTGCATGGGCTTTATGGCGTTTTGGGTGCAGACGAAAACTGAGCGCGTAACGCTTAGGCTGCTGCTGATTATCCAGCCACAGGGGAAAACGACAGTGTTCTCCAACAAACACCGGCTCCGGATGCGCCGCATCAATACGCAATCCTGCCAGGTTGCGATAGGTGTGCAGAATGGACACTAATAGCATAGAACTGAGCAAAAAGGTCAGCATAAAGCCCATGCTATTGTTGTAATTCATTGATCCCAGTAGCATAACCAATAAAAATATGCCAAATAACAGCCCATGACGCGAAGGAACAATGTAAATGCGGCGGCGGGTGAGGGTGATGGCTTGGTTAGACATGCGATAATCCGTTGCGTTAATCAGGCTGCTACCCGATGAAATAAGGCATCATACAGGCTTGGTAAAATGCTATTTTGGGCGTTTTGCATAACAAAGACAAACCCCGATTAACCGAGCCTAAAGCAACATCCATCCGCGGACTCAAGATGAACGCCGTCGAAATCGAACAAGCCATCACCGAACTGGCAGAACAACCCTTCAACCCCGACCAATTCCCATATGACTTCCTGCGGGCATTTGGCAACAAAGAAACCACCATTAAACGCCTGCTTAACGGCAACATGAACAAATCCGATGTCGGCGGCGTACTCCAAACCAAAAACATCCACATCGCCATCGCGCCCAGCGAACAAACCCGCCACCGCCTAAACACCCTCAGAAACAGCCGCGCCACCAACAAATACAAAGCGCGATTTATTCTGGCAACCGACGGCGTGGATTTCGAGGCAGAAGACCTAGAAAACGGCGAAACCATCGCCTGCGCTTACGCCGACTTCCCCAACCATTTCGGCTTTTTCCTCCCGCTGGCAGGCATCACCACTGTCCGGCAAATCCGCGAAAGCGCCTTTGACATTCGCGCCACCGGACGGCTAAACCGCCTCTATGTCGAACTCCTAAAAGACAACCCCGACTGGAGCGGCGACGCACACGACATGAACCACTTCATGGCACGGCTCATATTCTGCTTTTTCGCCGAAGATACCGACATATTCCAAGGCAACGGACTCTTCACCAAAACCATCGAACAAATGAGTGCGCGTAGCCCGCGTAGGTCGCATAAGCGATAGCGTCACTTGTGCTGAGCCTTGTCGAAGTATGCGACATTCGGAAGCTCCGAGATGGCGGATGGCGGCGCAAA
>DYPD01000017.1 GCA_020720115.1 Thiomargarita sp. | reverse complement strand
TGCTAGTTGAATTGGACATAAAAATACCTCCTGATACTTGTGGGTTATTTGCTATTTTTCTGTATAAGATAACATTTTTTATGAAAATTTGTTAAGTTGATGCGTATGGGCTTGGCAAAAACTGACCCAATCCGTATATTGCCATTGTCGGCTTAACATTGAGCTTCGCGTTTTTTTGTACAAATAAATTCATTAATTTAAGAGGATACAAACAGTGGAACAGAAAAAAATAGTAGTGACTGGCGGCGGCGGTTTTCTTGGTTCGCATGTGGTCAAAGAACTCTTAGCAAAAAACAATGAAGTGATTGTTTTGGATGATTTTTCTAATGGAAAAATGGCGCATTTGCAAGCTTTTCAAGCGCATCCAAAACTCACCATTATTAAAGGCGACATAGTGAATGTTGCAGATGTCAAACGCGCTTTTGCCGGTTGTCAAATGGTAATTCATTTAGCGGTATTGGATTTGCGCCAATCTATCAAAGAACCGCATCGTGTCAATACGGTGATTGTAGACGGTACTATGAATTGCTTGGATGCTGCGCGAGAAAATCAAGTTGAACTTTTTTTGAATTGTTCTTCTTCTGAAGCCTATGGGACAGCCGAATATGTGCCGATGGATGAAAAGCATCCGTTGCGTCCAGAAACCCCTTATGCGGCAGCGAAGGTCGCGCAGGATATGTACACCTTCAGCTATGGACGTACCTATGGTTTGCCTTGGACAACGATTCGCCCGTTCAATATGTACGGACCCAATTCTCACTGGCAAGGTTATCGCGGTGAACTCATTCCGAAAATGATTGTGCGGGCGATGAATAAACAACCGCTGGTGTTGTTTGGCGAAGGGGATCAAACCCGCGATTTTCTTTATGTTGAAGAAGCGGCTAAAGCAGTGCTTGCAGTGGCAGATAATCCGGCTTGCCGCAACCGCGACATTAATTTTTGCACGGGTCAAGAAACCTCAGTGCGCCGCATTGCGGAATTGATTTGTGCAAACTTCGGCTTGGACCCGCAAGTTCTGATTCAAAAACAACCGCCGCGCCCTGGCGATGTGATGCGGCACATGGGCGATAGCCGCGTGTTCCAGGAAATCGTTGGTTTCGCGCCACAAATCGGCATTGAGGAAGGTATCCAGAAAACCATTGCTTGGTTCAAATCCTTGCCCTTTACGCCGGAAGAATTGATTGCCACCGAAGTGCTGCGTAGTTGGGAATAGGCTTATGCACTTGCAAGGACAGCGTTTTTTAGTCACGGGTGCAACTGGGCGTTTGGGCTGCGATCTGTGTCCGCGTTTGGAACAACTGGGCGCACAAGTATTGCCGCTGGTCTTGCCAGGTTATGCGCAGCAGCCTAAGCGGGTTGCTTGGAGCGGCGAAGCTTTACCGATTCGAGCTGAAACGCTTGAAGATTTAAAAGCTTTGCCGCCGCCGGATCGTGTCATTCATCTGCATTGGCAAGTGCAGCGGGATTTGCCTTTTACCGCGCAACTGGCGTATGAACTCAACACTAATTTGCATCAATTGGCGTTTCTTTGGGAGTGGCTCAAACAGCAGCCACTACAGAGCTTCGCTAATATCTCTTCTATCAAGATTTTCAGTCACTTAAATGAAAATCCTATCAGTGCCGACACTGAGGCGCGTCCCTTAAGTCCTTATGGCATTATCAAGCAAGCGGCGGAAAACTTTTTTGATGCGCATTTTCTGTCCACCGCAACGCGGGTATCACATATCCGCTTGAGTGCTGTTGCTTCGGTGGGCGAACATCCCAGCCAGTTGATGAGCCGCCTGTATGCGGGCTGTTTTCAGCACACGCACATCCGCCTTAACAGTGGGCACGCCACTTCGTTGCTGTACATTGATGAGGCGGTGGATTTGATTATCCAAGCCTGTGTGCAAGCGCAGCAGCGGCGCTATTTGTTGACGCCGCCAGCGGTGGATAATCAAGTCATTGCGCGAGAATTTGAGCGGGTGGCGGGGCGCATTTTAGACGCAGACTATGTGGATTTGATGCCAGGAGTTATGGATTCTGAGTTTGTTTCAGACATTCCGCAATTGCAGGCAGATTGGATACGCACCAGTCCATTGACGGAAATGATAAGCCACTTTATTGAGCACAGTGCAATAGCCGGATAATCTCAAGCGTGTGCCTGCAAGGGCGCGGCTTCAAATGCCACACGCCCGCTTAGCAAGGTGCAGACTGTGCGCCCCTGCATATGCCAGTTGAGGAAAGGTGTATTGTGGCGGTGACAATACATGCTGGCGGGAGTCAATTGCCAGTCTAAATGTGGGTCAAAAATGCAAATATCGGCGAGCATTCCCACTTGCAAGCGTCCGCGCTCTGTGCCAAGAATCTGTCCGGGTTGCCAGGTTAAGCGCGATAGCAGTTCGGGCAACGCCATGCCTAACTCATGTCCCAAACGCAAACTCAGGGGCAAAAAGCTGTCCAGCGCAGAAATGCCTGGTTCAGTATCACCAAAGGGCGCGAGTTTGGCGTCTGGTTCGTGCGGCTGATGATCCGAGCAAATGGCGCTGATAGTGCCGTCCAGCACGCCTTGGCGTAGCGCGTCGCGGTCGCGCTGACTGCGTAACGGCGGATACACATGGCATTGGGCTTGGTAATCAGCAATGTCCATTTCCGTCAAAAACAACTGATGGGCGCTCACATCCGCCGTCACGGGTAATCCCCGCGCCCGCGCTTGACGAATCATCTCTACTGCGCGTGCAGTGGATAAACGGCAAAAATGTGCTTTCACACCGGTTTGTTCAATCAGTAATAAATATCTTGCAACTTCAATGGTTTCTGCACTTTCGGGAATGCCGGGTAAGCCTAAGCGATCACTCAGCGCCCCTTCGTGCGCGCACCCACCGCGCCCTAGCCAAGCCTCCTGCGCTTGGACAAACAGCGTCATGCCGCAGCTTGCCGCGTAATCCAGGGCGTTGCGCAATACCCGTGTGTTGTGTACCGGTTGCCAGCCATTGCTGACACCAACGCAACCCGCTTCTTTCATATCTGCCATTTCAGCCAGATGTTCGCCTTGCAAGCCCTTGGTCAGCGCGGCTAAAGGCGAGATGTGGCTCATGCCGCTGGCTTCTGAACGCTGCTGTAGCAGTTCCGCCACGGCCGGCGTATCAATGACCGGATTAGTATCCGGCGGACAGCTTAGGGTGGTGATGCCATTGCAAGCCGCAGCGCGGGTTTCGCTGACAATAGTGGCTTTATGCTCGGCACCGGGTTCGCGCAGGCGCACTGCCAAATCTACCAAGCCGGGGCACACAATACGTCCGCTGGCGTCAATTTTTCTTTTTGAAGCAAAGCCTTGCGGTGCTGCGCCGAAGGCAACAATGCGTCCGTCGGCGATATGCACGTCTTGAATGCAGTCTTGTTGGCTGGCGGGTTCAATCAGGCGCCCGCCGATAATGCTAAGTGTGGTCAAACTGTTGTCTCTTTGAGCGCCTTAAGTCATCACCAACGTACTTCAATACCTTGGTTTTCAAGGTAATGTTTAGCGTCGGCTACTGTGTATTCGGCAAAGTGAAAAATGCTGGCAGCCAGCACTGCATCGGCGCCGCCTTGCAGAATGCCTTCTGCCAAATGCTGCAAAGTGCCCACGCCGCCAGAAGCAATCACCGGAACGCTAACTGCGTCGCTCATGGCGCGGGTCAGTTCAAGATCAAAGCCGCCTTTAGTGCCGTCTCGATCCATGCTGGTCAGCAGAATTTCTCCCGCACCCAAGTCAACCATTTTGCGCCCCCACTCAATGGCATCCAAACCAGTGGGACGGCGTCCGCCGTGAGTAAAAATTTCCCAACGCGGCGGCGTGCCTTCTGGGGTTACGCACTTGGCATCAATCGCCACTACGATGCACTGAGCGCCGAAATGTTCGCTGGCTTCAAAGACAAACTCAGGACTAAAGACCGCAGCCGTGTTGATTGCCACCTTGTCTGCTCCAGCATTGAGCATTCGCTGTATGTCTTCTAGCTTACGAATACCGCCGCCAACGGTGAGCGGGATAAACACTTGTTCGGCGACCGCCTCGACCATGTGCAAAATGGTTTCGCGGTCATCGCTGCTGGCGGTAATGTCGAGAAAAGTCAGTTCGTCTGCGCCCTGTTCATCGTAGCGTTTTGCCACCTCAACAGGATCGCCAGCGTCGCGGATGTCAACAAATTGAACTCCCTTGACCACGCGCCCAGCGTTTACATCCAGGCAGGGAATAATGCGTTTGGCTAAGCCCATTGCGGTGTGCCTTTGAGAAAAACTGAGTTAAACGAAATGTGTGCTGCCGCAACCGTTGGCAACACGTTGGGCTTCGGCAAAATCCAAAGTGCCTTCATAAATGGCGCGTCCGGTAATTGCGCCCATGATGCCTTCGTCAGCAACACTACAGAGTGCCTTGATGTCGTCAAGGGTGGTGATGCCGCCAGAAGCGATGACGGGGATGTTGATAGCCTGCGCCAAGCGTACCGTAGCCTCAATATTTAAGCCCTGCATCATGCCATCGCGGCTGATGTCAGTGTAAACAATCGCGGATACGCCGTTTTGCTCAAAATTTTGCGCCAGATCAATCACATCGTGGTGCGAGAGTTTAGACCAGCCATCAATGGCGACTTTGCCGTCTTTAGCATCTAAGCCAACAATCACATGACCTGGAAACTCAATGCAAATATCCGAAATAAAATGCGGGGTGGTGACGGCTTTAGTGCCAATGATAACAAATTGTACGCCGATATTGAGGTAGGTTTCGACGGTTGTCTCGTTGCGGATACCGCCGCCGACTTGGATGGATAATTCAGGAAAATGTTCAACAATACGGTGAATAATGGCTGCATTGACGGGTTTTCCTTCAAAAGCGCCATTTAAGTCCACAATATGCAGTCGTTTAGCGCCCGCTTCGACCCAGCGTGCAGCAGTTGCCAGGGGATCATCAGAAAATACTGTATTATCATCCATGCGTCCCTGACGCAAGCGCACACAGGTGCCATCTTTAAGGTCAATGGCCGGTATTACCAACATGACTAAGTTCCTCGGTTTAAGTCTTGGAGAAAGTTAAAAACGCAGATTTTAGCAATACCAGCGCAGAAACCAAATGTATTTTGTAAGCAAAGTCAATGAAAGTCATTATGCCAAAGCAAATCCAGATTATTGCGCCAATGGAGCGGCTCGGATTAGCGCAAAAAAGCCTGCACCTGTTGGGCAACGAAGGTTGGACAATCGCCCGCAATATGATGTCCACAGTCGGCAGCTAAATGTAGTTGGGCATTGGGCAGCAAGCTCGCCAAACGCTCGCCATCTTCAATCGGAAACCAACGGTCTGCGCGTCCCCAAAGGATTAAGCAAGGACAAGATACTTGCGGCAGATGGCTTTGAAGCTGTTGTAGCAGACACGGCTTGCCGCGTAAAAGTGCTTGTATTTCTTGCAGATAGCTTTTGGAATCGGCAAACACATAGGTTGCAGTACCAGGAAACTCGACATAAGGCAGCAGGGTCTGGGCGGCACGTTCAGCGTTGTCTGCTGGTATCTGGTGGTAAATCGCCCCGGCGCCTGTGCGTATGAACCAGCGCAGTAGCGGCGCGAAAAACCGGATAAGTCGCCACTGCTCAAGCCAGCGCACTAAGGACAGCGGCGTATAAATCATCGCGTACATGCTCCAGTGCGGCATGTGGCGCGGAAAAATCGCCGCATCCAGCACTATCAGCGAGGCAACTAAATCGGGGCGCTGTTGTGCGACGCCGAGCGCGATCACCGCACCCAGTGATTCTGCCAGCAGATTAAACCCTTGTTGTTTCGCACCCAGCGCCTCTAAAATGCTAATGGTTTCAATGATTTGATAACCAGGCGCATGGGTTTGCATGGGTTTGTCGGAATAGCCAAAGCCTTTGGCATCAAAGCAAATCACGCGAAACTGTTGAGACAGCAGTGGAATCAGCGGCGCCCAGCTATAGCTCCAAACGCCCCAACCGTGCATCAACACCAGCGGCTTACCCTGTCCGATTTCGCCATAAGCAATAGAAACCCTCTTGCCCTGGCTGTCGGTAATTTCGAGATACTTTAAGCCGTCAGGAAAAGTGTTTTCCCACCAATTCTGTGCTTTTGACATAATCTGAGACGCTTATGCGGGTGTAGCGCCAGGTTGCGCTACAATGCCTGGTAGTGGATTATTATAAGCTTCTAATTGTAAAGCATTTTCGCTTTTAGCAATCCAACAACTGACCACCGCATCGCCAGTCACATTGACCGACGTGCGAATCATGTCCAGCAGGCGGTCAACGCCAATAATGAGCGCGATGCCTTCAACAGGTAAATGCACTTGTTCCAACACCATCGCCAACATAATCAAGCCTACGCCGGGTACGCCAGCCGTACCCACCGAAGCAAGCGTCGCGGTCAAGACCACCACTAAGTAATCTGTCATGCTTAAATCTATGTTGTAAACATTGGCAATAAACACGGTGGCGACACCTTGCATAATAGCTGTGCCGTCCATGTTAATGGTAGCGCCCAAAGGCACGGTAAAAGAGGCGACTGATTGCTTGACGCCAAGGCGTTCTTGCACTGTGTTTAAGGTGATGGGAATGGTAGCATTGCTACTCGCGGTGCTGAAAGCGAATGCCAACATGGGGCGAATTTTTTTGTAGAAAATCAGTGGATTGACACCTACCAGGAAACGCAAAATCAGGCTAAAAGCGCCTAGCCCGTGCAGCAAGAGGGGCGCTGACCATGACCAGAAAATAACTCAGTAGCGGCAGAATGATGTCCACGCCCTGATTGGCAAAGGTGCGGGCAATCAGGCAAAACACACCGAAAGGCGCGATTTTCATGATGATGTACACCATTTGCATAATAACTTCGTTCAAATCGGTGAAAAAATTCAGCACATGGCGCCCACCGTTGCCGGCGAGGGTGATGGCAACACCAAATAAAAGCGCGAAAACAATAATTTGCAGCATATTGCCCTCGGTCATTGCTTCCGGTGGATTTTTCGGCACCAGGTTGATGAGCACTTGCGCCAGCGGGGGTGGCGGTTTGCTCTCAAATTGCGTGGGCTGGGCATTAGCCTCAAAGCCCGTACCCGGCGCGACTGTCACCGCGATGCTCAAGGCAATCGTAATCGCCAGCGCGGTGGTCAATAGGTATAGCACCAACGCCTTGCCGCCAATACGCCCTAGCGCCTTGACATCGCCCAAAGCCGTAACCCCACACACCAACGAGACAAACACCAAAGGCACCACCATCATTTTTAACGCCGAGACAAACAGGATGCCGACTACGTTAAAAATGCCTTCGGTTACATGGCTATTTATCCAGGCAATATCCTTGAAAAACAGATTAATCAAGATACCCAGCAGCGCACCGCTTAACATGGCAATCATGATTTTTGTGGTTAAGCTCATTTTCTGTGTTGTATAGTCGGATTACTGAATCTTTAAAATAAAAGATATATAAAATCATATGCTTAATAATTATAAAAATATAATTATTGAGTAATCCTACTATACTTGTCTGGCTGGTTAGCATCCTTAAAGTCCTCTACATAGATTAATTGTTTGGAGTCGGTCATAATTCGCAGCTTTAATTTAGAACTGCTGAATATTGCTAAATCACCCTACCGCCAAAATAGCTACCCATACCATTATTAAGCGGCTGGTGAATTTAGACGTATTTGCCTTGACCCCCATGTGAGTTGCCAATGAACAATAGCATAAAAAGTACGAATACTGTGTGGCACCACGCCACCGTTACCCGTGAGCGCCGCGCTACATTGAATCAGCATCGTAGTGTTTTGCTCTGGTTTACCGGTTTATCTGGTGCAGGCAAATCCACACTGGCACATGCGCTAGAAGAATCCCTATATCAAGAGGCTTGCCGCACCTTTGTGTTGGATGGCGACAATGTGCGTCACGGCTTATGCAACGACTTAGGCTTTTCCGATGCGGATCGCATTGAAAACATCCGCCGCATTGCAGAAGTCAGCAAGCTGTTTATTGAAGCGGGCGTGATTACGCTGACGGCTTTTATTTCGCCGTTTCGTGCAGATCGCCAAAAAGCGCGGGATTTGGTGGGCAGCGAGAATTTCATTGAAATTTTTTGCCAGTGCGACCTGGATATTTGCGAGCAACGCGATGTGAAGGGCTTGTACAAACGTGCCCGCCAGGGAGAAATCAAAAATTTTACTGGAATTTCTTCACCTTACGAAGCCCCCGAACAGCCAGAATTGAGTATAGATACGGGGCACTTGCCATTGGAAGATTGCGTGCAGAAAATCCTGGATTATTTACACGAACGCGGCATTCATAGCCGCAAAACTTGAAATTCTTCAATCCGCTCTTAAACAAACGGCGGTTTCTCAGGCTGCCGCTGTTTCTGTATTCAGTGTCCAGGCCTGGGTTTTGACCGGGCTTTTCAAGACCAGCGGTTGCTGCGAAGGAATCAGCCCGACGTGCTTTCTCTTCTACCTGCGGTTACCTCTGCCATGTCCTACACCACAATTTATCTACGCTTTATCCAGAGTGTTTGTCTTCTACTGTTATTCTTTGCCCAAGCCGCAACAGCGGCGTTGGATGCCCGTTTGGATCGCATGGAAATCAGTGAAACCGAAACGGTGCGCTTGTACATTACAGCGGACAGTGATAGCCAGGGCGCTAGTCCCGATTTAACTCCGTTAGCGCAGGACTTTGATGTGTTAGGCAATGCGCAAAGTGTGCAAATACAAAACATTAACGGACAGCAAAGCGCCAGCACCACTTGGACTATTACCTTAGCGCCGAAAAAATCTGGGATTATGGAAATTCCGCCGTTGCCAGTGGGCAAAGAATTTAGCCCCGCCCTGCCCTTAAAAGTCAAATCGGCGGCGGTGGCAAAAGTGGATAAAAACAGCACCCAAGCTTTGCCCGACGTGTTTCTCGAAGTCAGCATCGCACCGCAAACTGCCTATGTGCAAAGCCAACTCATTTATACAGTTAAACTTTTTCACGCCCTGTCGTTACGCTCTGCCAGCTTAACTCCGCCCAATCCGCAAAACGCGCAAGTGCAAAAGCTCGGCGATGATGTCAGCTACGAAACCCAATTGCAAAACCGCCATTACCGCGTTGTTGAACAAAATTATGCCATTTTTCCCGAACAAAGCGGCACGCTGGAAATCCCACCGCTGGTGCTACAAGGCACGACCATCGCGCCCAATCAGAACCGTTCGCAGTCACGCTTATCGCCCTTCGGTGATTTGTTTGACATGGACAGTTCAATGCAGCCGCTACATTTACGCTCTGAAGCGCAAACTGCCACCATTAAACCGCGCCCTGCCGAATTTCTTGGTGACGACTGGCTCCCAGCAATGGCTCTAGTGCTGCAAGATAATTGGTCGCAGGACCCACCGACATTTCGTGTCGGTGAACCCATTACCCGCACGCTGATCTTACAAGCCCAAGGTTTGCGGGCAGAGCAATTGCCTGATATAGAACAGCATTTGCCTTCAACCCTGGAGGCTTATCCAGAAACCGCGCAACGTCAATCCATAGTGCAAGACAAAAACCCGATTGGACAATGGCAACAAAAAATTGCCCTGCGTCCCACGCAAGCAGGGCATTTCACCTTGCCCGCCATTGAGCTTGCTTGGTGGGATACGCAGCAGCAGAAAACCCGCATTGCACGCCTGCCGGAACGCCAAATAGAGGTGTTGCCGGCGGCGGCTAACCCGCATCCTGCCGCCGCCACTTTGCCGGCTGTGCCTACGCCCCCGCCCGTGCTGCAACCCGCATTATCGGGGGGCGCAGAGCCAGTGGTTGTCACCCAAGTCAGCGCCGGCTATTACCCTTGGTTAAGTGCGGCATTGGGCATCGCCTGGCTCATCACCTTGTTGCTGTGGCGTTTTAGCACTCTTCCGCTCACTACCAATGCGGTTGCTCAGCAAAGCCCATCACCGCAACGCCGTGCGGCCTTAAAATCGCTGGAAGCCGCTTGTCAAGCTAATCAAGCAGCGGCGGCTCGCCAAGCCGTGCTGGATTGGGCGCAGGCTTGCTGGGCACAGCCTTTTTATCACTTAGGCGCGGTCTCGGCGTATCTTGCTGATAGTAATGCTAAAAGCGCCTTAGTCGCACTAGAGCGGCAGCTATACGGGACTCAACGGGAAAAAACTCAGTGGGATGGACGCACATTTTGGCTGCAAGTGCGCCCGGCGTTGCGGGCTTCGCAAGCCTCTCAAGCGGTAAAAACCGTGCTGACGCCGCTATATCCGCTGGGCTAAAGCGTCGTAAAGCGGCTTGTTTGATGGGGTTTCATGGCTTGTGTTCCAGGCGATCTAAAATTTCGTCGCTGCTAGAATAACCAGGCAGTAATTCGCCGTTTTCTAACACGGTGGCGGGTGCACTTTGGATACCCAGGCTGCGTCCAAATTCATAGTGTACTGCAACAGGATTTTGACATTTTGTCGCTAATCGCAGCTTTTTTGCGGGTTTTTCTGCCAGTAGCGCCTGTTTTCGATCTTTAGCGCACCAGATAGCACTCAGGGTTTGATATTCGGGCGCATCCAATCCGCCAGTGGGGTAAGCGAGATAACGTATTTCGACACCCGCTTGCAGCAGATAGGGGATTTCTCGATATTGCGATTGGCAAAATTGACAGTTGGCGTCGGTAAACAGGGTAATGCGGTATTGAGCGGGGCTATCGGGCGTAAAAGTGATGGCGCTTTGTTCGTCAAATACGGCAAGTGCTTGTTGGCGAATGAGTGCGCGTTGTCCCTCAGTAAATTGTGCGATGTTTTCTAATAGATTCATTTTCATGACAAATTTTCCGTCGTTGCTCACGTCAATGCGGTAAGCACCGATTTTGGTGGAAAAAAAATCATGTGAGGCTGTGAATCGAAGCTGTTCCCAAGGCACAGGTTTGAACCAGAGTTCGTGGAGGTGCTTATACAAAGCCGTGCGAACAGGCGTGGGGATGGTATCTATGGCGACTGCTTGTGCTTGCAGGTACTCAACAGCTGTGGCGGGTTCTGCTGCTTCGATTTCATCGGCAAAGTCTGCAACCCAAGAAAAAGAAGAGGGGGGGAGTTCTGTGCCCCTTTCTAGGTAGCTAATGATGTCAATGGCGTTGCTGTAGCCAGTGAAAACACTACCATCGTCAAAGAGCAGTGTTGGCGTTCCCATTAAACCCAAGCTGTCACCTAACTTGATATGGTTATCAAGGGCGTTTGAATCGCAGTTTTTTAAGGGAACCCGCTGGTGATTCATGGCGAGGTCAAACGCTTCAGCGCGATTGTCGCTACACCAAATAGGGCGCATTTGCTGATAGCCCAGGGAGTCGTGCCCCATACGCGGATAGCCGAGGTAACGTACTTTGACGCCATCATCATTGAGTAATTCAATTTCTCTATGCAATTCAATAGAATAAGGACAGCTAACATCTGTAAAAACCGTAATGGTATGCAGCACTTTACCCGCAGGCGCAAACACAACCATTTGCCGTTCATCCAGGGCTGCCAGCGTTTCACGGACGATGTCGGCATATTCTTGCGAAGCTTCAACCTGTACTTCTGCTGCGCCCTGCATTTCTGCGGCTCGTTCTAAAACCGTGCCTTGCATACTGAAGTGCCCATCAGAACTGATGTCAAATAGGTAAATACCGACTTGGATGCTGTATAAACCGTCACTGCCGGATGCGTGGGTGATTTTTGCGTTGCTAGGGAGGGTTTGGAGAAAGCCAACCGATGCTAAAGCTTGTTCTAATTTGCTCAGTACAGCAGGCGGAAGTTGTTGAACTGTCAGGGAAGTTTTGGGTGTTGGAGGCTGTTCTGCTGATTCAGCAGCGAGGGCTAAGTGGTTTTGCTCACTGAGGCTTAATAAACAAACTGCAAAGAGCAAAAGGCTAGAAATTTTGTGCATGTATGTCTCCCTGGTGAATGCCCGCGCCGAAAAAAGCGTCTACCGGAAGACAAGGCAGGCTGATTTGCCTGCCTAGCGCGGGGGTTATTTGTCCAGGTCATCAAGGTATTGAACGAGTTTATCAGCAGGCGCATAACCTGGCATTAATTCGCCGTTTGGCATAATTAACGCGGGCGTACCAGACACGCCCATTTGCCGACCTAATTCATATTGGCTTGCGATAGGGTTTGAGCAGGTCTTTGCAGCAATTTCTTTGCCTGCTTTGGCATCGGTCATTGCTTGTTGTGGATTATCTGCACACCAGACGGAAACCATTGTTTTGTAGGTTTCGGAATTGATGCCTGAACGGGGAAAGGCTAAATAACGCACCTCAATACCCGCTTTGTTGAGATCAGTGACTTCTTTATGAAGTTTGGCGCAATAAAAGCAGTCTACGTCAGTGAATGCAGTTAATACATGTTTGGTTTTACCTTCGGGTTTGAAACGTATCATCTGATCTGGATTGACCTTGCTTAAGGTATCCAGACGTATCGAGTTACGGCGCTCTTCTGTCAGATTTTTGCCGTCTTGCTGCAAATCCATGATGTCTCCGCCGCTGATAAGATAGTTTCCATCCTCAGTAACATAGAGAACATGTCCGCCTAAAATAACCTCATATAGACCAGGCACAGGGGATTTAGCTAATTGAAGAGAAACCAACGAGGCGGGATTAACTAATTTACTCAACGCTTGTTTTATCTGGACAGTGACTTTATCCATTGTATCTGGACTTGGTTTTTCTGCATTGTCAGCCGCATAAACAGCGGATGTTAAAGCGATAATGAAAAATACTAAGACGGAGATGATGCGCATTATGAATATCCTTATTAAGTGATAGAGGGTCTGAAAAACAATTAAAGCAAAGGGGCATTTTATAGTAGGATTACTCAATAATTATATTTTTATAATTATTAAGCATATGATTTTATATATCTTTTATTTTAAAGATTCAGTAATCCGACTATAGTAAAAATCGGGCGCTATGCTAACTTAAAGCTTGGTTAGATGACGACAGAAATGCCTGGTTAGGCAATTCATCCTAATTTACCTAATGCAACCTCAAGGCGCAAAAAAAGGTGACGTATTATAGGGATACGTCACCTTTTTAGGTTTAGTGAAGCTGCCTTCTGACTAAGCCTTTAGCGCGGTCTCAGTTCAGTGTAAGCCAGTATTGTTACAGGATTAACCTGCCACTTTTTTGGCTGCAATTTTTTCTTTAATGCGCGCAGCTTTACCGCGAAGGTCGCGCATGTAGTAAAGTTTGGCACGACGCACGTCACCCCGACGTTTGACGCTGACGCTCTCGATTAAGGGGCTATAAGTTTGAAAGACACGTTCTACCCCTTCACCGTTGGAGATTTTACGCACGGTAAAAGCCGAGTTTAAGCCGCGATTGCGCTTAGCAATAACCAACCCCTCAAAAGCTTGCAAACGTTCACGATTGCCTTCTTTAACCTTAACCTGCACTACCACTGTATCGCCAGGGCGAAAATCTGGCACTTCACGCCCTTGCATCTGTTCTGCTTCCAGTTGTTGAATGATATTCATCAGTTACCCCTTATTACTTCAAGTTGCTTCGTTTCGATAATGCTGTATAAACTCGTCCAAAAGCTGTTGCTGGTATAAACTCAGTGCTTTTTCTGCCAACAAATCTGGACGCCTTAACCAAGTTCTACCTAATGCTTGCTGCTCTCGCCAACGCTCAATGGATTGATGGTTACCTTGGAGCAAAACCGGCGGCACCACCTGCCCATGAATAGATTCAGGGCGCGTATACTGAGGATAATCGAGCAAACCATGATAAAACGAATCTGCGCTTGCAGAATCTTTGTGCCCTAGCACGCCAGGCAGCAGACGTGTTAGGGCATCAATTAGCACCATTGCTGCAAGTTCACCACCACTGAGCACATAATCGCCGATAGACCATTCTTCATCAATGTCGCGTTCAATCAGACGCTCGTCTACGCCCTCGTAACGACCGCAAACTAAAATCAGCGGAGCAGCCGCTAACAAATGCTGCACACCCGCTTGATCCAGCCTTTTCCCTTGCGGGGATAAATAAACAACGTGGCTATTTTGTCCTAGCTCGGTGCGAGCGGCTTGGATAGCGGCACGCAAAGGCTGCACCTGCATCACCATACCAGGACCGCCGCCGTAGGGACGATCATCCACTCTGCGATGTTTATCCAACGTGAAATCACGAGGATTCCATAGGTACAAATGCAGCAAATTGCCATCAATGGCTTTAGCTGTCACCCCGCCAGCATTGAGAGCTGACAACATAGTGGGAAACAAGCTGACAACCCCAATTTTCACGACAGTCTATTCCGTCTAGCGATGACACCTGGCAGCATGTGTCAAAAATCGGTGTCCCAGTCCACCTGCATAACGCCCTTAGTCAAGTCAACATCCAAAATAACCCATTTCAGAAAAGGCAGTAAATGCTCTTGATTTTCGCCCTGGACAACAACAACGTCGTTAGCACCCGTAGCAAAAAGCTGCGTAACCTTTCCCAAGTTTTGGTTTGATTGATTAATCACCTGCAAACCAATCAGATCTATCCAGTAGTATTCATCAGATTGCAGGCTAGACAAACAGGCACGGGGCACGCTGATTTCTGCATTTAATAGGCTAGCAGCCGTATTTCTGTCATCAATACCTTTGAGTTTAACGACAATACCTTTGCCCTGCACATGCCCCTCTTCAATCTGAACATTGTGCTGCCTTAACAACCAAGGTGAATAATGCAGAATATTGTCTTTTGGCTGAGTATAAGAAAAGACTTTAAGCCAGCCTTTAACGCCGTACAAGCCGGCAATATAACCCACAACAATTGCCGATTCAGCCTGCTTTAGCATTTGTGTAATCAGCGCATTTACTCAGATTCAGCAACAGACGCAGCTTCTGGGGCAGGTGCTTCTACCGCTGCACCCACAGCTACCGAAACAGGCGACTGTTTGTGGGCTTGTTTAATAAGATAAGCAACGCGATCAGTCGCTTGAGCGCCTTTTTGTTGCCAATAGTCAACGCGAGATAAATCTAACTGCAAGCTTTCTGCTTGCCCACGAGCGACGGGATTAAAGAAGCCCAAACGCTCGATATAACGACCATCTCGGCGATTGCGTGAATCTGTGACAACAACATTATAAAAAGGACGCTTTTTGGCGCCACCGCGAGCCAAACGAATTGTAACCATTGTTTTCCTCTATGTTTTAAGCGAGACTAGCTGTCTATGTTGAGACCTTAGATAATAGACTTGTGCGGCATTTGGAAACCTTGCGCTAAATTCTCAGTCCGCAAAAATAAAACGCGGAATCATAAATGATTTAGTAGCCTGCAACAAGCTATTTTTCAGTCATTGTTCGGAAAATTTATAGAGGCGAGAGCGAATACACGTTCATTTTGCCGCCTGATTCTTTAGGTTTGTTATGCCAAAATCAGCTAGCCATGCCGCTCTGCATGGGCAACTTTGCACTTATTTAGATGACACCCGCTTATCACTCAATACAGACATGACTGGGCAAATAATTGATTACATTTTGTTGTTAAATAAGTGGAATCAAGCCTACAACTTGACTGCCGTGCGCGATCCCTGGCAAATGCTAACTCTGCATGTAATGGATAGTCTTGTGGTCTTGCCGCACCTGGGTGATGGCTGTCTACTTGACGTAGGAACTGGTGCGGGTTTGCCAGGCATATTGCTGGCAATAGCTCGCCCTGACATAGAATGTACTCTACTGGATAGTAACCACAAAAAAATTCGCTTCATTCGACAAGCGTGTTTGGAACTTGGACTGAAGAATGTCAAAATCGCCTGTCAGCGCACAGAACAATGGTCTTTAGAGGCATATTATGATACTGTGATAAGCCGAGCCTACAGCGATACCCACAGATTTTACCAACAGGCTTACCGATTGCTGCAAAAAACAGGCTGCCTGTTAGCAATGAAAGCTGTGCGGTCGAAGCATGAGATGGATGGCTTGGATGCCGAAAACATCCATTACTCCATTATTCCGTTGTATGTGCCTGGCATGATCGCCCAGCGCCATTTAGTGCGCATATGCAAACAGACGTAGCTTCTGACTCAGCGTATTTTGCTTTTGATTAAGCATTAATTGCCTTGCTGTTTGGTATAAATTCAGTAAAATGCTTATGGTTATTTTGCAGCTACAGAAATTTAATTTATCGTACCGATTAATTTGCTTGTTATCTGTGTATTGACCAGTTGTTTTTTTATCTCTTATAATGCACACCCGCGATATGCTGCAAAGCGGCAAAGCGGTTTATTGTGTCGCAAATGGATTATATGAATCAGCAAAAGTTGCCTAATAGTGTTGTAGGGGCGGATTCTGAAAAATCTGAAGCTCCAGTAACAGGCGCTAGTAAAATTTTATTTATTCAGCTTATTGTAGTCCTATTGACAGTTATCGGTTTTTTTTGTTACCAGGATTTGTATGCTGCGCAGTCTGCCGCTTTTGGTGGTTCAATTGCCATGTTAAATGTTTGGCAAGCTGATCGCAGCTTGCATCTTGCGGCTAATACAGCAAGGCTTTCTCCTGGTAGCGAAGTAACTATTCTTTATCTTGGTATTATTCAACGTTTCGTTGTAACATTGGTCTTGTTTGTGGCAGGTATGCTCTGGCTAAAGTTGTCTCCCTTAGCCTTAATGTCTGCATTTGCCGTTGCACAGCTTGGCTTCTTGCTTAAAAAGCCTTAAATAGATTTTTAATCTCTTCTTAATCTCTCTAAAAGAGAAAGCGCGGAGTAAATCATTGTGAGTAATAGTCCAACTGAGTACATATCCCACCACTTAACCAATTTAAGTATAGGTGAAGGTTTCTGGACACTAAATCTGGATACCCTATTTTTCGGCTGGATAACGGCGGGTTTAATGGGTTGGGCAGCTTATGTTGTTGGACAAAATCTGGTATCTGATAAGCCTGGCAGTTTGCAGAATGTTTTGGAAGTTATCCTTGAATTTATTGAAAAACAAGTTAAAGAAATGTTTGATGGCTATAACCCTATTATTGGCCCATTAGCGTTAACGATTTTTATGTGGATTATCCTCATGAATGCAATGGATTTGGTGCCAGTTGATTTACTTCCATTAATAGCATCTTTTGTTGGTGTTGAATCGCTGAAGGTTGTTCCTACTGCAGACTTAAGTACCACCTTTGGTTTATCTCTGACCGTATTTTCTATGATGGTTTACTACAATATAAAAATTAAAGGCGGTTGGGGCTACATGCAGCTATTTTTATTTCATCCTTTTGCCGCAAGCAATATTTTTGTTAAAATCATATTAATGCCTTTTAATGTTCTTATGACAACTATTGAAGAGCTGTCTAAACCGGTCAGTATGAGCCTGCGTCTTTTTGGAAATATGTTTGCTGGTGAATTGATTTTCTTATTGATTGCTTTGTTGCCTTGGTGGCTCCAGTTCATTCCGGGTGGTATATGGGCTATATTTCATATCTTGGTGATTACTCTGCAAGCCTATATTTTTATGTTGTTGACCATTGCTTACTTAAGTATCGCGCATCAGGAGGTTGAAGCGCATTAATTTGCTTAGGTAATATCTCCAACCTTTTTTCTTTCACTATTAGTACTTTAACTTTGACATCCACTTAAGGAGAATTTTAATGTCCCCTGAAATCATGAATGCTGTTAGCATGATCTATGCTTATACTGCAATCGGTGCTGGCGTTATCTTAGCAAGTGCAGCGCTGGGTTCCGCGTTAGGTTGGGGTATGATTTGTTCTAAATACCTAGAAGGCATTACGCGCCAGCCTGAATTGCGTCCTCAATTAATGGGGCAAATGCTGTTTACAGGCGGTTTAATGGAAGCATTCCCTATGATTGTTTTAGGTTTGTCTATGTGGTTTGTAACCGCAAATCCGTTTGTCGGTGCATTCATGACCCAAGTTGCTAAAACTGTGGGCGCTCATTAAAGTCTAGCAATGACTTTTAATTTAGTTTATAAAGTTTTTACAGGGGGTAATACGTGAACGTAACTGCCACTTTATTAGGTCAAATGCTTACGTTTGCTGTATTGGTCTGGTTTATTAATCGGTTTCTTTGGGGGCCGATGACAAAAATGATGGCGGATCGCAGTAAACGCATTGCTGATGGACTTGCGGCCTCTGAACGCGGCAAGCATGAGTTGGTTTTGGCGGAGCGAAAAGCCACTGAGCGTTTGCGTGAGGCAAAGCAGCAAGCTGCTGATATTATTGCGCAGGCTAGTAAGCGTGCAAACGAAATCGTTGAGGAAGCCAAAGAAGCCGGGCGCATTGAGGGTCGCCGTCAGCTTGACGTAGCGCAAGCTGAGGTTGCGCAGGAAATGAATCGCGCTAGAGAGCAACTGCGTGGACAGGTTGCCGAATTGGTCTTGGGCGGTGTTTATAAGATTTTGGAGCGCGAGGTAAGTGCTCAGACACACAGTGATTTCATTACCAAACTAGCGGGCAAACTCTAGGACGAAAGTATGGAACTTGCAACCCTGGCACGACCCTATGCAGCTGCAGTATTTGAGCTTGCAGCAGAAACAGATGCCTTACTTCAATGGGTGAATGTTTTAAGTTTTCTTGATGTGGTTGTTGCTGAACCAGAAATGGCTAAGTTGGTGAAAAACCCAAGCTTTGATAAAGCGGCATTGCGCACAATTTTGTCAGAACTTTGTAAAGAGCAGTCTGAGCTGAGTTTTGATGAGCAGGTTGAAAATTTTATCAAATTGTTAGTTGGTAATGGTCGCTTAGCGGTATTGCCTGAGATGGTTAAGCAATTTGAAAAATTAAAAGCCATACATGAAAACTATATTAGAGTTGAAGTGGTTTCTGCTTATCCCCTTGAATCTCTGCAGAAAAAAGAACTTACTGATGCTTTAGAGCAACGCTTTGGAAAAAAGGTGGAGCTAGAAGTTACCATTAACCAAGCGTTAATGGGAGGCTGGCTGATTCGTGTTGGTGATGAGGTTGTTGACTTGTCTGTGTTGGGGCGTTACCAACAACTAGCTACCCATTTGCACGGTTAAATTAGGTTTTTGATGCTTCCATTTCGCGGGTAAGCCCGCTCAGATACAGCTTTTGAGAGAATACCATGCAGCTTAATCCATCCGAAATCAGTGAACTGATTAAGAAAAAAATTCAAAATTACGAACCGGCAACAGAAGCTCGCAGTGAAGGCTCTGTCGTCAGCGTAACTGACGGTATTGTGCGTGTTCACGGGCTTGCCGATGCGTTGCAAGGGGAAATGTTGGAGTTTCCTAATAATACCTACGGCATGGCTTTAAACTTGGAGCGTGATTCAGTAGGAGCGGTGATTTTAGGCGCTTATGAGCACATCACCGAAGGCGACTGGGTAAGATGTACCGGGCGCATCTTAGAGGTGCCTGTTGGCGAAGCTTTGCTTGGACGTATTGTGGACTCGCTGGGGGTTGCTTTAGATGGTAAAGGCGCTATTGAGGCGCAGGCAACCTCTCCGATTGAGAAGGTTGCGCCTGGGGTTATTACCCGCAAATCTGTTAGTCAGCCAGTGCAGACAGGTTTGAAAGCACTTGATGCCATGGTGCCTATTGGGCGTGGTCAACGTGAACTTATTATTGGTGATCGCCAAACAGGAAAAACCGCTTTGGCTATTGATGCGATCATTAATCAAAAGGGCGCTGGCGTTAAATGTATCTATGTGGCAGTTGGACAAAAAGCATCCTCTATTGCCAATGTCGTGCGTAAATTGGAAGAACATGATGCGCTGGCGCACACTATTATTGTGGCTGCTTCTGCTTCTGATTCTGCTGCAATGCAATTCATTGCACCCTATGCAGGCTGTGCGATGGGTGAATATTTTCGTGATAAAGGTGAGGATGCGCTGATCGTATATGATGATTTGACTAAGCAGGCTTGGGCGTACCGTCAAGTATCTTTATTATTACGTCGCCCACCAGGTCGTGAAGCTTATCCAGGTGATGTTTTCTACCTGCATTCGCGTTTGCTTGAACGTGCTGCACGGGTGAATGCAGATTATGTGGAAAAGATGACCAATGGTGAAGTTAAAGGTAAGACCGGTTCACTTACTGCCTTACCTATCATTGAAACTCAAGCGGGTGACGTGTCAGCCTTTGTTCCCACCAATGTGATTTCTATTACTGATGGTCAGATTTTCCTTGAGACTGATTTGTTTAATGCGGGGATTCGTCCAGCAATCAATGCGGGTTTGTCTGTTTCTCGTGTAGGTGGTGCAGCACAAACTAAGATTATTAAAAAGCTTGGCGGTGGTGTGCGTTTAAGTTTAGCGCAATACAGGGAATTAGCTGCTTTTGCACAATTTGCTTCAGATTTAGATGAAACAACGCGGAAACAGATTGAGCGTGGTCAACGTGTTACTGAGTTAATGAAGCAAAAGCAATATTCTCCGCTAACTGTAGCTGAAATGGCTGTCTCTTTATACGCTGCAAATGAAGGTTATCTGGATAATGTGGTTGTGAAAAAAGTTGTTGATTTTGAACAAGCATTACATACTTATGTGCGCAATAACCACAAAACCTTATTAGATAAAATCAATGCCAGCGGCGACTACACTGATGAGATTCAAAGTGGCTTGAAAAAGGCGTTAGACGATTTTAAAGCCAATCACACCTGGTAACACTTAAGCACAACTGTGCGCGTAAGAAAAACCCAAGGCGATAGGATAAAAACAGCATGGCAAGCGGCAAAGAAATTCGTGGCAAAATTTCCAGCGTAAAGAATACGCAAAAAATTACCCGTGCAATGGAAATGGTGGCAGCGAGTAAGATGCGCAAAGCGCAAACGCAGATGGAACGTTCACGCCCTTATGCGGAAAAAATCCGTAAAGTAATTGGGCATCTTGCCAATGCGCATCCAGAATATAAACATGCTTATATGCGTGAACGTTCAGTAGAAAAACTGGGTGTTATCTTGGTTTCTTCTGATCGTGGACTGTGCGGTGGTTTGAACACCAACTTATTTAAGAAAGCCTTGACAGAAATGAAGCAGTGGCAAGCAAAAAAAATCAATCTAGAAATCTGTGTTATCGGCAATAAGGGCAGTAGTTTTTTTAGGCGCATTGGTGCAAACATTGTTGCTCAGGTTGCACATTTAGGCGACTCTCCTTCTGTTGAGTCGTTGATTGGTTCTGTTAAAGTCATGTTGGATAAATTTGAAAGCGGAGAAATTGATCATCTAGTTCTGATCTATAACCGTTTTATAAACACCATGACTCAACAACCAGTTGCTGAACAACTACTGCCAATTGAAGCAACAGAAGATTCAAGCTTAAAGCATCACTGGGATTATATTTACGAACCAAACGCCGAAGAAGTGCTGAAAAATCTCTTGACGCGCTATGTTGAATCCCGTGTTTATCAAGGTTTGGTGGAAAACATCGCATGTGAACAATCAGCGCGTATGGTTGCTATGAAAAGTGCTTCTGACAATGCGGGTAATCTTATTGATGAATTGCAGTTGGCGTATAACAAGGCACGCCAAGCAGCAATTACGCAAGAACTTTCAGAAATCGTTGCGGGCGCTGCTGCTGTTTAATTCTTTTCCAGGTATCACCTTATTACAGCTTTTAAGAGGAATATCATGAGTTCGGGCAAAATTGTACAAATCATTGGCGCCGTGGTGGATGTCGAATTTCCCCGTGAGCACATGCCTAAAGTCTATGATGCTTTGATCGTAGAAGAAAACGGTTTGACCCTGGAAGTGCAGCAGCAATTAGGTGACGGTATAGTGCGTACCATTGCAATGGGTTCTACTGATGGCATGAAACGCGAAATGGCGACTTCAAACACCGGCAAACCTATTACTGTCCCTGTTGGTCAAAAAACGCTTGGTCGTATCATGGATGTACTCGGTAATCCAGTTGATGAAGCAGGTGATATTGGAGAAGAAACTCGTTGGGCGATTCATCGTAAAGCACCAGCTTTTGCTGATTTGGCTGCTAGTAATGAGCTGTTAGAAACCGGCATTAAAGTAATTGACTTGGTGTGTCCTTTTGCTAAAGGTGGTAAGGTTGGTCTGTTCGGTGGTGCGGGTGTAGGCAAAACTGTTAACATGATGGAGCTTATCCGTAATATTGCTATTGAGCACAAGGGTTATTCTGTATTTGCAGGTGTAGGCGAACGTACTCGTGAAGGTAATGACTTCTATCATGAAATGAGCGAAGGTGGTGTATTGGATAAAGTATCGCTAGTCTATGGTCAAATGAATGAACCACCTGGCAATCGTTTGCGTGTGGCGCTTTCTGGTTTGACAATGGCGGAGTTTTTCCGTGATGAAGGCCGTGATGTGTTGTTATTTATTGACAACATCTATCGCTATACTCTAGCAGGCACAGAAGTTTCTGCGCTGTTAGGGCGTATGCCTTCAGCCGTAGGTTATCAACCTACTTTGGCGGCAGAAATGGGTGAGTTTCAAGAACGCATTACTTCTACCAAGACAGGCTCTATTACTTCTATTCAGGCAGTTTATGTACCCGCAGACGATTTGACTGACCCATCACCCGCGACTACTTTTGCACACTTGGATGCAACCGTTGTGCTTTCACGCCAAGTTGCCGAGTTAGGGATTTACCCGGCAGTTGATCCCCTGGATTCAACAAGCCGCCAACTAGACCCTCTAGTAGTTGGTCAAGAACATTATGATGTTGCGCGTAGCGTGCAAGGCACTTTGCAGCGTTACAAAGAATTGAAGGACATTATTGCTATTCTGGGTATGGATGAACTATCTGAGGAAGATAAACTCACCGTTGCTCGCGCACGCAAAATTCAACGTTTCTTATCTCAACCCTTTTTCGTTGCCGAAGTCTTTACCGGTTCACCTGGTAAATACGTTTCATTAAAAGACACTATTGCGGGTTTCAAAGCTATCGTTAATGGCGAATATGACCATTTACCAGAGCAAGCCTTCTATATGGTGGGTTCAATTGAAGAAGCTGTTGAAAAAGCTAAGAGACTCTAAAGACTTAAGATATACAGGGAAAAATTCCCTGCATATCCGCTAAAGGTAATCGCTATGGCAATGACTATTCATGTTGACATCGTTAGTGCTGAAGAAGAAATCTTTTCAGGTCTTGCTGAAATGGTATTTGCTCCTGCGACTATGGGTGAAGTTGGTATCGCTCCACGCCACGCCCCTTTGTTGACTTTTTTGAAATCTGGCGAAGTGCGGGTACAAACTAATGCAAATCATCAAGAGTTTTTTTATGTATCTGGCGGCATGTTAGAAATTCAGCCGCATTTGGTAACAATCCTAGCTGATACTGCGTTACGGGCTAAAGACTTGGACGAAGCTGCTGCTCTACAGGCTAAAGAACGCGCCGAGAAATTGCTGACAGACAAACAGGCTGGCGTTGATTACGCGAAAGCGCAGGCTGAACTGATTGAGGCGATGGCACAAATTCAAGCAATACAAAAATTGCGCAAGATGCGTAAGTAAAGTGAATTGTACTCACAATTTAAGCGCATAAAAAAACCGCCTTGAAGGCGGTTTTTTTATGCGCTTGTCTTAATTAGTTTTTGCTGTGATCAACCAGTTTATTCGCTTTAATCCAAGGCATCATATCACGCAATTTCTCGCCCACAATTTCAATTTGATGCGCACGACCAATACGACGCTTCGCTTTCAACGTAGCCGCCCCCGTCATATTTTCACCAATAAATTCACGCGCAAATTCACCCGTTTGAATTTCTTTTAAGATTTTGCGCATTTCATTTTTGGTTTCTTCGGTAATAATGCGCGGACCACGAGTTAAATCACCGTATTCTGCGGTATTAGAAATCGAATAACGCATATTGGCAATACCGCCTTCATACATTAAATCCACAATCAACTTCAACTCATGCAAACATTCAAAATACGCCATTTCTGGGGCATAACCCGCTTCAACCAGGGTTTCAAAACCTGCTTGTGTAAGCGCACTTAAACCACCGCAAAGCACTGCTTGTTCGCCAAATAAATCAGTCTCGGTTTCTTCTTTAAATGACGTTTCAATTACCCCAGCGCGACCACCGCCATTAGCCGAAGCATAGGACAAAGCCAGTTCTTTGGCTTGACCAGAAGCATCTTGGTACACAGCAATTAAAGAAGGTACGCCGCCGCCTTGTGTGTAAGTTGAGCGCACTAAATGCCCTGGACCTTTAGGTGCGATCATGATTACGTCTAAGTTTTCACGCGGTTGAATTTGCTCGAAATGAATATTAAAGCCATGAGCAAAAGCCAATGCAGCACCGTCTTTGATGTTAGGTTCAATTTGATCTTTGTAAACACGCGCTTGATGTTCGTCAGGTGCTAGAAGCATGACCAAGTCAGCTTCTTTCGCTGCTTCTTCAATGGATTTGACTGTCAAACCGGCATTCTGAGCTTTGATTGCAGAAGAAGAACCAGGACGCAAACCAACCACGACAGACACGCCGGAATCTTTAAGGTTATTGGCGTGGGCGTGTCCTTGTGAACCGTAGCCAATAATGGCGACTTGTTTGCTTTGGATTAAAGATAAATCGGCATCTTTATCGTAATAGATGTTCATGTTTGTCCTTATTTTGGTGTGTGGTTGTTAAATAAAAGATTAAGAGACTGAATTGTTTTTTCATCTTGTGGATTGATATACTCAATTTTCATTTTTTCACAAGCATTTAATAAAGCTTTATCAGAACTTACCCTAATTATAGGTAAATCTAAATCTGATTTCTGCACAATCGCTAAGTGCAATGCGTCCATGCTACCGATACCCAGTTTATTTTCAATTGCATATTGCTGCACGATGGTTTCTGCCGCTCTAAATACACCTTTAGGCATGGGTATTATTTGAAATGTATAGTCATTTGATGGAAAATGATGCAATATTTCTTCTTTTAAAATCTCAGTTGCTTTACTTAAGGCACGTTTTCCAAGTTTCGATGATTCAATAATTTTATCGCAATGGCGACAATGCTGTACCGCATTTCCAGTACGGTAGGCTTTTGCTAAACGGCTAAAAACTTCTAAAACGGTTAAACGTGAAATAAGGATAGGTTTTTGGGCGTTTTCAATTAATTGGCGTATGCTAGAACTACCTAATTCCTCTTGATATTTTTTGTATAGTGCATTGGCATCAAAATAATAGTATTTTTCAGCAGACTCCATTTAGTCATCCTCTGGCAAAGCAGCTAAAATAGCACGAAGCTTTTCTAGTGGCATTCCTTCGGCTAATTCTTTCACTCGCGTAAATATTTCACCTATATCACTACCTGACTTATCAAACCAAGCATCTGCTCCATAATTCAGTGCTTTTACTGCATCTTGTTTATCACCATGTGCAGTCAAAACAATGATGTCAGCATTGGTATCTTGTTCAACCGCTTGATGAATCACTTCTAAGCCATCTAGTTTAGAATTAGGCATTCTTAAATCAACCAATGCAACATCATAATCTATTTCTAATAAGCGTTTTAAGCCTTCTTCACCATTATCACAGGTATCCACGACAAAACCGCGCTTGAGGAAATAACTGCTATAAGTGTCCAAAATAGCTTGTTCATCATCAATAATTAATAAACGGTATTTACGTTCCATGTTCTTTCTGTTCTCTTGGTAAGCTGATTATAAAACAAGCCCCCCCTGCAGAACTGGGGCGATACTCTAACTTGCCTTTCATGGCTTGGATAGCTTGATGTGCCGTATATAAACCTAAGCCTGTGCCTTCTGATTTACGACTCATAAAAGGAAGAAATAAGTCTTTTTGATTTTCAGCAGGAATCCCCATGCCATTATCTTCTACTTGAAAACCTGCTTTGTCTTGTGCAACCCACGTTTTAATCCAGATTTTAGCCCGTGCTTGTTTATCAAGTGCTTCTTTAGCATTGCTGATTAAATTAACTAAAATTTCTTGTAACTCAAAGGAATTGCCGAGTACCAATGGTTGGCTATCTTGCTCTAATTGTAAGTCAAGCTCTATATGATGAGCTATGAGTTGTTCTTTTGCAAAAGAAGCAACGTCTTGAATCAATACATTTAAGTCAATAAGTTCTTGTTGAGCTTCTCCGCTTTTAGCGGATTGACGAAATTTTGCCACAATATCGTGCAACCGCTGAACTTGTTTTAAGGTACTTTCTAATAAGGGTTTTAGTTCATCTCGATGAAATAAACCCTGCTCTAAGTCGTCTAATGCACCTGTTAGCTTGGCTCGAATTATTCCCACTGGTGTATTGATGTTGTGTGCCATCATAGTTGACAGGCGACCTAGAGAGACAAGTTTTTCTGTTTCTGCTAATTTTTTTCTTGATTCTTTCAGTTTTGGTAGTAGCTTAAAATAATTTGATATTGATTCAATCGCTATATACTGGGAATCTATAAGTGCTGCTCGTTCAAGATACTCTTCAGCTTTCAAATTTTCACCATTGTCATTATAAATTAAAGCTAAATTATTTAATGGTTTAGCAATTGATTGATGGCTTTTATGAAAGTGTTTTTCTAAAATTCTAACAGCTTCTTCCAAGAGCGGTTGAGCTTCTTTATATCTTTTTTGATTAGAATAAAGGTTAGCAAGATTATTCAAGGTTGCGGCAATGTCTGGGCTGTCTTCAGGTAATTCTTTTTTACGAATATCAAGTGCTTTTTGATATAACTTTTCAGCATTACTACTGTTTCCTGTTTCTCTATAAACTATTGCAAGTTCATGATAACAAGCAGCAACATCTTGGTGGTCTGAATTGAAATGCTTTATAAAAATAGAGAGTGATTTGTTTAAATCAGATTCTGCTTGAGTATATTTTCTTACTTGTCCAAACAAGCTTCCTGCATGATATAAAGCCTGAGCATATTTTAATTCGTCAAAACCTTTCCACAACTCCGCTGCTTTTGTAAATGTTCGGGCTGCGGCTAGATGTTCGTTTCTATTACGATACTCCTGCGCTTCTTTTTCTGCTTCTTCAGCCAAGCGCCGA
This sequence comes from Thiomargarita sp., assembly GCA_020720115.1. Classification (GTDB taxonomy): domain Bacteria; phylum Pseudomonadota; class Gammaproteobacteria; order Beggiatoales; family Beggiatoaceae; genus BB31. The sequence goes on along the minus strand of DYPD01000017.1, from coordinate 17,984 downwards.
CGTTTGTTAGGATTCATTTGAATATTCTGAACAAATCACTCAGGCAAAAACACTTCATTCATCACTTGCTCAAAAGTCCAAGGGCAAATTGGAGGAAATGTCTTTTTGGCAAGATTGGTTTCTTTGGCTGCGCTACGAATTGCATGATTGTAAGCGCGAGTTAAGGCTTGCGGCAGTTTGTGTTTGAGGCTAGGATTATCTTCAAGATGTTCGACAAGTTTTGCACGTTGTTCTTCAATGCTGTAACGCCAACTGTTGCCACGATATTGAGGTTGAAACTGCCATTTGAGTAAGTGCATAAACAGAATTTCTAAGCGGTTTTCTAGTTCGCGCAGTTCGGATTTGCCCATGCTTTCTATTTCTTCAATCAGATTGGCAATGTCAATTTGATTTAATTGTCCGTCTTTGAGCAGTTGGCTTTGTTGTTGTGTCCACGCATAGAAATCAGTTTCGTACAAACCCATAAGTTTTATCCCAAAAAAACCTGCTGCTTGCCTTCCTTATTCCCTTTGACAAGCTCAGGGAGCGAGGAACGCAAGCAGCAGTTAAAGCTTTATGTCCGCAAGGTGCGATTGCCCCGTGCAATGCCAGAGACGCCAGAGCGCACAGTTTCAACGATGAGTTTAGGGTTGACGGCTTTAATGAAAGCGTCCAGTTTATCGCCCGTACCTGTCAGTTCGATGGTATAGCAAGCATCGCTGACATCAATCACGCGCCCACGAAAAATGTCAGTCATGCGTTTGAGATCATCACAGACTGCGGGCTGATTAACATTGACTTTAATTAGCAATAGTTCGCGCTCGATATGCGCACCCTCGGTTAGATCGAGAAGCTTAACTACATCAACTAATTTGTTGAGTTGTTTAGTTATTTGCTCTATCACCTCATCTGAACCATAGGTCACTATGGTCATGCGAGATAAAGAGGGGTCTTCGGTTGGCGCAACAGTGAGTGATTCTATGTTGTAGCCGCGTGCGGAAAACAGACCTGAAACACGGGACAGTGCTCCTGCTTCGTTTTCCAGTAAAACTGAAATGGTGTGACGCATTAGGCTAACTCCCTTTCAACTGGCGTCTGTGGTGACAGGGGGGACAGCACCATTTCGTGCTGTCCTTTGCCGGCTGCAACCATCGGGAAAACATTTTCTGCTGGATCAGTAATAAAATCCATGAATACGAGGCGGTCTTGAATAGCCATCGCTTCTTCCAAGGCAGACCTCACCGCTTCGGGCTTGGTAATGTATCTGCCGAGATGTCCATAACTTTCTGCCAATTTAACGAAATCTGGCAAAGCATCCATGTAGGAATGCGAATAACGCTTGTCATAGAACATTTCTTGCCACTGCCGCACCATGCCCATGTAGCGGTTATTCAAACAAATGATTTTAATCGGTAAGTCATATTGTTTGCAGGTTGAAAGCTCCTGGATGCACATTTGAATGCTGGCTTCTCCAGTAATGCAGAAAACTGGGCGATCCGGATAGGCGAGCTTAACGCCGATAGCGGCAGGTAAACCAAATCCCATTGTGCCTAAGCCACCGGAATTAATCCAACGGCGCGGCTGGTCAAACTTGTAGAATTGTGCAGCCCACATTTGGTGCTGACCTACGTCAGAAGTGATGAAGGCATCGCCGCCCGTCAATTCGTATAGGGTTTCAATGACGGCTTGCGGTTTGATAAGTTCGCTGTTGCGATCATAGTAGAGACAGTGTTTTTCCTGCCAGTTATGAATCTGCGCCCACCATTGCGTTAAAGCGTCTTCTCCAGGACTGCGCCCGCTGTCACGAATCTCTTTAGTTAAGTCAATTAACACATGCTTAACATCGCCCACAATAGGAATATCCACCCGTACATTTTTGGAAATGGAAGAGGGATCAATGTCTATGTGGATAATTTTGGCATGGGGACAGAATTTTTTTACATCGCCGGTCACGCGGTCATCAAAACGAGCACCAATAGCAACGAGCACGTCACATTCGTGCATTGCCATGTTGGCTTCATAAGTGCCGTGCATGCCTAACATGCCGATAAACTGCTTATCGGTTGCTGGATACGCACCTAAACCCATCAGCGTTTGCGTAATGGGGTAGCGGAGTAAGCGGGTAAACTGGGTTAGTTCTTCTGTCGCATTGCTCAATACAACGCCGCCGCCAGTATAAATTACCGGGCGCTTGGCGGATAAAATCAGCTCGGCAGCTTTGCGAATTTGCCCCGGATGACCGCTCAATACGGGCTTATAAGAGCGCAATTCAATGCTGTCAGGATAAGCAAACAGGGTTTTGTGTGCGGTAATGTCTTTGGGAATGTCCACAACTACAGGTCCTGGACGCCCAGTGGTGGCAATATAAAAAGCTTTTTTCATGGTCATAGCCAAATTTTTAACGTCATTGACCAGAAAATTGTGTTTTACACAGGGGCGCGTGATGCCAACAGAATCCACTTCTTGGAACGCGTCGTTGCCAATCAAGGTCGTAGGTACTTGACCGGTAATGACCACCATTGGGATGGAATCCATGTAGGCGGTTGCAATCCCAGTGACTGCATTGGTCGCACCCGGACCGGAAGTTACCAGCACCACGCCAGGTTTGCCGGTAGCGCGTGCATAACCATCCGCAGCATGAGTAGCGCCCTGCTCATGGCGTACCAGTATATGCTGGATTTTATTGGCATGATCGCGTGTAAAGAGCGCGTCATAAATGTGCAGAACAGAGCCGCCTGGATAGCCGAAGATGAATTCAACACCTTCTTGCTCTAAGCAACGGACGAGTATTTCAGCACCAGTTAAGATTTCTGCTTCATTGGCCACGTTGGCCCCCCTTTGTACACATTAGTTTAGTATGCAGAAGTGCCTTACTACCGCACTTCTTAAAGCAGATAATGTTAGCGCCACGCTTATTTTGCAATGCGGGTTTACACGCTTAACCCTTAATCTGCAATTAATCCCTTATTTAATAAAGAGATTTTGTTGAATGAACACGGGAATCTAATGCTTTGGACAAAAAACAAGAGAAACGTGTAAAAATAAACTCTTCTATCTTGAAGGTCAAGGTGTTGCTGCGCAAAAAACGCCATTTTATTGTTATCCAAGGCATTACCCATAGAAAGATTGCTTTGAAATTAACCCTAACTTTTACCAGACGGCTATGCCAAACGCCTTGACGATCAATACCTTTTATCCACAGGAATACTCATGTCTCTTCCACCGCTGTCAGAAACGCCTTTTTTGCCGGATTTTTGCCAGCCGCGCTTGATTTGGAGCGGCTTATTGTTGGCGCAGCTTTTAGCCTTAGTGATTGTGTTAGCGCCTTTGGGGTTTCCCACACATAAATTTATCAGCATTATCAGTGTTTCCCTGTTTGTTCATGCAGTGGTGTTGAGTAGCATCGTGTTTTTGTGCCCTGCTCGCCATTGGCTGGAAAAGCGTCAACGCCTGGTGTCAGCAGTGTTAATTCATTTATTAGTGATGCTGATTACCTCTATTTACAGTCACTTAGCCTGGTTATTTTGGCTAGACCCTGCCGCTGCGCTCACGCCGCCGCCAGGTTTTGACCAGATGATTGTGGTGCCCAACAGTAACCTAGTGATTAAAGGCATGGGCGATGTGAGCATTGCGCCTTTTAAGTATCCCGTGTTCATGCTACGCAATTTGGGCATCAGCGCAGTGGTGAGCATTATCGCGCTACATTATTTTCACCTTAGCTACCATTGGCGACTGAAGGCAGAAGCCGAGGCTGAGTTTCGTGTACAAGCATTGCAGGCGCGAATTCACCCGCATTTTTTATTTAACAGCATGAACACCATTGCCAGTTTGACGCGCATTGATGCCGAGTTAGCCGAGCAAGCAGTCGAAGATTTGTCGGAATTATTTCGTGCCACGCTCAGCGATGCTAAAAAGCGCGTGCAGTTAGCCGACGAAATCAGCCTGTGTGAGCGTTATTTGCGTATTGAGGGCTTGCGTTTGGGTAATCGCCTGCAAGTGAAATGGCAATTGGATGCAGTGCCAAAGGATGCGCTCGTACCCAAACTCAGCCTACAACCCCTGCTGGAAAACGCCATTTATTACGGCATACAGCCGTTGCCGCAAGGCGGGGTGATTGTGATTACCGGCTTAACCGACGAGCACGACATCAAAATTGATATAGAAAATCCACTGCCGCCAGCCGATACTTGGGTGGAACGTAAAGGCAGGGGCAACGGCATCGCGCTGGATAATCTGCGGCAACGCTTGAGTGTCTATTATGGGCGAAAAGGCAAGTTGGAAACCTTTAGCGAGGCGGGACATTACTGCGTGAGCCTGCGTTTTCCTTATGAACGCTTTAGCGCACAAGAAGCTGAGGCTTTTGCGCGTTCCGCTGAGGGTAGAACGCGCTTGTGAGTTTGTCGTATTGACTTAATTTCTAAGCTGTCCAGCGACTTGGAGCTGTTGTAGATGTTTGGCTAAGGTATCTACTTGCTCTGTTAAATTTTGCAACTCCTTGCGGGAAGGTACGCCCAGACGGTTGACAGCCTGTGCAACCCGTTCTTCAAAACTATTTTCCATTCGGCTCCAGGCAGCTTGCGGCTTAGGCGGCAAATGCTGCGCACAATTTTGCCGCTCTTCACGACAACGCTTTTCCGCTGCTTCGCCTTCTGCTACTAATTCTTCAAATAAACCATTGTTTTCCTGCTGTGTTTTGACGAAAGCACCCAGCCCTGCAAGCCAGATTTGATGGGCAGAATGTTTAACCATTTGGGCTATTTGCAGATCGGTTTGCGGGTCTTTTTGCTTGGACATGAACATCTCCTCAAGTGGTAGTCAGGTTTCCCAAGGTGTTTCAGCGCCTTAAAAAATCTGTGTTTTTATAAGGTTTTCCACAAACAAGAAAACCCTGTATTCATAGTGTAGTCAATCTTCTGCGTATTTTTTATAAAATTCTTTATAGGTTAATCAAGTTTATCAATGTTTTTTAGCTGTGGCAGAAAAGCATAAGAAAGAGGCGCAAGCATAAGGCTTGCGCCTCTTTTTTGCGCCTAACCTTTTGTTTAGTTTTGTAACCAACAGGGATTTTGTTCGAGCATCGCTTCTGCTTCATTATAGGGCACAGGGGGCGAAAACAAGTAGCCTTGCCCGTATTCACAGCCCAATGCGTGCAGGTGCAAAAGCTGTTCAACTTCTTCGATACCTTCGGCTGTCACTTCCATTTCCAGCTCATGCGCCAGCCGGGCAATGCTTTTAACGATAGTTCTATCTTGTTGACTTAAAAGCATATTTTTAATGAAGGCTTTGTCAATTTTTAGGGTATCAGTAGGGAATTGAGTTAAATACGCCAATGAAGAATAGCCTGTACCAAAATCATCAATACTGAGTTTAATATCTAAAGCTTTCAAGCGGTTGAGAATATCCACTGTCAAGGATAAGTCTTTCATAATCATGCTTTCGGTGATTTCCAGCTTCAAATGTTGCGGCGCAAGCCCGCTTTTTTTCAAAGCCCTGGTTACACGTTCATTGAGATCAAGTTGCTCAAATTGCTTGCCTGATAAATTAACGCTGAGAATCAGTTGTTCATACTGACTAAAACGGCGTTGCCATTCAAAGGCTTGACGACAGGCTTCAATGAGCACCCATTCCCCTATGGCAACAATTAAACCGGTTTCTTCAGCGATATTAATAAATTCAATGGGCGAAACCAAACCGCGTGTTGGATGCTGCCAGCGCACCAGCGCCTCAAAGCCGGCAATACGCCCGGTTTTCAAAGACACCAGCGGTTGGTAATAAACCGGAAATTCATTGATAGCAGAACTGGTGGCAGCAAAAGCGGATTGGTGGCGTCGCACTGCACGGCGCAAGTCGCTCTCGATCTGGAAATGTTTGATTTCCTCCAAACCAGTAGAAGCAACAAACACCTCTGGCGCATTTTTACCTAAAGCTTTGGCGCGGTTCATCGCGGCATGAGCATCCCGCAGCAGAGCGCGATCTGTGCCTGTGTAGGCTAACGCAATGCCGATATTGGTGTAGGTAAAGATTTCGTGCGTCTGTACGGCAAACGGCTGCATAATGCTATGTTGCATTTCTATTGTAAAATCAATCACTTCTTGCGGGTTTTTAGGGTAACGCAGAAGCATTGCAAACTCAGTACCCCCAACTCGCGCCAAACTGGGCACACTTGCCCCTGGCGTTTGTCCAATAAAGTTGGACAGTAAGTTATGCAAGCGGCTGGCAAAGGCTTTCAGCAACAAATCACCGGTTTCTGGTCCTAACACGGCATTAATGACCTTAAACCGCTCCAAATCCAGCAACAGCACCGCAGCAATGAGATGCAAGTCCGTTTTTTCCGGTTGCGCCAGCCTTGGGTGGGTTTTGCGATACAACCAACCGCCATACTGAGCACGCCGCAATTGCCGCATAAACAAAGCACGATTTGGCAAGCCAGTCAGCGCATCGTAAAGTGCCAGGTAAGCGCGGCGGGCGCTCATGACAGTGATAATTGCCGCCAGGAATGTCGTTGCCGGGGTAGCAAGCGGAATCCAAATCCCCTCATACACCAACAGCACAAAGCCACAGCCCGGTAGTAGCAAAAAAACACTGGCAATGCTGAGTGCCAACGGTAGCGGATGCTGCATACGCCAGGTCAACCAAGCACCGACAAATGCCCAAAACAGAATCCAGAATGCTTCTACCCAATCAGAAAAAAAGCGAATCATGGGCGGGTAAGGGAACCCCTCTGCCGAATCTTCCCCAGCATTGCCTAAAGCAGCATTCAAAAACTGACTCAGCATATGCGCATGTACCAAAATACCTGGCACTTGCACCGTATCTCTATCACTGTAGCTGTACGGCGTAAAATACATATCCTTAGCACTCGGTGCGACTGTGCCCAGCAACACGATTTTGTCCTTGATCTGCGCCTCTGGCACACGATTTTCTAACACATCCATCAGGCTCACTTGCTGCGCAACAGCGTCACCTGGGCGGTAATTGAGCATGATCTGATAGCCGCCCGTATCAATCGTCTGGTAGCTGCCTGACCCCTTGTTTAAGGGCTGATATAAAGATTTTCCTAAGAAAAAATGTTCCGGTTTATCACTACTTGGAGTCAATGCAATGCCATTTTGCCACAAATAAGCAATGGCTAAACTAAACGCAAAAGAACTGATAGTTTCGCCACTACCCATCCGCATATACAACAGATTACGACGGATAACCGCATCAGGATCGAGCAACATATCGCTAAAACCAATACGGGCGGCGGACAAACCTGGCGGTGACGGTACCTCTTTACCAATGACTTTAGTCACACTGATAAAGGTTGAAGACTTAAGCAATGCAAGCAGTTCATCACCCCCTTCACCATGCGGTATATCGCGGTATATATCTAAACCAATCAATGCAGGCTTATACACCAACAGTTTGCGCAAAGCTTCAGTCAGTTTAGCATCGGTCAAAGGAAACTGTTTGATAGCCTGAATATCATTTTCAGTGATACCTACAACTAAAATACGGGAATCTGGCGGTTGAACTGGACGCAAACGGACAATCCAATCATAGGCATTAAGTTCTAAGGATTGAAACCAACCAAGGCGCCAGCCACCTAAAAGGATTAAAGTAACCAGAAAGCTGACGAAAAAAACCGAAATACCGCGTAGGCGGTGTCCAGACTGAAGGCTCAGCTTGGAAAGGCGGGAAGAAGATGAAGTGTTTTTTTGAATTGCAGAGTCGGTCCTAGGTATTTCTGACATACATTCCTTTTATTGCTCGCTTTGAGCAACCATCCTTTCGTGTTTAGCAACCTACTGCAACCCGATTTGTCGCAACAAGTCACTACGATATTGGTGCAATTCAGTCGCTTTACCAGGATACTTATCAATCAACCGAGATAAAGCATCAAAAGCATCATACCAAAGTCCCGCTTGAGCATAGATTGCAGGATGCTCCAACTCATTAGTTTTAGCTAAGGCTTCAGCCACCTTCAGTTGCGGCTGAATGCGCACCAAAGTTGCCATAGAACTTGGATTTCGAGAAGGAAACTGCTCATCTACTAAAGCCTCAACCCCCCAGGCATATTCTACACCAGGTTCCAAAATCACCTGGTGTTTTGCCAAATCAACCTTATAAATCCCCGCTTTGGGATGAGCCACCTCAATGCCCAGCAAAGGCTTCCCCGTTTGCATTGCGGCATCCATATTGCTCAGGCTCACCATGATAGAACTCTCCATGTCATGCGTAAGCACCCAATACAATACTGGCTGCGCAGAAATAGTCTGACCCACATGCGTTTGAGTCGCTAACACACTGAGAAACTGATCATCCTCAACGCTTTCATGACCGCGAGTTCCCCCCCCCACCGTCGTTCCAGGGGCATCAACAACCGGCGGCGTATAAACCGGTGGCGCATCACCAGCATAAGCCAGCGAATATGAAATTAAAGTCAAGAAACCAATACCTATCAGTTTCAAAAAGGGGCGAAGTGTATACGTCTTCATGAGATTTACTCCTGGGTTCACTGTAATTTCGACATTGAAGAGATAATAGGCAACAGGCTAAACCACTAGACGATATACCAACATCGTCCTTCCTAAAAAAGCCAATACAGATGCCTACCTGCATCCATACTCCAAATAGTAAGGTGCTCACTAACAGAATGCCACTCTCTCCTCCCCCCAATAATAGCATTCATTCACAGTTTATTCCTGTGTATGACGACCAGCGGTAGCCCCAGCACAGCCCATAAATCCCGATAAAAAATGCAGTAAAAACAAAGCGTTTTTCAATATTGCCAATTATAGTTGCAGTTTTTCAACAACCTCGGTCATTTTTGGCTATGAGCGACATAATGCGCCATAAAATATGACTGACAACTTCTCTTTAACCAAAAGTGCAAAAGTGGATTGCTTTACCATGCAACATAACTGACATATTTAACAAAATGTACCAAAACAGTTAAGGATAAACCCCCGCCGTCACCAGACGGTTGTAAAGAATGTAGGGAGAAATCCAAATAAGAAGATCATCAAAATCATTAGAATTATGTTTGGCAGCAACAAAATACGGATCGTCTGAGTAGGAATAAGTTAAACCAGAAATATTAGGGCTCACAACAGTGCTACCAAGGTTTTCACTTTCTTTTGCTGAAGGTGTTTTTCTTTGCCGTTTTTCTCCGGCAGAAAGCACTATAACGCTCACATAAGCAGCCGTTTTTGCATTAGATGGTGCCGCACAAGGTGTGTCAGGACAAACAAATAAATTTCCTCTGGTACAACCAACATGCTTGTTATTAGCGGGCAATAACCCATCCTTCTGAGTAAATACCCATTTATAATTAACTGATGAAGTATCGCAACCACTAGGAAGCGGCGTTTCTTGAATCGTGGAATACACTGCATACAAAAATGGATAATTCCAACTATCTACCAGTAAACCATCATCATTTCTATACCCATCCAACCCTAATACACGGGAAGGCAAAAAACCATAGTGCTTGCTACATATTCCCGTGCTGGCGTCTTCACCAGCGGCAAAAGCCTCATCATTTTCATTCGAGGCGCTTGCAGTGGTTGGTGTTGCTGGACAAGGAAATCTATTGTTGGCTAAATAGTAACCTATTAGAGCTTCTCTAATAGTTTCTAATTTAGCTTTGGTTGCATTGTAGCGAGTATTTTTTACCTGAGTTGAAATTGGCACTAACAAGCTACCTAATAATAGGCTAACAATCATCAAAACAACTGCCATTTCAATTAAGGAAAAGCCTTTGCTTTTTTTCATTTTTCTAGTCTCATGAGCAATCAATTGGATCGAGTAATATGTTTGAACCACTGTTTTTTTGAATACAAACAATTTTATCATTGGATTCGGCACGAGAAGTATAAACTCTATTAATTAAATCATACTCCAGGTAATTGTTTATATTTTGTTTGGTATCCGTATCCTCTACTGGTGGTGGTGCATTACGACTCTCGAAGGGTAATGCCGAGTTACTAAACCACACCATTGCTACTACATTTTCTGCCTCATTAACCTTAAAACAGGTAGATAAGTCACAGGTTGATGCTGTTGAACCAGAGGTTTGATCTGGTGCATATTTATCAATTACGGCATAAAAAAAATGATCTTTCCAATGTGCCCAATCAACAAGATCGGTTGCGGTTAAACAGTTCTGCACAAAATTTTGTGGAACTGCTGTATTTTTAATAGGTTTTATTGTTGCATCCATTGGCACAAGAGCTTCATTGTATTGTGCAAATGATAGATTTAAGGTACTAGGAAAATGCCCAATATACAACCCATTGAACGGCGTCAATGTGTTGCTATCAATGTACAAGTTTGTATCCCGATAATCAGCTAAAATCAAAGGGGCTGGCCAAGGAAAGCGATGATCATTCACATCAACCTCTGACACACTTGGAGTAGTAGGATTAGGATTGTAATTGTTTTCAGCGTAATTTTTTAAGCAAACTGCCAACTTGTTTGTTAATGCTACTATATTTTGGTAATCGCTACGCTGCCTAATAATAGCGAAAATTTCATCTGCTGTAATATATGCCAATGTATCATTAAATGTATCCTGCAAATTCATTTGTGATGCGCCGATAAATTCATCAATAGTATTTGCTGAAGTGCTGACGCTGTTATTGCTTTTTCCACTGTTAGTGTCGGTATCCAAATAATTTGATGCTATGTAATTGCCACCACAAATATCTACATTGTTTGCTAAATTACTGCGATCTTGTCCATTCAATGCAGAACCAGGCGCGATAATGACAGCAACAGCCCGTGTAGCTGCATTTTTAGCCGGATTACCCGCCAGTTGTGGTGGCGCGTTGCTACTATCATGTGCAAAAATTCTAAATAAACCATGTATATCTTCATTAAGCATATCAGTTCGGCTAGTGCTACTCGCACTTTTGTAATAGCCGGATACTGCATACCAAAGACATTCATTTGCTCCATCTTTAGGTGCATCAATACCTAAAGTTCTCCAAGGTAAACGACCTATTGCGTTGACATTCTTGCTTCCACAAGTGCCGTGTGCTGCGCCTTCAGGTAATGAAGTTCCTTCATCTACATCTGGGCAAGGTAATAAACCAAAATGTCGTGTGTCATAAGCATCATAAGAAGTTGCAGCAAAACCCAATAAAGCATTTTTTGCTCTTGCTAAAGCTTCTTTAGTTTTTAAATCAATTGTTTGTTGATGCGTTATTTGCATTCTGGCATTGTTAGCAACCAATAAATAGCTGCTGACCCCAACCACAATCAACAAACTCGCTAGAATTAATAGCACTATGCCTTTTTGTTGGGTAAGGCGTTGGGGGTTGGATGCTTTCATTGGCGTGTTCATGGGTTTTTCTTTGTTTGAACAAAATCTGTGGTTTCTTTGTGTGAATTTAGGAATTTGGGCAAAGTTGGGTAAACCAGGGGTGGGTGCGTTTCCAGAAGCGGTTTGTGTAATAGGCGGTGAGTTGGTAACTGCGTCCGTTGCCAGGGTAGAGCCAGAGGCTTTGTAGGTGTTTGTGGCGCAGGGCGGTGAGGAGGGGCGCGAACCAGTGTTCTTCTAGCTGTTCTGGGGTGTTTTGGGCGTGGGGTAGCTGGCACAGTAGCCTGCCGTCTGGGGCTTGGGCGAGTAGGGCTTGGGCGGTTTCTGGTGGGGGGCTGTGTGGGGTTTGGCTCCAGCGGCTGATGCCGATGGCTAAGGGGTCGTTGCTGTAAACCTGTTGCCAGTGTTTTGTGGGCGCTGCGGTGAGCTGCCCTTCGCCCCAGAACCATAGGCTGTTGAGGCTGAATTGTCCGCTGGTTTCGCGGGCGCTGTTGATTGGGTGTTGGTGTAGGAGCATTTGGATTTCTGTCCAGCGGCTGTGCCACCAGCGGGCGTCGGCGCCGGTAAGCAGGTGGTTGTGGATGGGTAGACCGCGCACGCTTTCTAGGCTGTGGGTGTTCAGTTGTTGATGATGGGTAAGTTTAGCATACCAGCGCGTGGGCGCTGGGGCGGTGAGGGTTAGGGCGTCGGTTTCGTTGGCGTAGAAGGCGTTGAGGTGTTGTGTGAGTGCGGCGGATTCACTGGCTTGTATGTTGAGTACGCTGGCGTCGAAAAGGCGTAAAAATTGTTGATCGGCGCGTAAATGGACGGGATCGGCGCGTAACCAGTGGTGTTTTTGGGCTTCTGTGGGGGTGAGGTTGAAGTCGGCTAGGGCGGTGAGGGCGGCGCTGGGCAGCGGCGCGGTGATGCCGAATAGGGCGGCTAGGTTGGTTTCTAGGCTGGCAGCGGCGGTTTGGTTATTGGCTTTGCTGAGCCAACGCGCTAGGGCGGGCAGGGCGGGCGCGTTGGGTAAGCTGGCAAGTGTCTGTAAATGCGGGATGAGCAGGTGTAGGTGGGTCATGCGGTGTGTCCGTTTAGACGACGCCAGCGCGTAGTAAGTCGTGCATGTGCAGGGCGCCGACGAGGGTGTGTTCGGTGTTGACTACCAGTAAGCCGCTGATTTTGTGTTGCTGCATGAGGCTTAGGGCGTCTACGGCAAGTTGTTCGGCTTGGATGCTTTTGCCAACGGGGGTCATGACTTCGCGGATGCTGGCTTGGTGGACGTTGATGCCGGCGTCTAGGGTGCGGCGCAGGTCGCCGTCGGTGTAGATGCCGCAAATTTTGTGCTCGGCGTCTATGACGGCGGTCATGCCTAAGCCTTTGCGTGTCATTTCTAGTAGGGCTTGTTCTAGGCTGGCTTCGAGCGGCACGCGGGGCACTTTGTCGCCGCTGTGCATGAGGTCTTCGACGCGCAAAAGTAGGCGCCGTCCGAGGCGTCCGCCCGGATGGGAGCGGGCGAAGTCGGCGGCGGAAAAGCCGCGGCTTTCTAACAGCGCGACAGCGAGGGCGTCGCCCATCGCTAAGGCGGCGGTGGTGCTGGCGGTGGGCGCGAGTCCTAGTGGGCAGGCTTCTTTTTCGACGCTGACGTCAATGTTGACGCTGGCGGCTTGTGCCAGTGTGGATTGGGGGTTGCCGGTCATGCTGATGAGCGGTACGCCTAGGCGTTTGATGAGCGGCAAAATGGTGAGCATTTCGTCGGTTTCGCCGGAATTGGACAGCGCCAACACGACGTCACGGCTGATAATCATGCCTAAATCGCCGTGACTGGCTTCGCCTGGATGCACGAAAAAGGCGGGGCTGCCGGTGCTGGCGAGGGTGGCGGCGATTTTGCCGCCGATGTGCCCAGATTTGCCCATGCCGATGACGACGATGCGCCCTTGGCAACCGAGCAGGTAATCGCAGGCGGCGACGAAGTGCTCGTCTATGCGCGTGCGCAGGGCGTTGAGGGCGGCGGCTTCGGTGTCCAGCACGGCTAAACCGAGGCGCTTGAGTTGTTCGGCGTGTAGGGAATGGGTGGCTGTGTGGCTCATGGTGGTGGCTCGGCGGATTTTTAGAGGTTATTTCAAGCGGTTACCGCTGTATTGGGGCATTTTCTCACAACTGCAACAGCACTTTGCCGACACCTGGCTGGGCAGCTAATGCAAAAGCGGTTTCGCCTTGTGCCAGCGGCAATTGGTGGCTAATCAGCCATTCGGGATGCAATAAACCCTGTTGCAGCAGGCGCAAAGCGGGTGCGAAGGGACCGCAACGCGAACCCTGAAGGCGGATTTCGTCTACCACCAATTGCGCCAGGGGTAGGGTGACGTTGCCGCCAAAGGTGCTTTTTACCACCAGCGTACCACGCGGGCGCACACTTTGTAATGCCAGCGCCAGTCCAGCGGGTGCGCCTGTGGCTTCAATGACCATATCCCAGTGGCGTTGCGGCAGTGCCGTTTCTGTCAGGCTGGGGATTCCTAGGCGTTGCAGTAGGGCTTGTTGCTGCGGATAGCGGGCGCAAACCTGTAGATCGCAACCGGTTAGACGCAGCACTTGGGCAATGAGTTGTCCGAGTTTACCTGCGCCTATGATTAGTACGCGCTGCTGCGGCGTTGGCATCTGCTGTTGCAAAATTTCCAGCGCCGCCGCCAAGGGTTCGGTAAAAACCGCCTGGGTGTCGGGTACTGCGTCGGGCACGGGATGCAGATTTTCCAACGGCAAACACAGGTATTGTGCACAAGCGCCTGGATAGTTTTTGATGCCTAACACCCGACGTTGCGCACAATGTTTGCCCAACCCCTGGCGACAGAGTTCGCACTGTCCACAGCCTAAATTGATTTCGCCGACTACGCGCTGCCCAGCACGGGCGGCTGGCGTGACCAGTTCGCCGACAAATTCATGCCCCAAAATGCCGGTAAACGGATAATAGCCGCGACACAGGTGCAAATCTGTTGCGCAGATGCCAACCATGCGCACGCGCACCAGGGCTTCGCCAGGCGCGGGCTGTGGGTTAGGTAAATCGTCGCGCCAGCGTAGCTGTTGCTGCGCTAACCAAAGCCCTTGCATGACTAGAATGCCGCCAGGGTTTGGTTGCCATTTAGGGACGCTTTATCTTTGAATTCCAATGGCTTAAAAAAGACTTTTGATTGCCGCTGATGGTTGTAGAGGCGGCGTCTGTCTACCGGCAAGGTGTCTAAATCGGCGGGCACAAAACCGCGTTCTTGAAACCACTGCGCGGTGTGCGTGGTCAGCACAAACAGGCGGTTAATGCCGACTTGCAGGGCTTCTTGCTCCATAAACGCCAGTAAAGCGTCGCCGCGTCTTTGTCCTTTATAGTGCGGGCTGACTACCAGACAGGCTAATTCCGCTGCTCGATCTTCAGTGTACGGATAGAGCGCGGCGCAAGCGACGATAGCGCCGTCGCGTTCTTGCACAATAAAGCGGTGAATTTCCGCTTCCAGCTTGTCACGCGGGCGCTTGACCAGAATGCCTTCTTGTTCTAAGGGGGTGATGAGACTGAGAATACCGCCGATGTCGTCAATGCTTGCCTGGCGCAGATTTTCAAAGGGATCGCGGCTGACCATAGTGCCCACCCCGTCGCGGCTGAAGAGTTCTAACAACAAGCCGCCGTCAATGTTGCGCTTAATCAGGTGGACGCGCTCGACGCCATTTTCACAAGCACGAATAGCGTTGCGCAATTGCCGAAAACTCTCAGCGTCTTGGCGGGTTTCCACCAACGCCTGCGCTTCTTGCAAAGTCAAATAGCCATCTTCGCTCATGGGTTCGTTGACTTCAGTTAAACACAGCCATTTGTGGGCTTGCAACGCAATCGCCACCGAAGTTGCCACGTCTTCCACCGATAAATTGAATATTTCGCCGGTCGGCGAATACCCCAACGGCGACACCAGCACCACGCATTGATTGTCCAATTGCTCAATGATGCCAGCTTTGTCTACCCGCCGCACCACGCCCGTGTGCATGAAATCCACGCCGTCGCGCACGCCCAGCGGCTTGGCGGTGACAAAATTGCTGCCGACAACACGGATATTGGCATAGCTTTGCGGCGAATGGCTTAAGCCCATAGACAAGAGCGCACGAATGTCTGAGGTAATCTGTCCGCAAGCAGCTTTGACCTGCTCTAACGATTCTCCGTCGGTAATCCGCATTCCTTCGGCATACTGTTGTTTAATATCCCGCTCTTGCAAATTGCGCTCAATGCGTTGGCGAGTACCATGTACCAGCACCAGGCGAATACCTAAGCTGTGCAACAGGGCAATATCGTGCATGAGATGGCGGAAATTGTGACTAGACACTGCTGCGCCTTCAAATGAAAGCACAAAGGTTTTGCCGCGATGGGTGTGAATATAGGGCGAAGCGTGGCGAAACCAGGCAACGAATTGATGATTATTATCAAAGGTTTGCAAATTAATGGGGGGCATAAGGCAGAGTTTAAGATAAAGTAAAATAAACACGCAGTAACCGCTGTTGTACTGCGCTCCGCCTGAAACTGCTCTCGGGGATATTGATTAAGTGCTTAAAATACAAATAGTTGCATCAAATTTGATAGCGCAAAAATGCAGTTTCTGGCGGGGCGCAGTATACTGTTTTCAAATCATTCCATCACCTATAAAGAGCCTACTAGGTATGTCATCCAGCAAGCCGGTCCCATTTCCTTCGCTATTATTTGCCCTGTTGCGTTTTAGCCTGACTACTGCGCTGTGCGGCGGGCTGTTCCACTGGCGCTTAGACGCTACGCTCGCCACCGCACTATTACTCCTAGTGCAGCCGCTGTTGGGTTACGTTTTTTTATGGCGCCCCTTGGCGTCTGCACTCAGTGCGTATCAACAGCAATTAGCCACTTTGCAGCAACAGCGCATGGATGCAGAACAAGCCAGTTTAGCCAAAAGCCAGTTTATTGCGGGCATAAGCCACGAATTGCGCACACCGCTCAATGCGGTGATTGGCTACAGTGAAATACTCAAGGAAGAAGCCGAAGAACTAGCAGCGCAGAGCATGGTAGCGGATTTACAAAAAATCCATGTATCTGGCAGGCAAGTGCTTGATTTGATTAATAACATCTTAGATATTTCCAAAATCGAAGCGGGCAAAATGGAAGTGTTTTTTGAACCCTTTGAGCTCCGTACGCTGGTGGATGAAATCAGCGTTACCGCCAAGCCCTTGATGGAGAAAAATGACAACCATTTGCAAGTTAAAGCCCCGCAAGACCCAGGTTATATGGTGTCAGACCTGACCAAACTGCGCCAAAGTTTGCTCAATTTACTCAGTAACGCCAGCAAATTCACCCAACAGGGCATGATTACTTTAACCCTGTGGCGCGAACTGGGAGATACCGAAGAC
This sequence comes from Thiomargarita sp., assembly GCA_020720115.1. Classification (GTDB taxonomy): domain Bacteria; phylum Pseudomonadota; class Gammaproteobacteria; order Beggiatoales; family Beggiatoaceae; genus BB31. The sequence continues at coordinate 1,324 of DYPD01000017.1, read as the reverse complement.
TGGATTCTGTTCAAGGTGGAAGACACTGGTATTGGCATGACTCAAGAACAACAACAAAAGCTGTTTAAGCCCTTTATTCAGGCAGAAAATGCAGGCACTACACGCAAATACGGTGGCACAGGTTTGGGGCTGGCGCTGACTAAGCACTTCGTCGAAATGCTCGGCGGGCACATTCAGTTACAGAGCGTGCCGGGTATAGGCAGCAGCTTCACGATCCGCCTACCCAGCCGCAAACTAGAAGAAAACTCCTCAATGCTCAAGGAGTTAGCTAATACTACTCAGGCATTGCAAGCGCCCGACACAGTGGCTGGCGCAGAACCTCACCGCGTGCTGGTGATTGACGATGACAAAAACACCCGCGACATTTTGCGCACCCACTTGTTGGCGTTGAACTACCAAGTCATGCTGGCGGAAAACGGCGAAATCGGCTTGCAGCAAGCCCGCGAATGGCGTCCTCATTTGATCACCCTGGATGTCATGATGCCCGACATGGACGGCTGGATGGTGCTTTCTGCCTTGAAAAATGACCTCTTGTTAAGGCAAATTCCCGTCGTCATGCTGACTATGGTAGATGACAAAAGTACCGCCGCCGAATTTGGCGCAGCAGATTTTCTGCTTAAACCCGTAACCCGCGACCAGTTGGCAAACATCGCCAAACGCTTTATTCGTTCGCCTAAAGACACCCTGGAAGACGCAGTAGATTATTTGACCAATCCCCAGCGCCGTCATGCGCCATCGGATGACAGCACACCGCCGCTACTGCTGGTGGTGGATGAGGATGAGACCACCCGCGAAATGCTCTGCGCCATCTTGCAACGCGCTGGCTGGCGGGTTAAAAGTTCAGACAGCGGAATGCGAGCACTACACAGCCTCAACACCGAAAAACCCGATCTCATTTTGCTGAATTTACTCATGCCTGAAATGAGCGGTTTTGAATTTGTCACCTATCTGCGCCGCATTGAGGATTGCCAAAATGTGCCGGTCGTCATCATGACCGCCAAAGACGTGAGCCAGTATGACAAACAACTGCTAACCCACAGCTTTCAAGCCGTTTTGCAAAAAGGCACTTGCTCACATGAAGAATTAGTTGCCGAAATCCGCGAACTGCTGACGGTCGCCTACAGCGGCAGCTTCGTGCATTAATGCGGCAAAATCGAAAATTCTCTATAAGCATAGGAGTTACGCAGTTGCTAAAAAATTTATACTATTCACATGAACCCAAGACGTTGTGACGAATACGATTATATAAACTTTTTGCTAGCAGCTCAGCAGCCCTGTTAAGGTGGTTCAATTGCACTAAGAAAGTAATAGTGCTGTAGAAACA
>DYPD01000127.1 GCA_020720115.1 Thiomargarita sp. | reverse complement strand
GTGGAACTTTTATTTGTCTAACTAATTGATTTTTAAGCGCAACAAGTCTATTATTTAATCGGTCTATATCACTCTGTAAGGTCGCAGCAATTGGTCCCCAGCCAGATTTATTAGTTCTGCCTTCGCCTCTAATTTCGTCTGCGAGGTCATTTCTTTTTTTGCTTAATTCCCCATTTTTACTATTTTCATCAGCGTTTAATTTGTTAATTTTTGCTTGAATTTCCTGCTTCAAGCGATTGTATCTTTCCAATTGAGGATTTGGATTTGATATTTCTTGATTAGGTATTTGCGTAGAATAAATTCCTTGAAACTCATCTATCTCTATTTTACTACTTTTTAATGCGTCTTCTTGTTGTTTTTTGGCATTTTCAAGCTGCTCTTCAATTTCTTTACGTTGAGTGCTATATCCTTCTCTTATAGCATCCATTTCGTGGATTCTTTTTTGAGCAATTTTTGTTTGTATTTCATCATCAAAAATCAGTAATACAATTGGATGTGCTATAATAAAACCAATACAAATAGCAACTAAAAAACGAAAAATAATTAATATTTTACGATCGGGTCTATAGGTTGCTATTAAGCCTATATCTAGTAAAAGAATAATGAATGAGAATACAATAGAAAATAATGCAACAATATAAATATTTTCTATTATTGAGTTAAGTATTTTACTTGAAGCAATAAACACCATAATAGTTGGAATAAACAAGGTTAACCCAATTAATATAGATTTTTGTTTCATGCCTGATAATGCTAATGAGATGTTCATTGTTTTTCCTCTCTCTTGATTACAAAATGAATTGCTAACTTTATAGTTAGCACACTCCTATGTTTTATTTACGCTAATTTCTAGGTAAAGTTGTCATCAAATATCTTTTTCAAGCGAGCAGGATAGTCATCGAATGTTTGGTAAAAACGATCAATCATGTTAGCAATACGTTCTTCTTCATTTTTTAGCTAATTTTTCATGCTTGATAGACTCTAATCGCATGTAAGCCTCATCTACATCTTTAAGAAAAATGCTTATTTGCTGCTCGGTGTGTTTGCGAGCCTCTTGCAGTAATTCAAAAAACACTTTTTGTCTGTCTGTTTGAACTCGTGCCTTGCCTTTTTGTAGAAAATCTTGATACATTTCTTCTACCGCTTGTAGCTGTGCATTACGTGCAACTTGCAATACATTCTTTCTAAAGTCAGTTTCTATGACAATCGTATCTAGTTCATATTGTTGTAGGTGTTTAGCTATAGCCGTTGGAAACAAGCGGCGAGTCAAGCTATTTGGTGGCAAACGATTGATTATTTCATCAGGTGATTTATCAATTTCTGCTATTTTGCCATGTACTTTTGCTTTGTCTTGCTGTTCTGTGGCGGTACCTGTTGAAATTAAGGATTTTTCTGTCGCTTCTTCTGCCATTGTTATCTCCTAAATAAAGGCTAAAAATAACGGTAAATCGTAGCTTGAGCGGCTTATACACTTTTTAAGTGAGCTATAGCGTATTTACCTTTATAACGTGTGTACAGGATTGTATTTTTATCACACTCTATAAGTCAATACTTATCTAATATTCACTTTAAGAGTGTGAAATCATGCAGAAGCAAAATGCTAAGGCTTTGGACAAGCACATTGGCAAACGCTTACGCGCTTTGCGCCAACAGCGCAAAATGAGTCTGGAACAACTTGCAGAAATTTTGGATGTGACACAACAGCAAATGTCGCGTTATGAACTGGGACAACATCGTTTGAGTGCTGCACAGCTTTATCAATTAGCGCGTGCTTTTGATAATAATGTGTCTTGGTTTTTTCAGGGGTATCGAGAAAATAGTGAGGAACTCAAACGCTTAGAAGTTATTTTGCATGAAAACAAAGGAGCTTATTCGACTGATACTAAAAGAGAAAAAGAGCAAGCTTTGCTTGCTGCTTGGCAGGCTTTGCCGTCAGATTTGCAAAGGGAGCGTTTGCTCGCTTTGTTAGAAGCGTTTTGCTTTGAGGTATAACCCGTAAGGCGGATAAGGCGCGTCTTTCTTGCACTGAGCCTAGTCGAAGTGTTGCGCCGCCATCCGCCATTTCTGAGCTTCCGAATGTCGCATACTTCGAGAAGCTCAGCACAAGTGACGCTATCGCTTATGCGACCTACGCGGGCTCAGCGGCGTTTCTCTCGTGCGAGCGTTCCACGCCGCATGAGCGATTTCGCACGCTGCGCACAACGCGCAGACCACCGTGCCGCGTAGAACGCTGGCACAAGAAAAATCTGGGAACGGCTAAGCGCCTGCTTAGCCACGCCGCTGGGCGTTTTGGCTGACGTAGCCGTCAGCCGCTCCCAGCGTCAGTTGCTTCCATGCCGTCAGGCGGGTGGCGGTCGTGGTTGCGTCAGCCCAACCGTGCTATTGTTTAGAAAAATTCACGGTCATCTAAAATCTTTTGCAACGAACCCTCTAAAGGCGGCAAATTGACCTTTGCGGTTTGCCAGATAATTGCCCAATCTACACCAAAGTATTCATGCACTAGGATATTGCGCATTCCTCGCATTAAACGCCAGGGTATATTTGGATAACGCGCTTCAATTTCAGGCGGGATATAACGTGCTGCTTCACCGATGATTTGTAATTCCCGTATCACTGAATTGCGGGTTTTACGGTCGTTTTGAAATTGCTGATATTCCATTGCTGCAATATCTTCTGCAATGTTGTTGATGGCTTCTAATATATCTTCAATTCGCAAACGCCAGGCTCTAGGCATAAATCGCCTCTTGCAAAATCTTGTCGCGCAACTGCGGTTTCAGCGCGGCGGGGGTGACTAAATCCACTTCTTTGCCAAGTAATTCTTGCAAGTAGTCTTGCAAACTTAAGAACTCAAACAACCCCACCGATGCGTTAAATTCAACTAGCATGTCAATATCGCTGTGTTCAGTCGCTTCATTGCGTGCGACTGAACCAAAAATGGCTAAAGATTTAACGGTAAATTTATCGCGCAATTCAAGTTGATGCGCAGTGAGTATGCGTAAAATATCAGTGTGTTGTAATAACATTGCTAATCTCATGTGTTCTTTTTTTCTCATGCGGCGTAGTACGCTGGCACGAGGAAATGCTGGGAGCGGCTAAGTGCCTGCTTAGCCACGCCGCTGGGCGTTTTGGCTGGCGTAGCCGTCAGCCGCTCTCAGTCATCAAACCGCTCCCGGTCTCAGTTCCCCTCTTGAGTGTTTGCCGCTTTACACCACTTCCCGCGCTCGGCGTAAATCCAGCGTGAAGGGGTAATCTGGGTTGCGTTCTTCGGGCGGCGGTTGCATGAGTCCTTTGCGTTCGTATTGGGACGTGAAGCCGCCGAGGTCGCGCAATTCGGGCGGTACTTCAATGATGCCTGGGGTGTGCCCAAATTCGTGGAAGCGCGAGACGCGGCGGGTTTCGGCTTCATAGGCGTTGACCGGGAAGATGTCGTAGCCGCGTCCGCCCGGGTGGGCGACGTGGTAGGTGCAGCCACCGATGGCGCGTCCGTTCCAGGTGTCTATGATGTCGAATACCAGGGGGACATGCACGGGAATGCGCGGGTGCAGGGCTGTGGGCGGCTGCCAAGCGCGGTAACGCACGCCGGCGACGTATTCGCCGTGTGTGCCGGTGTTGTGTAGGGGTACGCGCCGTCCGTTGCAGGCGACTACATAGCGCGAGTCGGTGAGTCCGGTGACTTTGACTTGCACGCGCTCAACGGAGGAGTCTACGAAGCGGGCGGTGCCGACGTTGCTGCTTTCTTCGCCGAGAACGTGCCAGGGTTCAATCGCCATGCGTAGTTCTAGGTGGATGTCGCCAACGCGCACTTCGCCGTAATGCGGGAAGCGGAATTCGAGGAAGGGTTCAAACCATTCGAGCAGGAATTCATAGCCCTGATCGCGCAGGTCTTCGACTACGTCTTTCATGTCGCTACGGATAAAATGCGGCAGCATCCAGCGATCATGCAGGGAAGTGCCCCAACGGACTAGACGGTGGCGGTAGGGATTTTTCCAAAAGCGCACAATCAGGGCACGCAACAGCAGCATTTGCATCAGGCTCATGCGGGGATGGGGTGGCATTTCAAAAGCGCGCATCTCGACTAAGCCGAGGCGCCCGCTGTTGGAATCGGGTGAGTAGAGTTTGTCTATGCAGAACTCAGCGCGGTGGGTGTTGCCGGTTAAATCGGTGAGCAGGTGGCGGAAGACGCGATCTACCAGCCAAGGCTGCGGCACTTCGCCAACGGGCAGTTGTTGCAGGGCAATTTCCAGCTCGTATAGGCTCTCGTTGCGGGCTTCGTCTATACGCGGCGCTTGGCTGGTGGGACCAATGAACATGCCGGAAAACAGGTAGGACAGGCTGGGGTGATGTTGCCAATAGGTCAACATACTGCCGAGCAAATCAGGGCGGCGCAACAGCGGGCTTTCCGGCGGTGTAGGTCCACCCAGGGTAACGTGGTTGCCGCCGCCGGTGCCGGTGTGACGCCCATCCAGCATGAATTTCTCTGTGCCCAACCGCGTATAGTGGGCTTCGGCATAGAGGGTTTCGGTGTTGTACACCAGTTCGTCCCAGGAATGCGCGGGTTGAATGTTGACTTCGATCACGCCCGGATCGGGGGTCACGGAGAACTTGCGCAAGCGCCAATCAGACGGCGGTTCATAGCCTTCCAAGTACACGGGCATGTCGAGTTCGTCGGCGGTGGCTTCGATTTTCGCCAGCAAATCTAACCAATGCTCTAAGTGGGTCAAGGGCGGTAAGAACACATAGAGCGCACCGTTGCGCACTTGTACGCTCAAGGCGGTATGTACCACTTCACTTAAATCTTCTGCATAATCAGGCTGTTGGTGGTGAATTTCTGGATGCAACGGCACCTGTTGCACACTGTGACTATACTGGCGGGCAACAGCACCCACTGAATCCTGTTGATAATGCTCAGATTTGTACAGCGCATTGGGCGCATGAGTCTTGTCTTCGTAGCTGTCTGCCAGCGGTGGTAGGGATTCAAATAGGCTACGCTCGTTTTCCAGTTGATCACGCTTTTCTGGTGCAATCCAAGGCAGCGACTCCAACGGCAAACGCAAGCCCAAGGGCGAATCGCCAGGGGTTAAGTACAGATGCTCACGGCGCAACGGCCAAGGACTGCTACGCCAATGCCCGTAACCATAGCTAAAACGCCAGCCCAGCGGCAACACATAACCCGCAACCGTAGCCAAACCCGCTTCCAATTGCGCCGCAAGACGGCGGCGATCCACACTGTCTTTCAGGCTCACTTTGAGCGGATCAACATTGGCAGACAGATTTCCCTCTTGCCACAGACTGTAATACAGGTCTTCATAAGCGGGCATAACGTATTTGGTATTCACGCCCAAGCGGTGCGCCAATACATGCAGAAAACGCCGAGCGTCCGCCTGGATAAAATGATACGTTTGTTTCTCACTGGCGAGGTATTTAGGATTTTTCCACACTGGATGCCCGTCCAGTCGCCAATAGCAACTCAGCGCCCAACGCGGCAACGGCTCACCTGGATACCATTTGCCCTGCCCATAATGCAGCACACTGCCAGGCGCAAAACGATTTTGCAGGCGCAACAAAAGCGCATTTGCCAATTGGCGCTTTTTCACCCCCAGCGCAGCCGTATTCCATTCTGCGCCCTCCATATCATCAACCGACACAAAAGTCGGCTCCCCGCCCATCGTCAAGCGCACATCCAACGCCTGTAACTGCGCATCCACTTTACAGCCCAACGCATGAATAAATTGCCATTGAGTCTCAGTGTACGGCTTAGTAACACGCGGGTCCTCGTGAATACGCCGCACCTCGTTGTGATAATAAAACTCAACTTCGCACTTATCAGTCGCACCCGAAATAGGCGCAGCACTCAAAGGACTCGGACTGCCCGCCAGCGGGATATGCCCCTCACCCGCAAACAAACCCGATGTCGGGTCCATCCCCACCCAACCCGCGCCAGGCAAATACACCTCAGTCCAAGCGTGCAAATCAGTAAAATCCGCCTCCGGTCCAGAAGGACCATCCAGCGATTTAACATCCGCCGTCAACTGCAGCAAATACCCTGACACAAACCGCGCCGCCAACCCCAAATGCCGTAAAATCTGCACCAACAACCAAGCCGAATCACGACAAGACCCAGTTTTCTTAGCCAAAGTTTCCTCACAGCTTTGCACCCCCGGATCCATGCGGATGTTATAAGCAATTTCCTGTTGCAAACGCTGATTTAACCCCACCAAAAAATCATTCACCCGACATTTACCACGATCAACAGTTTTCATCCATTCCAACAACAACGCACCCTCTTCTTCAATTACAAAATAAGGCGCCAATTCTTTACGCAATTGCTTATCATATTTGAAAGGATATGTCTCAGCATCCTCCTCCAAAAAGAAATCAAATGGATTAATAGTCACCATCTCTGCAATCAAATCCACCTCTACAGAAAACTCCCGAACTTTCTCAGGAAACACCACCCGCGCCAAAAAATTACCAAACGGGTCTTGCAACCAATTCAAAAAATGCGGCTTTGGATGAATGTTTAAGGAATACGCATGAATCGGCGTGCGCGAATGCACCGCTGGACGCAAGCGAATCACCTGCGGCGACATAGAAACATCTCGATCATAAGTGTATTTAGTCAAATGGTTTAAGGCGACACGAATAGCCATAGCAAAACCCCTCTGTGCGGATAAACCGCCAAATTCTGCAAAAAGATAAATCAGTTGTAGTTAGGAAAATGCAGCCATATAAAGCTGCATTATGCAAAAAATTCTATAAACAAAAATAGATTTTGGATGAAAAAGCGAGCTATTTTGAATTACTCATGCCAGCGCAATTGAGGAGCAATCTGTTGCAAATAAGCTCGATACAACCACACCCACAGCATAATAGGGAGCACCGAAGGCAGAATCAAAGTCACAAACTGAAAACTCAGCGCAACAACCTCATAACCCCAGGAAGGAACAAACAATTGTCCACTCGCAACAACAGCAGTGTCAAATAATAGGCTCTTGCACAAACTCACACACAGACTAAACACCTGCACAGGCAACAGCGCGAAAACCCAAACCGCCAAAATGCGCTTAATACGAATCGCAAAAGGCGCGGGACTGGCTAAGCTCAGCGCCGCAAAAAAAGGCAAACTATAACTAAAAATCAAAGGATTCAGCGTAAAAACCAAGACCCCACCAGAAACACCAGCGGCAGATACCGTCGTAAAGCGAGTCGTAATGTCAAGCAAATAACCCACTTGCGCAACCCAAGCAAACCAATCCGCAAACAACAACAGCAACGACGCCCGCATCAATAAAGTCAGCGGCACCGTCAGCCAAGCCGCAGCCCCATACCAAAGCAAAAACATGAAAGGTAGCCACAGTAGCACTTCCAGAAAAAAAATGTATACAGGTTTATTATTCATGAGAAATAGCCCGCAAAAGGTGCATAAAAGAGAAAACAGTCAGTCCGCCAAAGGCTAGATTAGACATGAGTTTATAATATCCACAACAACAGTTAGGCATCCCCACCAAATTCTGCACACAAAAAAAGCGGTGCTGGCAAACCCCGCCAGCACCGCCTTTACCTAAACCACCCTTGGTTTTAGTTCAACGCATCCACGCCCACAATCCCCACACCCGTTGCACTATTCGCCGGCTGCATTAGCACCGTATAAACGCCCGGCACGAAATCACGCAAAATCGCCGCATCGCGGTTATCAGGAGGCACTAAATTACTTGCCAACGCCGCGATTTCACCTGCACGCCCATGATCACGCCAGTTGTCATTTCGTTCTAGGAACTCAGCCACCGGATTGCCTGGATAAATGCGCACCAATTCCAGTTTAGGGTCTAGCGCACCTGACAGCGCGTCATTAATCCGCAAACCGCGCAACAGGGTTTTATGAGTGTTTTGTCCGTCAATCACAACCCGTAAGGCGGATAAGGCGCGTCTCTTTGGCAAGCTCAGGACAAGCTTTTTGCGCCGCCATCCGCCATTTCGGAGCTTCCGAATATCGCATATTTCGACGCTTACGCCCACCAGCACGGATTACCCCGCTAAGTCACATCGCTGTACAATGGGCAAGCCTACTGCCCGCATTAAACCAATCTGTCGGAGCCTCCAATGCGTTTATTTGCAAACTTAATTAACGACTCGATCACGCCGCTGGCATCGTTTGATAACTTTCGTGAAAGCGACTTGCCTGCTGAGTTTCGCCATATCGAACGCACTAAAAACAGCGATATTCTAAGCCTCGATACCCATTGCAGCACACTGGGCGAACAGGGTGAAGTGCGTGGACTGTATATTTCTTCTGCCAAAATCGAAGTCGTCAACCTGTTTTTCTTCCCCAACCCCGCCTACGCATTACCAATCTATGCAATGGAATTCGTGATTATTAGTCAACGCCCACAAGTTGGCGTCATTGATATGCTGTGCATGGATAAGCATCCCCTCTTGGCAACCAAAATCAACACTATCATGCGTCATCATGCGTCAAGCCCATGCTGCGTATCCCTTTCCCTCTGCCACCAATCCACCCGCCTGGTATAGAGAATGTCGTTCGGGCGCGGATTTCTTTATTCGTCCAAAGGATTTAGCACAATTGCAAACATTGCATAACGTCCATAAAGAACTTTGGATGCGTCTGAACGAATGTTTAAACGCCCCGTTACCCGCACTCGATACATCTGCTCATCATCAAGCATTGCAAGCATACAAACACCATCATCGTGATAACAGTCCAGGCATTTCTCTGTTAAAACAAAGTTTTGGTGAAACATGGACGACTCGATTTTTGCATGAGTGTTTATTGGCTTAATAACATCACAGTCCGCTTAGCCCATCTTTAACACTTCGTTTTATTTCCGTTTTAAAACAACCGCTTATACTTAAACCGCTAACAAAATGCGTTATTTTGCCTTGCCTAATACCGCAAAACTTCCATAACATTACGCAATATGGTGATGTCATTGTGTACAACGCAAGATAAATGGGCTTATCTTAAATCTCAAAGCTATACAGATTAGAGATTTAGGATCATTGGAAATGTTGAATTTTTCGTAGTAATGAGGAGTGATGGCAATGAAAAATTATTTCATAAAATATAAAATCCCTGCTGAGTTGACGCTGGATCAATCTATGCAGATAGACAGACCAGAACCATTTATCAAAGAAGTTATAATTTCAACAGAAACAGAAGGCGAAACTAGATATATTGTCATAGGTTTCAATATTTCTGATGATTATGATGACCGTGAATTTGATAACTTTAGAGAGTTTTTTGCTATTCAAGATAGTAGATATTTGTGTCCATCAAAGATAGATGAAATTAAATCTGACAATAATTTAGAAAATATAGATGTATTTATAAAGAGAAAATTAGCTGTTGAAAAAAGTATGAAAATTGTTGATGATTTGATTTCTGTTCTTGATATAGAGCTTGACTTAAACATAGAAAATAAAGATATAAAACATGAGTTAAATCTTCCAAAACCAGAGTCAGAGATAAGAGACTTTGTTGATATGGCTGCTCGACTATCTAATAGTTATACACTCATAAGCAATAATCCCTTATCACAAACAGATATTTCAAATTTACAAAATAAATTAAGTCGTTTAGAAGGTACTCAGTTTTTCTATTACTCACTGTTTAGAAAAATAAAACAAAGCAAAGAATTTGATTTAATATCCAAATACATGCTTTATTATAGTATTTTAGTTGATATATGCAGTTCAGATAAAACCCAGACCAAGGTGGATGATTTCATAGTGAAAAATAAATTTGAATTAACTCATGAAAGTCGTCGTGCTGAAGCCAAACGAAAAAAAAGGCTGTTAAAAACAACCAAAATGAGGATGAAATAAAGAAAAATTTAGATGTTACGGAGTTTACATGGCTGAGAAATGAAATCGGACATACTTCAACAGAGACTGATTTAGAATACGTTAAATCCAGAATAAATCAGATATGTGATAAGTTAGAACAATTAGTCAGCATAAAAATAAAAAGTCTGTAACTTATTAAAATCATTTTACATTTCTAAAAATAAGCAACCCGTAAGGCGGATAAGGCGCGTCTTTCTTGCACGGAGCCTAGTCGAAGTGTTGCGCCGCCATCCGCCATTTCAGAGCTTCCGAATGTCGCATACTTCGGCAAGCTCAGCACAAGTGACGCTATCGCTTAGGCGATCTACGCGGGCTTGTTGCAAAATAGCGTTCACAGAATATTCCTCTCGCGTGAGTTTTTCTTGCTACCAAAGGGCTTGGTTTGGTAATGAGTGCGGTAGGATGGGTAGAGGCGCGTCTATGACTCTTGTCTTAGCCACTCATTTCCCGCGCCGAAACCCATCATTCCTAAATGCCCATGATCGTCAACCTAATTCCAAATCCTGAAGCAAAAAAGAAATAACAACCGCCGAAAACTCGCCAACGCCGATAATCAGTTATTCCCGTAATTCACTCTATTCAATATGATGGGTTATCGGCGCGATAAAGTTCACACAAAAATCAAGCCTCATGGCGCGCCTCTACCCATCCTACTGCGCTTAGGCGTTAGCCAGGTAGATACCGTCTTGTTTCCAAAAAAGCAAGAGAAAATTAAACGGCATAATTTG
>DYPD01000126.1 GCA_020720115.1 Thiomargarita sp. | reverse complement strand
ATCGCAAGCTCAGAACACCGCTTGGGCTTTTTCCTGTAAGCAGACAGAAAAAGCAGGTAATAGTTTTTCAAACTCTTTTTTGGTTACACCTAAAACAGCTGAAAATTGACGTTTAGTTGTTAGGCGATTGATATATTTACTCATAACTTAAAGCCTCATTTTGGGATTTTATGAATTACAGATGTTTTTACTATTTTAGTTGAAAATTATGATAGGACAAATCTATTGAGTAATCCTACTATATTTGCTAAAGCAGTACGCGAACTGTGCATGGGACTTTTTGATGCCGTTCCAACGCCAGGTAGCCTCGCCAAAAAACGCCGCAAAGCCTCTTGGAATGAGGCTTACCGCGCTAAGCTTGTGTTTGGAGTGGGATTTTAATGCGGTTGCCCTGTTACTCCCCCCACTGAAATTGCGCAACCTCGGCAAATAAGCGAGAATGAAGGGTTTTCAGTACCCCCCACTCAAGGCACACAACAGCCTGGCTTTATACAAGAGGACATCAATGACAGCTTTAGTTTGCGGTTCTTTTGCCTTTGACACCATCATGGTGTTTGAAGACAAATTTCAAAATCACATCCTGCCAGAGCAGGTTCACATCTTAAATGTCTCATTTTTAGTGCCCGAAATGCGCCGCGAATTTGGCGGTTGTGCGGGTAATATTGCCTACAATCTGCACCAGCTTGGCGGTGCTGTGACGCCGATGGGCACAGTAGGTATGGACTTTTCTCCCTATGCGGCTTGGTTTGATCAGTGCGGCATTGACCGCCGTTATGTCACAGAAATCCCCCATAGCTACACCGCGCAAGCCTTTATCACCACAGATTTAGCAGCTAATCAAATCAGTGCTTTTCATCCAGGCGCAATGAATTTTGCGCATCACAACCGGGTAGGCGATGTCTCTGGCGTTACTTTGGGCATGGTTTCTCCTGATGGACGCGAAGGCATGATTCAACATGCACAGCAATTCGTTGAAGCCGGTATTCCGTTTTTCTTTGATCCCGGTCAGGGGATGCCTATGTTTGATGGCGAGGCGTTAAAAACCTTTATCGAACAAGCCACTTATGTGATTGTCAACGATTATGAATGGCAATTGATGCAAGAGCGCACCGGCTTGAGCGCGGCGCAAATTACCCAGCAAGTAGAGGCGCTGATCGTCACACGCGGCGGCGAAGGTTCAGACATTTACACCGCCACGCAACATTGGCACATTCCCGTCGCTCCAGTCAGCCGCATTGCTGATCCAACCGGCTGCGGCGATGCGTATCGTGGCGGTTTGTTGTACGCCATGCAGCAAGGCATGGATTGGGAAACCAGCGGACGGGTTGCGGCACTGACAGCGGCAATTAAAATCGAGCAACCGGGCACACAACAGCATAAGCTGGATAAGCCCTTATTTGAGCAGCGTTTTAAAGATGCTTTCGGGTACAGTTTGCGCTAAAAATACTAGCATCACGGAGTTCTTACATGCCCATTTTAGTCTGTGGCTCATTGGCGTTCGATACCACCATTGTGCTCAATGAAAAACTGAAAACACCCCCCGTATCAGTGGATGCTTTTGGTCAGAAAAATTTTGCTTGGTATTTTATGGTGCCGGATTTACGCCGCGATTTTGGCGGCTGTGCGGGTAACATTGCCTATAACCTCAAGTTGCTAGGCAAAGAAGCTCTGCCAATGGGCACAGTCGGGGCGGATTTCGAACTCTATGCCAATTGGCTCAGTAAAAATGGCATCAGCCGCGATCACATCCGCGAAATGGAGCACAGCTACACGGCACAGACTTACATTATCCAAGACACGGATGACAACAAGCTCACGGCTTTCCACCCGGGTGCAATGAATTTTTCCCATTACAATCGCGTACCTATGGATAAAAAAATCGAGTTGGCAGTGATTGCACCCGATGGCGAAAATGGAATGCGGATGCACGCACAACAACTGGTACAAGCTGGCATTCCGTTTTTGTTTTATCCAGGTTATAGCCTTAAACAAATTTTCAGCGAAGACATTTTAGGCTTTATTGAGCAATCGGCTTGGATGGTGGTGCATCAGGAGGATTTGAGTTTCATCCGCAGCGAAACCGGCTTAAGTGAGCAGCAAATCGCCGAGCGTGTGCGGGCGCTGATCATCAATCGCGGCGAACAGGGCGCAGTGATTCATTCCGCGGGCGTTGAATACCCGGTGCCCGGTTGTACGCCCAAAAATATGTTTGATGCCGCCGGTTGTGACGACGCCTTTTGCGCCGGTTTGTTGTATGGCTTGGCAAATGACATTGACTGGGAAACCAGCGGACGCATCGCCAGCTTACTCTGGTGCATCAAAGCCGAACATCACGGTACGCAACAGCACAAATTCACCCTAGACGGGATTAAAAGCCTGTTCCAGAAAACCTATGGTTACGCGCTGATTTCCTAATGCGGGCAGTCCTACGCGGGTAGTGACAAATGCTAACATTAGGTTTTTTAACAAAATAACAGCTTTTCACAAGCCATTGCAAAAAATGGCAGTATTCAGATGCGCGTTTATCGCTGTTTTTGCAGAGCTTTGGATAAGGCTCTGCTACACTAAAAAAGTGTTTGTACAATCAGCTTTATGCTGATGGTTACCTCCGCATTATTCTCGCCCACTCGATTCGATACTGTTTTAGGTATCCGTCTTTCATCTATGAAGAGGAATAAAACCATGTCTTTTTTTATAAAATTAAGCCTGTCTACTGGTGTTTCTGGATTGCTCTATCTGAGCAGCTTAAGCGCCCCGGTCTTATTCAGTCACGCGGCTTGGGCGGATGGTCCCGGTTATGTGCCGCCGCAAGTTGGCGCCCCCAGTCGTCGCGTGGGCGGTGGCACGCGCGGCGCGGAAGCTGTTCCGCTGTTTATTGCAGTGCTGGCGCCGGAATCTATCGCCTATACCCTCAGCGCCCAGCCGACTCTGTATTGGGCGTTATCTGAACCTGTATCCCAGCCCATTGAGGTGTTGCTAATGGAAACCAATCCCGCCTCAGTGGAGGATATGCAGCCTTTGTTAGAGCAAAAGCTCTCAGAAAAATCCCCTGGTATTCACAAAATTTCCCTTTCAGAACAAGGAATTAATCTCAAGCCTGGGGTGGAATATGAATGGTTTGTGTCGCTGTTAGGCAAGGAGCGTAGTGAGGATGTGATCACCAGCGGCGTGCTGAAATATGTGACCGAAACTGCCCGCTTGGAAAACCAGCAAAAGCCGCAAAATATCACCGAATGTTTGGCGCAAGCGGATAAAGCAATGCCGCTGTATCAGCAGTATTTTGGCTGTGGTATCTGGTATGACGGTTTGGCGCGTTTGTCTGAAGAAATCGAACAGGGTAAAACCGATCTAAAAGCTGTGCGGCGTGATCTGATGGAATCAGTTGCCTTGCCTAAAGTGGCAAATTTGGATCGGTAAAAAACGGCTACCCTCAACCTCCCTCTTTTTTACACCCACGCTGCGGACTCATGATGACAACAAGCCAACACACGCAAATGCCCACGCCGCCAGATTTTTTTGTGCCTTTAACGCGAATGCCGCCGGTTTTGCCCGCCGCTCGCAAAGCTGAATTAGTCTATAAAATCAAAGCCTTGTTAAAAGAGCAAAATGCTGTGTTGGTAGCGCATTATTATGTGGACGCCGAATTACAGGCATTAGCTGAAGAAACCGGCGGTTACATTGCAGATTCGCTGGAAATGGCACGTTTTGGTAAAGCGCACTCGGCGACAACGCTGGTGGTGGCGGGTGTGCGTTTTATGGGCGAAACCGCAAAAATTTTGAGCCAGAACAAGCGCGTGCTGATGCCTACACTGGAAGCCACTTGTTCGCTGGATTTAAGCTGTCCGGCGCAGACTTTTAGCGATTTTTGCGATCAGCACCCGGATTACAGCGTGGTGGTGTATGCCAACACTTCGGCGGCGGTGAAAGCGCGGGCGGATTGGGTGGTAACTTCCAGCATCGCGGTGGATGTGGTGGCGCATTTAACGGCTCAGGGAAAAAAGGTGCTGTGGGCGCCGGATAAATACTTGGGGCAGTATGTGGAGCGGGTGACGGGCGCGGATATGTTGCGCTGGCAAGGCGCTTGTGTGGTGCATGAGGAATTTAAAAGCCAGGGCATTGCGCAACTCAAGCTGCAACATCCAGAAGCGGGCATTTTGGTACACCCTGAATCGCCAGCGGAGGTGATTGCGATGGCGGATGTGGTTGGCTCAACCACGCAATTGATTAAAGCCGCCGCACAGTTGCCGCATCCAACCTTCATAGTGGCAACTGACCGCGGGATTTTTTACAAAATGCAGCAAGCCGCACCCGATAAGTTATTGCTGGAAGCGCCCACCGGCGGTACGAGTGCGACCTGCCAAAGCTGTGCGCATTGTCCTTGGATGGCGATGAATACCCTAGAAAATCTAGCGCAAACGCTGGAAACTGGTAATAACGAAATTTGGGTTGATCCAGCCATTGGCGAACGCGCCATGATTCCGCTTAACCGCATGTTGGATTTCGCCAAAACGCGGCAAAGCGCGGCTAAATCCCCTGCTTAAGCACTATTTTTTAAGGGTGCCAGGCAGTTAAACTGCCTGACACGCTTTTAATCCTGTGCTATTGAGGGGGGATTCAACGCGGGGTTTGGATTGGTATAAGGCGCAGGATCAATAACATTTTGTCGAGCATAAGTTTGATCCTGGCGCGGCGGTAAGACTTGGCGGATATTCATTGCCACTGGGTCTTTGTTGGTTTTGGATTTTTCCAAGCGAAATTCAAATAACATATCGCGGCTGGGCAATAAGCTGGGATTTACATTGGGCGGCAGATTTGAACCGTGAAAGAACACTGAACTGTAAGGAGAATCAGAATTGCGCGAATCCGTAATCCATAAACCAGAACCAATGTGATCCATGTAGCGCATAAAGCCAAAACCTTTATCTTCATCATAATGATAACAATAGCCGCGCACCGTAGAACCTATTTCTCCCCAAGCCGGACCACTGTCTGCTTTACGAATAGGCAACAAATTAGGAATCAAATAGCCAGAGACAAACATATCTGCTTCACGTTTTAATTCACTGGATACATTATCAAAACCAATAATTTCCACGCGGCAACCATAGTTTTGCAGCGCACGCACTACTTGAATAAAATCCCCATCCCCAGTCACCATCACGACGCGATCTAGCGTTTGTGATTGCAACAGCGCATCTACTGCCATATCTAAATCCGCATTGGCTTTGCCATAGCGATTACCTTTTTCATCTTCATACCACTTCACGTTCTTTTGAATAACCTTAAAACCATATTCACGCAGCACCGAAAAATAACCATTGATACCTTTGCGGTAGGCTAAATCATCACGGGAACGCTCAGGATCAAAACTGACATAAGCGTTCAAACGCAAGGCTTCTGCCAGGTCGCGGCAAGCAAACTCCCGTAATACATCATAGTGCATTCCATAACCGCCATTGCGGTTCACATTTGCAACATCTACATACACACCGATTTTGGCACTTGACTTAAATGACACAAGTATTCTCCTAAATGTTTAGACCTACAATGCAGCCGCACTTTATTAAGTCTGAAAATTAACTCGTAAAACAAAAGCTTAAAACATCATAAACAGCTGCTAAAGAGACATCCACAATAAGCCATCCCTGCTTTAATCACTTCAATGGGCATTGCATAAATTATTTTCGTTTAGGGTTAATGCTGTATTTTGGACAGACCCCATAGGCGAAAGCGCACTTTAGAGCAGGACAAAAGGTTTTTGTAGCTGACTTAAGCTGTTAGGCTGCGTGGTGATGCTCATTAAAGAGCGTAAAAAGCAACAAATTGCTTTGCAGACTGGGCTTTTCAATGAATATCCCTAGATTTTTACCGAAATCTTCTCAAAGCGCCCCCTATCTTTCTATAAAAACATTGATTTGAAAAGATTTTTTTCTAACTGCAAAGATCACTCGTCATAAATCAAGAGCGATTATTACATAATGTAACAGGATAGCATACACCCCAAGGGGCTGTAGAGGGGCAGTTGTATCGGGGGCATTTTTTTCTGCAAGCGCCCATTTAAACAGCATTTGCTGAGACTGTGCAACCGAGATTTCTAGCACAGCAGCGATTCCTACTCACCTATAGTATCATTACTGCGTTTTTCACCGCATTGTAGCGGTGGGTGATAGCTTCTATATCCACTTTTGCGACCAATGCCTTACACATAAAAGTTTAAAGGGAGAACCAACAATGTCAATTATCGCAGTACCCAAGGAGCGGGCGGCGGGGGAACGCCGCGTCGCGCTCGTCCCCGATGTCGCCAAGCGGCTGATGGCTAAGGGGATGGACATCCATATCGAAAGCGGCATGGGCGAATCCGCCTTTTTTGCCGATGCTGATTTCAAAGACGTAAAAACCCACGCCGACGCAGCCAGCCTATGCGCCAGCGCGGACGTGGTGCTGAAAGTCCAGCCGCCGACGGTTGCGGAAGTGCAACAGCTTAAAGAAGGCGCGATTCTGATTGGTTTTATGAATGCGCACAAGAACTTAGACATGGTGCAAGCCTTGTGTGAAAAAAACATCACCGCTTTAGCGATGGAACTCGTACCGCGCATTTCTCGCGCACAATCCATTGACGCACTGTCTTCGCAAGCCTCCATTGCCGGTTACAAAGCCGTGCTGATGGCGGCGGATCGTGCGCCGGTATTTTTCCCCATGCTCACCACTGCGGCGGGCACGATTCGCCCCGCCAAAGTGCTGATCATCGGCGCCGGCGTGGCGGGTTTACAAGCGATTGCAACGGCACGGCGTTTGGGCGCGATAGTAGAGGCTTACGACGTGCGCGCCGCCACCAAAGAACAATGCGAATCTTTGGGCGCAAAATTCATTGACATGGGCATCAAAGCAGAAGGACAGGGCGGCTATGCGCGCGAATTGACCGAGGACGAAAAGCAGCAACAGCGCGACATTTTGGCGAAACACATCGCCGCTGCCAACGTGGTCATCACCACCGCCGCGATTCCCGGTCGCCCCTCGCCGAAAATCATCATGCAAAACATGGTCGAAGGCATGAAAGCGGGTTCCGTGATTATTGACATCGCGGCTGAAGGTGGCGGCAACTGCGAACTCACCCAAGCGGGCGAAACCATCGAACACCAAGGCGTGATCATCCATGCACCGCTCAACGTCGCCAGCCAAATGCCCGTCCACGCCAGCGAAATGTACGCGAAAAACCTATTGAATTTACTGGATTTACTGATTAAAGACGGACACATCCAGCTCAACTGGGACGACGAAGTGATCGCGGGCAGCACCCTCACCCACAACGGCGCAATCCAACACGCAGCCACTAAAGCGTTGTTGGCAAAAAACTAACTCAAGGAGCTTAAAAAATGGACGTTTTCACCGGTTTTACCGCCCTCTACATCTTCATGCTGGCCGGCTTCGTCGGCTACGAAGTCATCTCCAAAGTCCCGGTCATCCTGCACACCCCGCTGATGTCCGGCTCCAACTTCGTCCACGGCATCGTCCTCGTCGGCGCAATGGTCGCCATGGGACACGCCGAAGGCACCCTCGAACTCACCATCGGCTTCATTGGCGTGGCACTCGCCGCTGGCAACGCCGTCGGCGGCTACGTCGTCACCGAGCGAATGCTCGACATGTTCAAAAGCAGCAAAGGATAATGCAACATGAACTACCTCATTGATAGCAGTTACTTTCTCGCCGCCGTCCTGTTTATTCTCGGACTCAAGCGCATGAGTTCGCCCGTCACCGCCCGCAGCGGCATCGTCTGGGCAGGCATCGGCATGTTAGCCGCCACCATCGTGACGATGGCAACCTACGCCCACCCTGACGTACACAACACCAAACTGATGCTGCTCGCCCTCATGCTCGGCTCCTTCATCGCCTACGTCTCGGCGAAAAAAGTCGCCATGACCGACATGCCGCAAATGATCGCCCTCTACAACGGCATGGGCGGCGGGGCGGCAGCCGCCATCGCAGCGGTCGAGCTGGTGCGCCTCATGTCGCCTGCAAGCGAAAACATGAACAGCACCCACCTCACGCTTGCCGTCCTCGGCGCAATCATCGGCACGGTTTCCCTGTCAGGCTCCATCATCGCCTTCGCCAAACTCCAAGGACTCATCCGCACCTCCTGGAACTTCAGCGGACAACAATTCCTCAACTTAGGACTGTTCGCCGTCGTGCTGATTCTCGGTGCTGTCACCATCATCCAAGGCCCCGAAACCGGCTTAATGCTACTCGCCCTCTTCTTCGCCCTCGCCTTCCTCTTCGGCATCCTCATGACCCTCCCCATCGGCGGTGCCGACATGCCCGTCGTCATCTCCCTCTACAACGCCTTAACGGGACTCGCGGTCGCCTTTGAAGGCTTCGTCCTTGGCAACGCCGCCATGATCATCGCCGGCACCGTCGTCGGCTCAGCGGGTACACTACTCACGCAGCTCATGGCAAAAGCCATGAACCGCTCACTTGCCAACGTCCTCTTCAGCGGCTTTGGCAACAAAACCAGTAGCGGCACACAAGAAGAAGTGGCAGGCAGCATGAAAGCCATCGAAGCCCCCGACGTCGCCGTCATGATGGCATACGCACAAAAAGTCATCATCGTCCCCGGCTACGGCATGGCAGTCGCCCAAGCCCAACACAAAGTCTGGGAACTGTGCAAACTCCTCAAAGAACGCGGTGTAGATGTCAAATTCGCCATCCACCCCGTCGCCGGACGAATGCCCGGCCACATGAACGTACTGCTTGCCGAAGCCGGTGTCCCCTACGACCTCATCTACGACCTTGACGAAATCAACGCCGAATTCCCGCAAGCCGACGTAGCCCTCATCATCGGCGCAAACGACGTTGTCAACCCCGTCGCCCGCAGCAACCCCGACAGCCCCATCTACGGAATGCCCATCCTCGATGCCGACAAAGCCAAAAACGTCATCGTCATCAAACGCGGCAAAGGTGCGGGCTTCTCCGGCGTAGAAAACCTCCTGTTCTTCATGGACAACACACGGATGCTCTACGGCGATGGACAAAAGATGGCGAGTGAATTGATTGCGCAGGTGAAGGAGTTTTAATTTTGAAACTTTCTCCGCCTAGGCGGAGAAAGTTTTAAGTCATAAGAAGAGAACATCCATGCGCTACGAATGGGATAAAAACAAAGCGTGTTTGAATTATGACAAGCACGGGATTCATTTTGCCGATGCAGTTGGCGTGTTTGAAGACAGTTCAGCATTGACGCGGGAAGATAGAAATAGCCAAGATGAACAGCGCATTGTCACGGTTGGCATGGATTTCTTGGGAAGAATCCTAACGGTCGTCTACACTTATCGTCACGACACTATTCGCATCATTTCAGCCCGTCGCGCCACAAAACCAGAGAGACAAACCTATGAACGCAGACGACTTTGACACTCAAGAATACGATTTTTCTAATGCCAAACAAGGTGCGGTTGCAGCCCCAACACAAAAACGCACTCAAGTGATGCTGCGTTTAGATGATGATGTTTTAGATTGGTTTCGTAACCAAGTTCAACAAGCAAGCGGTGGTAATTATCAAGAACTGATTAACCTTGCTTTGCATGATTATATTTCTCGCAACAATGAAGAATCATTAGAAGCTACATTACGACGTGTGATCCGGGAAGAAATGAATATAGCGGCTTAACACTTCTGGATTTAGCTAAAACCATTCAAGACGAAGCTTTGCTGGAGTTGTGCTATGACCATGCAGAAAAAGATTAAAGCGAGAAACGTCATCATCATCAAACACGGCAAGGGTGCCGGCTTCTCCGGCGTAGAAAACCTCCTATTCTTCATGGACAATACCCGTATGCTCTACGGCGATGGACAGAAAATGGCGAGTGAATTGATTGCGCAAGTCAAAGAATTTTAAAGAATTTTTTGACTCAATTTTGTTGCGCGACTTTGTTGCGCAATATTTAAGTGTCGATTTTTTATTTTCAGAATTAACGCATAGAGACGCAATCGGCGCAAAAGAACGCACAAGCTTAAAACGCTTGCGTTCTGTTGCGTCTTTCGCACCGCCTGCGTTGATTTTCAAATTCAGAAAATAGTTTTTATAAGCTACAAGTCAGCAGGCAGGTTTCGAGTACCGTGTATAACTGCCAATACATCAATACGCTCAGCTTGCAAACGGTAAATAATGCGATAAGAAGCCTCAATAATCTCGCGTACATCCTCCGCTGCATATTCAGGCACTTGCCGCCCAGAATAAGGAAATGCCGCGATTTGCTCACTTCGACGGGTCAGCCTATCCACCATTCTCTGCGCATAAACAGGCGAATCCGACGCAATATATTCATAAATTGCCGTCAAATGCTTGATAGCTGCGTGTGTCCAAACAACTTTCATGCAGACAGTCCAAATTGCTTACGCGCCTCACTGACATCAACCACACGATTTGCCTCACTATCCTGCAAACCTGCTTTGATAGTTTGGTGCACATAAATCTCATACATCAAATCATCCCAGCTTGCATTATTGGGTAATTGCTCGATTAAGCGATAAGCTTCCTGTTTTATGGCTGCGGTTTGCATGTAAATCTCCTGAGATCATGAAAATTAGATAACTGTCTTGTGTTTATTAGACTTGTTGCGACATAAATCCAGTAAAAATGCGGAGTTCGAGAAT
>DYPD01000016.1 GCA_020720115.1 Thiomargarita sp. | reverse complement strand
AAAGCCGCGTGATTGTTGGCTTTGTGGGATGGGGTGAAACGGTGTGAAAAGGGGGGTGGTGGCTATGGGTGGACTCGAACCACCGACCTCAGCATTATGAGTGCCGCGCTCTAACCAGCTGAGCTACATAGCCAAAATACCAGTGCGAATAGAAGCGGGGGATTTTAATTTTCCTGGTTATCTCTGTCAAGTGTTAAATTGTTTGCTCTGTTCCCATCGCTAATCTGGTTATAATCCAACGCCTTTATGCTGTCTCCCTTCCATGTTTTGCTTGCGCTCATACCTGATAAATTTATGCAAATTCTGATTAATGCGGCTTTTGACCGCAACCGCACGGTGCTTTTGTTGTTATTGTTTATTTTAATCGCTGGCAGCTTTGCTTATTACGCTATTCCTAAAGAATCTGATCCGGACGTGGCTATTCCGATTATTTATGTGTCTATGTCGCATGAGGGTATTTCGCCTGAAGATGCTGAGCGTTTGCTGGTTAAACCGATGGAAAAAGAGTTGCAATCCATTGAAGGTATTAAGCAAATGACGGGTAGTGCGAGTGAGGGACATGCTTCGGTGACGCTGGAATTTGATGCGGGTTTTGATAGTAAACAGGCTTTGCTGGATGTGCGCGAGAAAGTAGATGTTGCGAAAGCTAAGCTGCCTGCCAGCACTGAGGAGCCGACGGTTAATGAAGTCAATGTGGCGTTGTTTCCGGTGTTGACTATCAGCTTATCGGGTCCCTTGCCGGAGCGCACTTTGCTGCAATTGGCGCGACAGCTTAAGGATAAGATCGAGGCGCTGCCAGGCGTGTTGGAAGCGGACATTGGCGGCGACCGCGAGGAAATGATGGAAATTTTGGTTGATCCGGTGGTGATGGATACTTATCAGATTGAATATGAAACGCTGTTTAGTTTGCTTTCGCGCAACAACCAACTGGTGGCGGCGGGCGCGATAGACACAGGCGCGGGGCGCTTGGTGCTGAAAGTGCCTGGGGTGATTGAGGGGTTGGAGGATGCGCTGAATATGCCGGTTAAAATCAGCGGCGATACGGTGGTGACTTTTAAGGATGTTGCCCGCATTCGCCGCACGTTCAAAGACCCTGAAGGTTTTGCGCGGGTTGGCGGACAGCCGGCGGTGACGCTGGAAATTTCTAAGCGCGTTGGGGCGAATATTATTGAAACGCTGGCGGCGGTACGCGCCATTGTTGAGCAGCAGCGCCCGCTGTTGCCGGCTACGTTGGTAATTAGCTACTTTCAGGATAAATCCAGAGAAATTCGTAACATATTGACAGATTTACAAAACAACGTAGCCAGCGCCATTGCTTTGGTGATGATTGTGATTTTAGGTGCTTTGGGCGTGCGTTCTTCGCTGTTGGTAGGGATTGCTATTCCTGGCTCTTTTTTGGCGGGGATTTTGGTGATTTATCTGCTGGGCTACACGCTGAATATTGTGGTGTTGTTTAGCCTCATTTTGGTGGTTGGCATGTTGGTAGACGGCGCTATTATTGTCGTCGAATTAGCTGAACGTAATTTAGAGCAAGGACTTACGCCACAACAAGCTTTTGCTGCGGCGGCAGAGCGCATGGCTTGGCCGGTGATTTCTTCTACTGCTACCACTTTGGCGGTGTTTCTGCCGCTGGTATTTTGGCCTGGCGTGGTGGGCGAGTTCATGAAATATTTGCCCATTACCGTGTTGATTTGCCTCATTGCTTCTCTATTTATGGCGCTGGTTTTTGTGCCGGTGTTGGGGGGCGTAATGGGCAAATCGCGCCCAATGACAGGCTTGGAAACAACGGCTGAGACGAAAGAGGCTTGGTTTACCCGTGTTTATCTGTGGGTGTTGAATCTGCTGTTGCATCATCCGGCGTTGGCGTTGCTGGCGGCGCTGGGTTTCTTGGTTGCTTCTTATTGGGCTTATGGTGCATTTGGGCGCGGAGTGGAGTTTTTTCCCGATGTTGAACCCGAATTTGCGCAAGTGCAAATCCATGCGCGGGGCGATTTATCCATTACGGAAAAAGACCGCATTCTGTATCGCATCGAACAGCGCATTCTCGACATGCCAGAATTGCGCGTGCTGTATGCGCGATCTTTCAATTTTGCCGGTGATAACCGCGCTGAAGATGTGATCGGCGTGATTCAACTGGAATTTATGGATTGGCAACAAAGGCGCAAAGCCGTTGAAATTTTTGCTGAAATTAAACAACGCACAGCAGATATTCCGGGCATTGTGCTGGAAGTGCGCAAACAGGAAAACGAACCGTCCGGCGGCAAACCTATTCAGTTACAAATCAGCGCCTTAGACCCTAACCGCCTGTCAGAGATTACCGCACAAATCCGTGCGCTGATGGATCAAATTGGCGGCTTTAAGGACGTAGAAGACAACCGCCCATTGCCAGGGATTGAGTGGCGCTTGCTGGTTAATCGTGAATTGGCGGCGCGTTATGGCGCGGATGTCAGCTTGCTGGGGTACGCAGTGCAACTGCTGACCGGCGGGCTTAAAGTCACTGAATACCGCCCCGACGATGCTGAAGAAGAAGTAGATGTGCGGATACGCTTCCCGCTACACGAACGCACCTTAGATCAACTTGAACAACTCCGCGTACACACCATTAATGGCATGGTAGCGATCAGCCATTTTGTCACGCTCAAACCCGCCCCGAAAACGGGCACGCTCCAGCGTATCGGCGGGCAGCGCGTCATCACTATCCAAGCCGATGTTGAAGAGGGATTGCTAGTAGACGACAAATTACGCGAACTGCGTGCCGCGTTAGAAAAATTGCCGCCTGATCCCAGCGTAGACCTAAAATTCAAAGGCGAAGACAAGGATCAGCGCGAAGCAATGCTATTTTTGCTACAAGCCTTTGTTATTGCACTGTTTTTAATGACCATTATTTTAGTCACCCAATTCAATAGCCTGTATCAAACGCTCTTGGTCTTAAGCGCCATTGTGTTTTCCACTGCTGGGGTTTTGCTGGGTTTATTGCTTACAAATCAACCTTTTGGCATCGTCATGGTCGGTATTGGTATTATTGCGCTGGCGGGAATTGTGGTGAATAACAACATTGTACTGATTGATTGTTACAACCTGTTGCGACAAGAAGGTGCAACAGCACTCGAAGCGGCGCTAGAAACCGGACGGCTGCGCTTGCGTCCGGTGTTGCTCACCGCCGGTACGACGGTTTTGGGGTTAGTGCCGATGGTGCTGGCAATGAATGTTGACCTCATCAACCGCGACATCAGCTTTGGTGCGCCCTTCACGCAGTGGTGGACGCAGCTATCCAGCGCCATTGCCGGCGGCTTAACCTTCGCCACTGTACTGACGCTGATTTTAACGCCCTGTTTGCTGGTGCTCGGTGAGCGGTTATTTTTTCGACAAGTCAAGCCGCAGCAACAGCAGATGCAGCAGATAATCAACCCTGCGGTGAATTGACTCCCTCAAAAAAATCACCTAAATCTAAGTCAACCCGCTCTGTAAAGGTAACTCAACATGTTTTAGACTATGAATTGATCTCTAAATCCTTAAAGAACAATAGAAGATTTTGTATGAATAACCAATCTAACAACAGGAGAGGCTCATGATTTCAGCCATTTTAGTTGCTGGCGTGTTGGCGCTGGCGTTTGGGGTTGTTTTGGGTTATGCGGCGGTGCGTTTTAAGGTGGAAGGCAATCCCGTTGTGGATAAAATTGATGCGATGTTGCCGCAAACTCAGTGCGGGCAATGTGGTTTTCCGGGGTGTCGTCCTTATGCGGAAGCGATTGCTAAAGGCGAGGCAGAGATTAACTTGTGCCCGCCAGGTGGCGAATCTGGCATGTTGTCTTTAGCGCAATTGCTGGATAAATCACCCGTGCCTTTTGATGAAACGCTGGTCAATTTGAAAGAAGATGCGGTGGCTTTGATTGATGAACAAAGTTGCATTGGTTGTACTTTGTGCATTCAAGCTTGTCCAGTAGATGCTATTTTGGGGACTTCTAAGCAAATGCACACGGTGATTGCCAGTGAATGCACCGGGTGCGAACTGTGCTTGCCGCCTTGTCCGGTGGATTGTATCCAAATGATTCCAGTGAAAAAAGATTTGCGCACTTGGAAATGGCCCTATCCCATTGTTGCTCAACCAATGCTGCAAGAAACCCTACCGCCGAAGGCAAAAGCTGCATGAACATAGACGCTCATTTTCCGGGTGGGCTGCATTTAGAGAAGCACGCCACCCTTTCTACGCCTCATATTGTGCCCGCCGCAATACCGCCGCGTTTGCTGATTCCGCTTTTGCAGCACATTGGCGAACCAGGGCAACCTATTGTTAAACCAGGGGATTATGTCTATAAGGGGCAAATTATCGCGCATTGCGGTGATGAGCATTGTGACGCGCCGAAAATTGCGCCGGTACATGCGTCCAGTTCGGGTACTGTGATTGCGGTTGAATTGCGTCCGGTGGTGCATCCTTCTGGGTTGCAGGCGTTGTGCATCGAAATCGAAACCGATGGTAAAGATGAGTGGCAGCCAGGCAAGCGCACACCCCTGGTCTGCACGCAGATGACGCCAGAACAATTGCGCCATTTAGTCGCGCAAGCCGGGATTGTCGGGCTGGGTGGCGCGGGATTTCCGTCGCATCTCAAACTCAATCCAGGCGATATTGACACCCTGATTTTGAATGGGGCTGAATGCGAACCCTATATCAGTTGCGACGATTATTTGATGCGTGAACGCCCTGAGCAGGTGGTGATTGGCGCTCGCATTTTGTCTTACGCCTTGGGCGGCGTGAAACGCTGCATTATCGCAGTGGAAGATAACAAGCCAGAGGCTTTTGCTGCGCTGCAAGCGGTTGTGCATAAGGACAAGGAAGAATACAAGATTGCAACCCAGCAGCTTGACGTGGTACAGGTGCCGACCATTTATCCCATGGGCGGCGAACAGCAGCTTATTCACACCTTAACCGGCATTTCCCTCTCGCGCCGCCATTTGCCCAGAGAAGTGGGTATCGTGATGCACAATGTGGGGACGGCGGTGGCGATTTACCGTGCGGTCAAACTGCGTAGCCCGCTGTTGTCACGCATCGTCACGCTCACTGGCGATGCAGTGGCGCAACGGCAAAATATGGAAGTGTTACTCGGTACGCCGATGCAATATCTGTTGGAGCAGTGCGGGGTTAAAGCCAATCTAGCGCGGCTGATTGTCGGTGGTCCTATGATGGGGCAAGCAGTGCAAACTGACCAATTACCCATTGTCAAAACCACTAATTGCTTGATTGCTTCCACCGCTGACAGCATTAAGCAACAAGCCACGCCCATGCCCTGCATTCGTTGCGGTAGCTGCGAACGCGCCTGTCCTGCGCAATTGTTGCCGCAGCAATTGTACTGGCACGCCCGCGCTAAAGACTTTGATAAAGCACAGGATTATCACCTTTTTGATTGTATCGAATGCGGCTGTTGCGCCTATGTCTGCCCTAGCCATATCCCGTTGGTACATTATTACCGCTACGCCAAATCCGAGATTCGCGCTCAAGCCGCTGATCGCAAAAAAGCCGATCTTGCTCGCCGTCGTCACGAGTTTCGCAGTTTCCGCTTAGAGCGCGAAAAAGCCGAGCGCCAAGCGCGGCATACGCAAAAAACCGCCTCAGTCAAGCCAGGCGCAGACAGTGACGATAAAAAAGCCGCGATTGCCGCTGCTGTTGAACGCGCCAAAGTCAAAAAAGCCACGCCGCCTGCGCCTTAACCTGCCGCAAACAGTGGATAACCCAATTTTTTTAGGGGCTATCCACTGCGCTTGTTAGCTAACTAGCTGTTTCTCCACCACTTCACGCCGTTCTTTACCCTGCAAAACCTCAATCAATTCCAAAGCAAAGGCGATGGCCGTGCCTGGTCCTCTGGAAGTAATCACCTGCCCATCTTTCAATACCGGCGCGTCAATATACTGAATATCTGAATTATTCAGCGCAGTTAGTACGCCCGGATAGCAAGTTGCCTGTTTACCTGCTAACAGCCCCGCGTGTGCTAAAACTTTTGGTGCGGCACAGATCGCAGCGACGCTTTTCCCCTCTTTTTGCAATCTTTTCAATAAAGTATGGATACGCGGGTCGTCATCCAAATGAGTAGCGCCCGGCAAGCCGCCAGGCAGCACCATCATGTCAAAATCCTCGTCTAGCACAGCCGCTAAACACACGTCAGGAATCAATTTGACGCCGCGACTGGCAGTCACCACCTGTTCATCTAAGCCAGCGGTAATGACCTCAACGCCCGCACGACGCAATAGGTCAATGAGCGTCACTGCTTCGAGTTCTTCGCAACCTTGGGCTAATGGAATAAGCACTTTAGGCATGTTTGCCTCCCGATATTTAGGTGTAAAAATACTGAGAAATTAAGAAACTGCACACTAGGGTGCGTATTTTATCCATGCAGAGGGTAGCCAATGCAGAGTTTCTGATTAAAGGCGGGTCTTTTATACTTTAGCAAAGGCGACATGCACTCTGTCAGGCGGATTAAGGCGCAACTGTCTCCATCATTAACATGGCACGGTGCTGGGCTTATGCGGCTGGCACCTCAATGCCCAAGTAGTTGGCAAACGCTGTGACTTTTCTGCTTGCCTTGTATATCCTGGTCATGCAAATACGGCACAGTTAAGCCTTGCGGTCAAAACTCAGAATTGTCTGTCTGCCTTGAAATCACTGCAATATTCAGGAAAATCTTTATGTTTTATCGTTGGTTTGCGCTGTTTTTGGGCGCTTGTCTTTGTGGGTCTAATGCGACTGCGCTGACGGCGCCGGTTTATCAAATTTCTACGGTTGCGGGAAGCGGTAGCAGTGGTTTTCGCGGCGACGCGGGCGTTGCAACTGCGGCTCAGTTGGCTACGCCAATGGGCGTGGCGGTAGATGCGCAAGGGGTGCTCTATGTGGCTGATAAATATAATCATCGCATCCGTAAAATCACACCAGACGGGACTATCAGCACGGTGGCAGGTAATGGTGCTGCGGGTTACAGCGGGGATGGCGGCGCGGCGCTGAAAGCGCAACTGAACAGCCCGCAGGATGTGGCAGTGGATGCGCAAGGTCGCCTGTATGTCGCGGATACTGAAAATCACAGCATTCGTCAGATTGATAGCAAAGGCATTATTCGTACTTTTGCCGGACGCGGTAAGGAAGGTTCTTCGGGTGATGGGGCGGCTGCGACTAGCGCCTATTTGCGCACTCCTGGCGGTTTGGCGGTAGATGCGCAAGGGATTGTTTATATTGCAGATACTGGCAATCATCGGATTCGCAAGGTGGATACCAAAGGCATTATTCAACGCATTGCTGGGGCAAGCTTAAAAAGCGGTTTTGCGGGTGACGGCGGCGCGGCTCTGGATGCGGCTTTTAATCATCCGCAAGATGTGGCGGTGGATGGAAACGGCACTCTGTATATCGCTGATGAAGAAAATCATCGTATTCGTAAAATAGATAAAGCGGGGAATATCAGTATGTTAGCCGGTGGCGTTACACAGGGTTATACGGCTGATGGCAGCGAAGCTAAATATGCGCTGCTCTCTATGCCTAGCAGCTTAGCGGTGGATGCGCAGGGGCGCTTGTTCATTGCGGATGGACATAATCATCGCATTCGCCTGGTGGATGCGCAGGGGGTGATTCATACCATTGCGGGCAGTGGTTTGACCGAAATCGGCAACGGTGGTTTTGCTGGCACAGAGATACCAGCGGCACGGGCGCGGTTGTTTTATCCGCAAGGGCTGACGGTGGACAGCAACGGCATTTTGTACCTCGCAGACACCCACAATCAGCGGGTGCGCAAGTTGAGTGTGCTAACGCAACCGACTGCGCTCATTGAGTCTGTGATTGGCGCACGCGATGCGAGTTTGAGAGGCGGTTCTAGTGGCGACGATGGCGCAGCGAAAGCCGCCAAACTGCAACAGGTCAGCGGCTTAGCCTTTGATGCGCAAGGCATTTTATATCTTGCTGATCAGGGCAATCATCGCTTACGTCAAGTGGATGCGGACGGCGTAATCCGCGCTTTGGCGGGCAACGGCACGGCGGGCGATGTGGATGGCGCGGCTTTGTCGGCGCAATTTAATTTGCCCGCTGCACTGGTGGCGGATGCGGCAGGCAATTTTTACATCGCCGATCAGGGCAATCACAAAATCCGCAAACTGGACGCCCAGGGCTATGTCAGCACCTTTGCTGGTACGGGCAAAAAAGGTGATGGCGGTGGTGGCGGTGCAGCAACGCAAGCGCAATTATCCAGCCCGTCGGGATTGGCATTAGGCGCAGACGGCAGCCTGTACATCGCCGATCAGGACAATCATCGGGTGCGCAAAGTCGCGCCGGATGGCACCATCAGCACGGTAGCAGGCAACGGTAAAGCCGGCAGCAGTGGCGACGGCGGCGCGGCGACGGCGGCGCAATTGAACAATCCCAGCGCCTTGGCAATGGACACAGACGGCAACCTGTTCATTGCCGACCGCCAAAATTACCGCATTCGCAAACTCGATGCTCAAGGCGTGATCAGCACTGTGGCGGGCACCGGCAAAGCCGGTTACGGCGACGACGGCACGGCGCTACAAGTACACATAGATGGACCGAACGGTTTGGTATTTGATGCGGCTGGCGTGCTCTATTTCACCGAACGCAACACGGATCGCGTGCGCAAACTCACATCCGATGGGCAAGTTATCACAGTTGCCGGCACGGGCGGGTTGGGTTTCAGCGGCGACGGCGATCCGGCGCTGAGTGCGCAATTGTACGCGCCCACTGGCGTTGCCATTCACCCGTTGAGCGGCGATCTGTTTGTTGCTGACACCCTCAATCATCGGGTGCGCCGCGTGTATTTGCCGCAATTTCAGTTACAAGTACAGATCACGGGCGCGGGTAGCGTGCAACTGAGCGCCGCACAGCGTCCGCTTTATCGCTGTAGCACCGCTTGCACTTACAGCTACTTGCCTGATACAGCAGTGCAACTCCAAGCCATGCCCGCTGCGGGTGCAGTGTTTAGCGGCTGGAGCCAGTGTGCTAACGCAACCGATGCCCAAATCAGCCTGCAACTCAGCGCCGATGTTCAGTGTCAAGCCAGCTTTACTGCCACCGCGCCCGACGCACAACCTGCTGACGATACCGAAGCGCCGCCGCTCAAACCCAGTTCCTCAGACCAGGCGCAACCCCTGCCCATACTGGAAGTGCAAGAAAAATGTGCAGGCGTAGACCAGACCTTGAGTTTAGATTTAGCCAGCGTCACCGATGGAAAGACTATATTAAAACAAATCAATGCCTTATCTGTCTTCAAAGACGGCTCAATGCAAATTTTTCAAGAACCCCGGCAAGGCTATTTGATTTTGCAACAGGGCGCGTTGCGTTTGAGCGTGCAGCCCAGAATAGCGCAGTTTTCCACCCAGTCTTTAGCCGACCAACAAGAGGCTCTGCAACTCGGCTTGCAGCAAGAAACCCTGTTGCGTTTGCCGCAAAGCGACGGCAAAGTGCTGGATTTGTTTGCGCAACCCGCAGTACAAGGACTCTGTGTGCTGCAAAAACATTTTGCCCGCTTAGGCTATCCGCGCATTCAAGTAAGCAACGACGGCAACTTGCGCATACAACCCAGCGATGCCGCCAGCACTTGGCTCAGTTTGCGCCCAGACTGGATTGCCACTGCCATCGTGCAAGACTCACCTGACGGACTCTTGCTGTCTGGCTCCTTATTTCCCAACGGTTATCCCAGTATTTCGCTGATTTTTAGCGACGCCGAAGGGCAAAAACGTCAACAATTTTTCTACACCGCGCCCGCTGATTTGAGCGCGTTACAGGATGCGGTGCAAAATTTAGCCATTCAGCCCTTTGCGCCTTGGCGTTTTAGCTGGCAAGGCAATGATTATACAGGTATTTTGCATCAAAGCGTGCAGCCTGGCAAGGGCGATGGCGCCCTGCACATAAAAACCATTGAAGATGCCAATGGCGACGGGGTGAGTGACTATCGCGTAAGCTACCCCAATGGCGATCAACAGTTGTTCTTCAATCCAGGTTAAAGCGGCTTATGGCTATGAATCGTCTGGCAAATCTCACCTCATTTCTGGTCATGGACATCGCACGGCAAGCGCGGGCATTGCCAAACGCTATTCATTTTGAAATCGGCGAGCCTGATCTAAAACCTTCGCCGAAAGTGCTAGAAGCCTTGCTGGAAGCCACGCAAAAAGCCCAGGTGCAATACACAGAAAGCCTAGGGTTGATGGCGTTACGCGAGAAAATCGCGGCTTTTTATCAGCGCCGTTATGGGGTGACGGTGGCGCCGCAGCGCATTGCGCTGACAGTCGGCACTTCGGGGGCTTTTCTGGTGACTTACGCGCTGCTGCTCAACGCGGGTGAACGTCTGCTGTTGACCGATCCCTCTTATCCCTGTTACAAGAATTTCGCCTATGTTTTAGACGCTCAGCCGGTGTTTGTGCCCATTGATGCAACAAGTCGCTATCAACTCAGTGTTGCACAAGCAGAATACGCGGTGCGCACACAGGCGGGTATCAAAGCCATGCAGATTTCTTCGCCCACCAATCCCATCGGCAATCTGTATGATGTGGAAAACCTGCGCGATCTGATGGCTTTTTGCGAAAATCACGGGCTGTATTTCATTTCTGACGAAATTTATCACGGCTTGGTGTATGACCAGCCCGCACACACGGCGCTGGAATTTTCTGACAATGCCATTGTAATCAATAGCTTTTCCAAATATTTTTGTTTGCCCGGCTTGCGTTTAGGCTGGGTGATTTTGCCCGAAGCCCTGATGCGCCAAGCAGAAATGCTCTTGCAAAATCTTTACATCGCCGCGCCGACCTTAAGCCAATACGGGGCGCTTGCCGCTTTTGATGAAGACTATTTAGCGCAAGTCACCGCCACTTACCGAACACGGCGGGATTATTTGTATGCGGAATTGGCGCAGCTATTCAAAATCGAAGCAAAACCCGACGGGGCTTTTTACATTTGGGCAAATATTTCAGACTATGCAACAGATAGCCAAGCCTTTGCGCGACATTTGTTGCAAGAAATTCAGGTAGCGACTACGCCTGGCATTGATTTTGGACAGCATCAGGCACAAGCCTATTTGCGCTTCGCTTACACCCGCGAATTACCACATTTGCAAGAAGGTGTAGCGCGATTACGCAGGCTTTTACCGCCTTAACCCAACAAAACCGCCACTGCCCGCCCCGCATGTTAGGTTTTATCATAAAGCAGCAGCTAAATGAGGGCTTAACCAGGCTTTTAAGTTTCCTAAAATGCGAAACAATTTGCAGACAAAAGCCTTTTTTATCAATCTGATGCAAAATGGGGTTGGACTTTTTTCAGCCGCTTAAAAAGCCGAAAAAATTTTTTTAAGAAAGTAAAAATAAGCGCCTTGATTATCGTGTACGAGAATCCTATAATAAAGGTTACAGAATTTACTGTAACGGGCGCAGACTAGGGGGTACTGCTATGAGTAATGCGAAAAAGTTGATTGAACACTGGGAACAGGAACATGCTAAATTTTTAGCTGCTAATGATGCCAGTGAAAAAAAACGTGCCCTGAAAAAAATGGGTAAATATCTGTGCAAAACAGATGGATTAAAAATCAATAAAACTCAAGAGCTTGAGCATATAGTGCGGCTGTCAAAAATCACTTACGAATTAGGGCAAATAGAATTACGCCGTGCGCAGAATGCGGCTGCTTTTTATCGGCAGTTGGCAGAGACACTGAAAGATCGTGAGTTGGATTTGTTGTATATGCAGGATTGGTTGTTAAAACTCACCGAGGTAGATAACTTCTACCGCAGCTAACAGGCAGAGCACTGATGGCTATACGCGAAAAAAACAAGAAAGCTCAAGACATTGCGCGTTCTAAGCACGAAGAAAAAAGCGGCACTAAAACCAAAAGTCTGCGTTTGCTTGTTGAGGATATTGATACGATTAAAGCCTTAACAAAAAAGAAAAAAATCTCGCAAGCCGAACTGATTCATCAAGCCTTAGAACTATGGTGCAAGCAGTCCAATTAAGCTACCTCGCCACCTGATTTCATCCATTCCCCGAATGCAGGATAAAATTTTTTAAGGAATAACTGGTTATGTCTCAAATTTATCACGCCCTTGGGCTGCATATGCACCAGCCGCCCGGTAATCTGAATTTGTTAAGCGATACTGCCCGCGACACCGCCGCCTTGATTTTGCGCTGTTATGATCGCGCTGTGCGTTACGCACTGAAATACCCCGACATAGCAAAACTGCATGTGGGTTTTTCTGGCGTACTGCTAGAGCAATTGCAA
This sequence comes from Thiomargarita sp., assembly GCA_020720115.1. Lineage (GTDB taxonomy): Bacteria > Pseudomonadota > Gammaproteobacteria > Beggiatoales > Beggiatoaceae > BB31. Next base: position 33,115 of record DYPD01000016.1, on the reverse strand, counting down.
GAGACTAAAATTATTGAACAATACCGCGATCTGGTGGATATTCCAGCCATGTTGGCGCGTTACCGAGAAGCGCAAAACATAGAATTTTTAGGTACTGGCTATCATCACCCGCTGTTTGCGCTACTTCCCCCACATGACTGGGCAAGGCACATTCAAACCGGGTATGACGTCATCAAAGAAACCTTCGGGCGGGCGCCTTTAGGTTTTTATCCACCAGAAATGGCGTTCAGCATGGAACTAATCCCGTTATTAGTGAAAACCGGTTATCAATATGCAGTGGTTAATGGCGAATTTATTCAGCCGCATGGCGGTGGCGAAGCAGATTTATTTATCCCCTATAAAGCCTATCACGAAGACAGCTGCATCAAGGTAGTTGCTATAGATCGGGGTTTTTCCCAAGCACAAGCCGGTGGGCTTGATCCTGTCTGGTTTGCCAACGAAGGGCGGCGGCGCATGGCGCATTCGCTCAATTCTAACGTGCCATGCTTACTCACTTCATGGAGCAGCGGTGAAAATGGCGACTGGTTTCGTAACATGGACGAAGGCGAAGGCTTTTTTGGACACTTTTTTGCGCCCTATATGGAACACGCAGAAATTGGCGAATTTCCCATTCAGCCCATCGCCATTTCCGAATTTCTACATGTGCATCCAGCGCAAATGAGTGCGCATGTGCAAAGCGGCGCCTGGCACAGCGGCTCAACTTTTGGCTACGGATTATCCGATTGGAGCAGTTCACCAGAACAACGCGAAATGGTCGAACGCTTACAGCAAATCAGTAGCCGTCACACCGAGTTACAAGCCAGTTTGAAAGACCCAGCCGCACAAACAGAATTGAACGCAATTTACGAACTGCTCCTAGAAAGCCAGTCTAGTTGCTTCATTTGCTGGGGCGACACCTGGCTGGATAAACTGCCACCGCGCTTGCAAGCCATTGAACAGCGCCTAAATATCTTAGACCCTAGTAGGCAAGTTGCAGAACTGAAAAAAGATAGCAGTAGTATAGAAAAAATCACGCCGGATTTTGCAATGGACAAGATCGAGGCGCTGAAGTTAGCTGACGCCCAAGCCAAAGCCGCCGCTCAAGCCGAAGCACAAGCGCAAGCACGGGCAAAAGCTTTAGCAGAAACCAAAGCCGCCGCCCAAGCCGCAATTATGCAAACGCTTACCGGTAGCGTAGCACCCGTTGCTTTGCACCCCATCAAGCAAACTCCCGCGCCAGCCGAGCCACCGCCTAAGCAAACAGAACCCAAAGAACCCGCTAAAACAATGCCCAAAACCAAACTAGAGACTCAACCCGCAGCCAGCACAGAAATTGCCGCTACGACACCCGCATCCAGCAGCACTAAAGGCACTGGTCGTACCAGCAAAACCAGTACAACTAAAAGCAAAAACAGCCAAGCACGCGGTACGCCGCGCAAAAAAAACTAACCCATCTGTACAGTGCCCAAGTAACCGCTAATCCTCCATAATTGACCGGCTAAGACCTTTAAGTATGCAATTCTGGCAGGAAAAGCTGCGCATAAAGCGAATTTACCCAACTTTTCCAGCCTATTTAGTCTTATTTACCAACAAGTCTATTGAGATATTGCACTGAATCTGTAATGATTAAACCCGATAGCATGAAATGCGCCGTTTAGCCTTGGTCTAAGCGGGGTAGAGGTCAATTCCAGCACGAGTTTTTTGCTGATTGGTACAGAGAGTGCTTAAAACACCTTGTGTAGCTTTTCTTCACCTGACTAGTAGCTTAATAATCTGAAAATGGGGGTAAAATGAATAAATCCGAGTTAGTTCAAGCGGTTTCGAGTTCCGTAGATATTTCTAAAGCAGACGCTAGTAAAGCCATTGACGCTATGCTGGATGCGATCACTAAAGCTATTGCAGAAGGTGATCAAGTCACCTTAATTGGTTTTGGCACTTTTACCGTTCGTGAACGAGCAGCCCGTACTGGACGTAACCCGCGCACTGGTGATCCTATTGATATTAAAGCCGCCAAAGTGCCTACTTTTAAACCTGGCAAAGCCCTAAAAGACGCAGTAAATGATGCGGTAAATTGATTGCCTGAAAATTTTTAATTTTAGGTATTGCTTTTCTCAAAAAGCGAGCGTATAATTTTCATCTTTAATTCGGTTGGGTGTTTAGCTCAGCTGGTAGAGCATCGCCCTTACAAGGCGAGGGTCGGGGGTTCGATCCCCTCAGCACCCACCAACAGTTTTTGGAGCGGTAGTTCAGTCGGTTAGAATACCGGCCTGTCACGCCGGGGGTCGCGGGTTCGAGTCCCGTCCGCTCCGCCATATTGACGGGGAATGCACTTAACTTAAAGCGCACTCCCTTTTTTTTTGCCCCATGCGCGGCTACTTTATTATCTACTGCTTTTTTTATCCCTATCCGTTATTGTATCTTGCCAGAAACTGTTTTTAAGGGGCATTTCATCAACCGCCAAACATACAGATTTTAATGTATTTTGCATAATTGAAAGACAGCGGCTTACGGCAGATATAAAACTGAAAACAAATCTTTCCTTAAACTATTATCTCTTGCTAACCGCCTCCAGAAAAGGAAAACACTCATGCTCTTGCAAGGTATTCGTGAACAAGCTACAGGTTGGATTGCTTGGGTTATTGTTATTTTAATTTCAGTGCCATTTGCTCTTTGGGGCATCCAGGAATATTTGGGTGTTGGCGGTCAAGTCATAGTAGCTAAAATTAATGATCAATCACTGGATAAAGAGGCTTTTGATAAGCAAGTCAGCAATCAAATGCAGCGTTTAGCTTCAATGGGTAATGAAATTGATGTATCAGCTTTTGAAACGAAAATTAAGCAAGATACCTTGAAGCGCATGATTAACGAAGAGTTGCTGCTGCAAACTGCTCATCATCACCAATTAAGAGTCGGCAATGCACTACTAGAAGCGCGTATTCATGGCATGTCTTTTTTTCAGGAAAATGGGCGGTTTTCTAAAGATTTATATGAACAACGTGTACGTATGCAATATAGTTCGCCCATTGCATTTGAGCAAGAACTGCGGCGCGATTTACTGGCAAGACAATTAGAAGAAGGTTTATCGTCTTCGGCATTGCTCAGTAGTGTAGCTAAAAAAGAATATGAGCAACTCGACAACCAACAACGCCTAATTAGCTATGTTGTATTTCCAGCAACTAATTTTGCTCCTGGCGTTACTGTGAGTGAAGCAGAAATTCAAAGCTATTACGATGCACATCACCCAGAATTTTTTACCGAAGAAAAAGTCAGTGTTGATTATGTCCTGTTAGATAAAGCAAAATTAAACACCGCAGCAGAAACCAGTGAATCTTTGCTTAAACAACGTTATGAACAACAAAAAGCCCAGTACACTACCGAGACCCAATGGCGTGCTAGCCATATTTTAATTCCTATTGACGGCGATGCTACGTCAGCCAAACAGCAGGCGGAGACTCTTTTGCAGCGGGTAAAATCAGGCGAAGATTTTGCTGCTTTAGCCAAAGAATTTTCCAAAGACACAGGTTCTTCTGCAAAAGGTGGGGATTTAGATTTCTTTTCTGCTGGACAAATGGTTGCACCTTTTGAGGCAGCAGTAAAAACACTGAAAGTAGGTGAGATTAGCAATCTGGTAGAAAGTCGTTTTGGTTTCCATATTATTAAGCTCACAGAGATTAAACCGGAGTCTACTAAACCTTTTGCTGAAGTTCGTGAAGAACTGGTAAAACAAGTGCAAGCAGAAGAAGCGCAAGCACGGTTTGATTCTTTAGTAGATGAATTTTCTAATCTGGCTTTTGAGAAATCTGATTCTCTTGATCCCATTGTCAGTGCCTTGGGGCTAGAAAAACTCACCACGGGTTTATTTACGCGCCAAGGGGAAAAAGAAGGTTTATTTGCCAATCCTAAAGTGCTGGAAGCTGTTTTTAATAACAACGTATTGCAAGAAGGTAAAAACAGTGAAGTCATAGAGCTTGAAGATGAACGTTTAATGGTGTTGCGTGTTAAGCAACTAGAAAAATCTGTTCTTCAAGCTTTAGAGGCTGTTAAAGGTAAGATTACAGGGAAGTTGCGCACAGAAAAAAGTCGTGCTCAGGCAGCAGATTTAGGTAAAAAACTCTTATCTGCCGTGCGTCAACAAAAAAACTGGCAGGCATTGCTTACAGCGCAGAATTTACATTGGGAAACAGCGGTTTGGGTAAGTCGCCGCGGCACTGAACCAGCACAGCCACAGGTGCGTGATGCAGCTTTCAAAGTTGGCACTCCAGCGCCAGGACAAGCCTTGTATCAAAGTCTCGAACTGCCTACGGGTGATTATGCAGTGTTGGCGGTGTTGGCGGTGAAAACGCCTGAAAGCCAAAAAGCCGCTACTCCGTTGCTTACACAGCAAGAACAAGCGTTGGGACAAACTGAATTTAACGCTTTTCTGGCTGGCTTAAAAGAACAGGCTGACATTAAGGTTTTTGATGGACGTATTTAAGAACAAAACTGCTCTAACTGCATTAAGAGGATGTTGCAGATGAAAGGTGGACTCGCTAATTTAATGAAACAAGCCCAAAGCATTCAAGGCAACCTGCAAAAAGTGCAGGAGGAATTGGAAAAGCTAGAAATTTTTGGCGAAGCTGGTGGCGGTTTAGTTAAAGTCACTATGACTGGGCGCCATGATGTGCGCAAGGTGAGTATTGATAGTAGTTTGATGACCGATGATAAAGAAATGCTGGAAGATTTGATTGCTGCGGCAATGAATGATGCAGTGCGCAAAGTAGAAAAAGCCAGTAAAGAGAAAATGGCTTCCGCGGCGGGTGGATTTAGCCTGCCGGATGGTTTTAAGCTGCCTTTTTAATGGATAACCCCGAACAAAACTCCCTTCTGACGTGCATTAGCTTTTGCATTTTGCTGCTTTTTTCCATTCCAACATCTATCTCATGCCTTTGAGCAAACAGAGAAGAACAAAACTATAGTGCAGAATAAGGGGTTGTTGGATGGATTTATTAAGGAAGGGTATCTAAAGAGATGGTGCCGAGAAGAGGACTTGAACCTCCACTGAGTTTCCCCAACTAGCACCTGAAGCTAGCGCGTCTACCAATTTCGCCACCTCGGCAAGAGGTAAGAAAGGCGTACATGATAAATAAGGAATTTTAGCTTGTCAAGAACGAAAAAAACAAAATCACCAAAAAACCTAGCCGATCCCTTCGCCGAGCGCGAAGCACAAAAATACGCCAATCCTATTCCTAGTCGGGAATTGATCATTCAGCAACTTTCTGATGTGGGTACGCCCGTAGCGCACAGCGAATTGGCAGACGCACTACAAATTGACGATGAAGAACGTCTTGAAGCCTTGCGCCGCCGTTTGAAAGCGATGGAACGCGATGGGCAGGTGATACGCAACAGACGCGGTGATTATGGTTTGCCGAAAAAAATGAATCTGATTAAAGGGCGCGTCATTGGACACCCTGATGGCTATGGTTTTCTAGTGCCGGAAGAAGGTGGCGATGATTTGTTTTTATCCGAGAAACAAATGCGTGGTCTGTTGCACGGTGATTTGGCGTTGGCAAATGTGATCGGTATTGATCGCCGAGGGCGGCGCGAGGGTGCTCTGGTTGAGGTATTGGAACGGGCAAATCAATCCCTGGTCGGGCGTTTTTTTGCTGAACACGGGGTGACTTTCGTTGAAGCAAACAATAGGCGCATTGCGCAAGATATTTTGATTGCCCCGGAAGATGCGCAGGGCGCAAAACATGGGCAAATCGTTATTGTGACTTTGTTGCAGCAGCCTGATAAGCATCATCCGCCGGTAGGACGTGTGCTGGAAATTTTGGGCGACCATATGGATCCGGGGATGAGCACTGATGTTGCCATCCGCGATCACAGTATTCCGCAGGAATGGCCGGTTGCGGTGGAGCAGGCAGCGGCTAAATTGCCGCGTTATGTGCCGAGCAAGGCGAAGAAAAAACGCGAAGATTTGCGTGACTTGTCCTTGGTGACTATTGACGGCGAAACTGCCCGCGATTTTGATGACGCCGTGTATTGTGAGCCGCAGGGTGCGGGCTGGCGCTTATTGGTGGCTATTGCGGATGTTTCCCATTATGTGAAGCCGGATTCTGTGCTGGATGCGGAAGCACAAACACGCGGCACTTCGGTGTATTTTCCTGACCGCGTAGTGCCTATGCTACCAGAGGCGTTGTCTAATGGTCTGTGCTCGATCAATCCGCAAGTAGATCGCCTCTGCATGGTATGTGAGCTACATCTTTCTCCGCTGGGAGCGGTACAACGCACGCGCTTTTTTGAAGGCGTGATGAATTCAAAAGCGCGTTTGACCTACACCCAGGTGGCAGCGGCGTTAGCGAGCGATGTGCAAGCCGTGCCCCCCGAAGTGTTGCCGCATGTGCAGCATTTATATCAGCTTTACGAATTGTTGCGCTGCCACCGCGAAAAACGTGGGGCGCTGGATTTTGAAACGACCGAAACACGCATTGTTTTTGACACCAACAAAAAAATTGACAGTATAGTGCCAGTCATACGCAACGACGCACATCGCTTGATTGAGGAAATGATGTTGTTGGCAAATGTGGCGGCGGCGGAGTTTCTGGCTGAACAAGAAATACCGTTTCTCTACCGTGTACATGAAGGACCGACAGCGGAAAAACTTACCGAATTACATGCCTTTTTGAAAACGCTGGGACTGCATCTCAGTGGAGGCGAGCAGCCGCAAGCGGAAGATTACGCCAAATTACTCAACAGTATCCGCGAACGCCCCGACAAACACATGATTCAAACCGTGTTGCTGCGCAGCTTGCGCATGGCGATCTACACGCCAGACAATGCCGGGCACTTTGGTCTCGCTTATGATGCCTACACGCATTTTACCTCACCGATTCGTCGTTACCCGGATTTATTGGTGCATCGCGCAATTCGTCATTGCCTGGAAGGCAAATTACCCGAGCAATTCCGTTACGGACGCGAAGATATGCAGGTGTTGGGCGAACATTGCTCAACCACCGAACGCCGTGCCGACGAAGCCACCCGCGATGTAGTGAATTGGCTGAAATGCGAGTATATGCGCGATAAAGTCGGCGACGAGTATCCAGGCACCATCACCGCAGTGACCGCTTTTGGTTTATTTGTTGAATTGGATGATATTTTTGTTGAAGGATTGGTGCATGTCACGGCATTGAAAAACGATTATTATCAATTCGATCCCGCTCATCATTGCTTAAAAGGCGAACGTACCAACACCCAGTATCGTTTATCCGACCGCTTGCGGGTCAAAGTGGTGCGGGTGGATTTAGACGAGAAAAAAATTGATTTTGTGCCTGCTTGACTTTTGTTATAAGAAATCTGCATAAAACATCCTGTTCCACCGATAGCCCGCTGGGACATTAAGCAAAAACGCACCAAAGCAAACGCCAGCCACACAAGTTATCCTGATAACTCTGTGTGGCTGGCGTTTTTTATGCTGATGTCCTTGGTTTATCTCCTATCAGCGGTTCAAACAGGCTAGAGATAATCTGTTTTTTTAGTTATATTAACAAGCTATTAGAATTTTTTATTGAAGTGATTTATCAAGTTTTTCAGGAGGGCATATGCACAGACACACTTACCTCGGTTGGTTTGCAGCCTTATTTTGCCTATACGCCCCTATCGGTGTGGCGGCGGATAAAATTTATAGTTATCAAGACGATGACGGCAATCTGCATCTCACCAATCGCCCGCTCAAGGACAAAGCCCTACTCAGCCCGGCTTATCGCGTTACCCGCCAATCCCTGCAAGAAGAAGGCTTTCAAGCCAATGTCAGCATCTACAAATACGTTGATCCGCAAGGTGTTATCCACTTCACCGATCAACCGCCGGATAATCGCTATCGCTTAATCTATGCGCAAACCCTATTCAGCCAGCAGTTAGAACCAGAAATAGAATTACCTTTAGATAATTTATCCAGTCATTACGCGCCGCTGGTGGAACAGGTCGCAGGACGTTACGGCTTAGAGCCTGCTTTGCTACATGCCATGATCCGCGTTGAATCCGCTTACAATCCCAACGCCATGTCGCCTAAAGGCGCGGTGGGTTTAATGCAACTGATGCCTGGCACCGCGAAACGCTACGGCGTCAGTGATCGTTACGACGTCAACCTCAATCTCGACGGCGGTGCTCATTATTTGCAAGATTTAATCAAGCAGTTTAACAACTTAGAGTTGGCTTTGGCGGCTTACAATGCGGGCGAAAATGCGGTGAAAAAATACGGTAATCAGATTCCACCTTATCAAGAAACCCAGCAATATGTCGTTAAGGTGATGAATTTATATAGCCATTTCAAAGAAAATTCGTAACCTAAACTTCCCCTGTGCAACAAGTCTATTTACGCGCAATCCAAAACTTGCCGTGCTTTTAACAAGGGCAAAAAAACCGTTTTGGCGATTTTTTGGAAGGACGCATCTAGGCTTAAACCCTGTCGAAAACACAGGCGGTAATGCGGCTCTTCTGCTTCTCCTGGCGCCCAATCACTGCCTTGCCAAGCGTTGCTGGCGGCTTTCAGCGCCGCTTCTGCTCCCTTACCCTGTGCCAGTTTTTCCGCATAAGCCAATGAAGTTTCAGGAAAAAAGCTTAAAGGCACAGAGAGTCCTTGTAAATAGAGCGCCACCAGTGAGCGCAGCAACAGACGCGGATTGTTTAGCGGGGCAAATTGCCAGCTTTGCTCGAAACCCAACACATAGCTGTGGCGCGGATAATTCGGCGGCGCAGCAGCGTTGAGCAGCAGGTGCTGAATCCAAGCGTTCAGCAGGTCTTTGGCTTTGATTTTAGCCGGGCGATAAAACACTGCGCCGGCGGGATAGAGTTTGCTAAAAGTGGCGCTGATGAGCGCAGTACCAAGCGGCACTTCGATTTCTAGCGGCGCTAACGGCTCGTCGCGGGTCAGGTCGCGCACTTGCTCTGTCAGGCTGTCCAGGCTGCTGCACAGGTTTTGGTAGTGAATGCGCCCCAGCGGTTCTGGCGGCAGTTGCCCGCTGGCTTTGATCACTGGATAAAGGCTTGCCAGTGCCACCCCGTCAAGGCTGCGTTCCAGCAAGTAGGTGTCCAGTTGATATTTTTCTAGCCCCACTAAATCCAACGGTTCTTGTTCTGGCAAAACATGTGCGGGAAGCGCCGGATACAGATGTAGGCGCTGTTGCAACACATATTGGCTCGGATTGCGGAAAAAGCGTACCAGTTGCAGCCCATCCAGCCGTTGCCAACTGGCTTCGGGGGCGCTCAGCGGGGTGCTGATAAAAGGCGCTAACGGGGTGCGCAGGCTGCTTAATTGCTGGCTGGCGGCGGTGTATTCCCGCGCATAGCTGAATAATTTGGCGGATTCGCCGTTGAAATAGCGCGGGCTAAAGGCTTGTAGCGGATGTTGAGTGCAAACCTGTGGCAAAATGTCCGTACCCTGGTCGGTTTTGCAGCCTTGTTGCACATAAGCCAGCAGCTCGCTGACCAGCACCGACGGCGGCTGCTCGCTGTTATCCTGGATGCTTTGTCCCTGATAGCTGATGTAGAGCGTATCACGCGCAGACAGCAGGGTTTCCAGAAACAGATAGCGGTCATCGTGACGGCGTGAGCGATCTCCGCGTCGCGGCTGAGTTGCCATCAAATCAAAACCAGGCACCGGATGGGAGCGCGGGTAATCGCGGTCATTCATGCCAAGTAAGGCAATGATTTTGAAAGGAATCGAGCGCATGGGCAAGATCGCGCAAAAGGTCACTTTGCCGTTCATAAAACCGGTTGGATGTTCGCTGTGCGCCAGTGCTTGCCTGAGCCAATCCTGCACCACTGCGGGGCTTAAGGCGGCGCTAAAGCCCGCAGCTTGGGTATTTGCCAGCAGCTGATTTAGCGCCTCACGGATACGCTGAAGTTCGTTTTGGCTCTCTAGGTCTTGGATAAAAAACTGCTGAAGCAAGCAATGCAGGCTTGTCGTCCACTCCGCCGCACTGCGGGCAGCTTGCAAGCTTTTCACGGCTTGGAACAAAGCCTCGGTAAATTCAATCAGTTGACTGAGAATCTTGCTGTCTTGTCCTTCCACCGCATCGAGCGGCAAAATGTCGGCATACAACCGATCTTGATTGGGTAGCGCATACCCCAGCAGCAACCGCTCCAAACCAAAGCGCCAAGTATTTTCTCGAAACGCGGGCAAGCCCAAATCGCTACGACTGTGTTCATCAATACCCCAGCGCACACACGCCTGCTCTAGCCAAAATTGCACTTTATCCAAATCAGCCTGACTGAAATCAAAGCGTTTTTGCACGGCTTCAACTTCCAATAAACTCATCACTTGCGGCAAACTCAAACGGCTTTGCGGCAACGTCAGCAGGGCTAAAAAGCTGTCAATAATACGGCTTTCAGTCAGCAAGCTGCGGTCAGCGATGCTGAAAGGAATGCGCCGCTGGGCATCGGGCGTGGTGGCAAACACGGCTTCAATGAGCGGCGCGTAGGCTTCAATGTCTGGCATCATCACCAGCACGTCGCCCGGTTGTAGCTCTAGGTCTGCCGCCATCAGCGCCAGCAGTTGATCGTGCAACACTTCTATTTCTCGTAGCGGCGAGTGGCAATTGTGAATTTGCAAGGAGCGATCTGTATGGCTGATGCGGTGTGGCGGCACAGGTTTTTGTCCGCTTTCTTGCAAAAACAAAATATCCTGCTGCACCGCATGAAGCAGCATATCAGCACCCGGATCGCTAAACAACTCGGTTTCCACGGGTGCGTAGTCATTGAGCAAGTCAATGAAATCCCTTCCCATTTTGCCCGTTGATGCCAGCAAGCTGTTGCCCGTAGTGAAATACTGCGCCTCGGCGCTCAAAGCCTGCCCCCGCTGACGTTCTTGACGCAAATTGAGATTAGCGATGTCGGTGTCAGACACAATATCGCCCCAGTATTCCTGACAAGGATTCAGCAGCCACAGATGCACTTCGCAACGCGCAGACAGCGCCGCAAAGACATCCAGATAAAACGGCGGCAAGGCAGAAACGCCAAAAATATGCAGGCGTTGCGGCAAATGCGGGAACTCAGCAGAACTGCGCAATGCTTGCAAAAAAGCCTGCCGTGCGGCGGCGCGGTGGCTGGGTTGAGGTTCTTGCGGGGCATAATAATCACGCATTGCCCGCCACAAAATCGCTTGCCAGTGCTCGCCTTCACCCGCTTCCCACGCCGCAATCCAATCCGGGCGATACACCACATATTGATCAAAACTGCGGGCAATACGTTGCGCAAGCTGCGTGTGTTTTAAGCCGCTTTCATCTTGGGTAAAATATTGGCGCAAATCTTGAAATGCCGGATGTTCTAAATAAGCGGGTAAAAGACGCAGGAGCGTCCAGTGCAAAACGTCAGGTTCGTAACGCGAGCTTTCGGGTAAATCCGGCAAGCAAGCGCGAAAAGCCTGCCAACTCATGGCTCGCGGGAAGGGGTACTGAGCATTTGCCCAGACGCCCAACGCCGCCGCCAGCTTAAGAGACAGCCAACGCGCCATGCCTTGGCTTTGCACCACAAGGATTTCCGGTGTAAGCGGTGACAAAGTCTGTTGTGCGCATAAATCCGCCAAAGCGGTGAGCAAATTTTCCAGACGGTTACTGGTGTAGAGGCGCATAGGATGTTGATTATTGAATAGGTATCACTGATAATGAGGCGTTCTAAACCTCAGTGGTGGCGGCAAAAAGGCTGCTTAACAGAGGCGCGGCAGGGACAGCTCTGATGTAGTTTAAGCATTGTGGCTTTACCTCAGATAAAGTCAAGATGCCTTCTTTCCCTTGCGTTTGTGCCCATGTCCTGTTAGCAGGATGCTTCGCATGTAGCGCAAACCGAGCCAGTCACGGAAACCAAACGCTATGAGTCGCTTGATGCAACCCCGAACTTCAACCCCCGCTTTTGAATTAAAAGGCAGTATGTTGACCACTATGGTGCTGCATATTTACACCTCGGAAATTGCCTTATTATCTGCGCAGTTACAGCAACATATTGCACAAGCGCCTAGCCTGTTTAAGCAAGCGCCAGTGATTTTAGATTTTCATGCCATTACTCAAGAAACGCATACCCTAGACATTCTTTCTTTGGTAGAAACCTTGCGCAATTACGGCATGTTGCCGATTGGCGTGCGCGGTGGCAATCCGCTGCTCAACAGCCTGTCGCTGGGCGCTGGGCTGCATTTATTGCCCAGCATCAAAGCTGAACGTGGCGGACGCGATCCAGTCGAGTTGCTTAAAGAAGCAGAGCAGCCTAAACCAGCCACCATACCCGCAAAAATTATTGAACAGCCAGTGCGCTCTGGGCAACAGGTGGTGTCTAAAGGCGATCTGATTATTTTATCTATGGTTAGCCCTGGCGCAGAAGTGTTGGCGCACCGTCACATCCATGTTTATGGCGCTCTGCGCGGACGGGCGCTGGCGGGCGTCACAGGCGACACCAGCGCACGGATTTTCTGCCAAAAACTGGAAGCTGAATTAGTCTCGGTTGCCGGACAATACCAGATTAATGAAGAACTTGGAAAAGAAGTGTTGGGACAATCAGTACAAATTTACTTAAAAGACGATCTGCTCACTATTCAAACATTCACTAGCATCAACAGCAAATTTGTAAACAAATAACACCAAACCAACCTAAAAACTGGGATCAACTCCCAATTTTTAGTAATGACTATTAATTAATGCAAGAGGATTTTCACTTTGACTAGGATTGTCGTTGTCACTTCCGGCAAGGGCGGCGTAGGAAAAACCACTACCAGCGCAGCATTTGCCACTGGACTTGCCTTGCGTGGGCACAAAACAGTGGTGATTGATTTTGATATAGGTCTGCGCAACCTGGATTTAATCATGGGCTGCGAACGGCGCGTGGTCTATGATTTTATTAATGTTATAAAACAAGAAGGCAGTCTTAATCAAGCACTTATCAAAGATAAACGGGTAGAAAACCTGTTCATTTTACCGGCTTCCCAAACCCGCGATAAAGAAGCCTTAACCGTCGAAGGCGTGGGGCACATCATGGATGATCTGCGCGAACGCCATCACTTTGAATACATTATTTGTGACTCCCCAGCGGGCATTGAACATGGCGCGATCATGGCAATGTATTTCGCTGACGAAGCCTTGATTGTCACCAATCCTGAAGTCTCCTCGGTGCGCGATTCTGACCGCATCATCGGCATGTTAAACAGCAAAACCCGTCGCGCAGAACTTGGCGAAGAAGTCATCAAAGAACATTTGCTACTGACGCGCTACGAGCCTTCGCGGGTGGTCAATGGCGACATGCTCAGCGCCGAAGATGTGCAAGAAATTTTAGCCATTCCGCTGCTGGGTGTGATTCCCGAATCCAAGGCAGTTCTGCAAGCCTCAAATTCAGGCATTCCGGTCACGCTGGACGAAGGCAGTGATGCCGGACAAGCCTATCATGATGTGGTTGCGCGTTTTCTGGGCGAAGATCGTCCGCAACGCTTCATGAATGTACAGAAAAAAAGCTTGCTGGCACGCTTGTTTGGAGGTCTAGCATGAGTCATTTCTTAGATTATTTTCGTTTTTCCAATCGCAACACAGCGGTTTTGGCAAAAGAACGCTTGCAGATTATCGTTGCCCACGAGCGCGGTTTGATACGAGGACCTGATTATCTGCCGATGTTGCAAAAGGAATTACTGGAAGTGGTGCGCAAATATGTGCATGTGGATGACGAGCACATCAAGGTGTCAATGGATAAGGATGGCGACTGCGAAGTGCTAGAATTAAATATCTCTCTGCCAGAGAATGTGAAGGGGCAGCTTAAAGCCGCGCCCTAAATTAATTTTTTTGCAGTAACAATAGCTTATAAAAATAACTTTGGTTCTGATAAGCCCGCTCACGCTGTTTTAATGAGTGCATTAAAGCCTCCAAGCGGGTTGCGCTGAGATTCAAGTCATATAAAACCGCTGCTCTTTGTTGTTCTATCGCCTGAATCAGATAGCTAATCGAGGGCGCGGCTTGCTGGGTGAAGTCTTCGTAGCGCAGGATTTGGAAACTCGCATTCGGCAAGCCCGCCTCCAATGCCGCACACACGGGTGCGGAAAACTCATCCATAATCAACACCTGTCCCCCGCTATCCAATGCGGCATGACAGCCGCGCAGTAGGTTATCCACCTTGATGTACTGCGCAGATTCTTGAAAAACAATCACTTGAAATTTTTCGCTGGGCAAAAACTGCTCAAAGGTCGTGTGGACAAAACACGGCATCTGTGGCAAATCGCTCAGGCGATGACGTGCGTACAAAATCTGCGCATTATCCGGCGTAATGCCTGTGTATGGATAGCCGCTTTCTTGCAAACGCCGTGCGGTAGTACCCAAACCAATACCGACTTCCAGTACCGAAGCGGGCGACGCGGGCAGAGCCGCCATCAGCACGGCTGTCGCCGCCTGCTGTGCCTGCGCTAAGTTAAAACCCGTCTGCCATAAACCATAGTGCAAATACTGCAATTCAGCTTCGGTTTTCCATAAGGCTTGAGCATAAACATTGAGCGGGAAACTTAAAGTAGGGAAAAGGATTTCGTACATGAGGGGCTTTTTTGGGGTGAAATGCGTCATCAATCGCTGGCTTGGGCTTTTTGTAGCGCCGCTTTAAAGGCGGCTTCCGCCTGTTGCACATAGGCATCTGAGAGTTGTTTAGGTGCGGGGGGCGCTAGGCTAATGTCGCGTTGGAGCAGGCGTTGCGACCAGCGGCTTAAGCGGTCGTTGCGGCGAAAATCGCGGGCTAACAGACCGTTTTGGTACATATCCACATAACCATGCGGAGCATAATGCACATGTTCGCGTAAAAAAGCTTCCTGAGTAAAGCCCAGATGGAGCGTGTTATTTTGCGAACTTTGGTTGTAGCCGTAAACAAAACTAATCAATTTATTCAATTGCAAAATATTAAAAGCAAAATCCAAGACCAATAAACTGGCTTCTAAACCAATGCCGGCTTTTTGCTCTTGCGGCTGTAAAATCCCGATTAAAAACTCGGCGCGTCTGTGTTCTGGTTGATAATCAGCCACCGCTGCCAAACCAATCAAACGCGCTGCTTGTCCTTGGGTGGCGTGGCGTTCAATCACCCATTCAAATTTGCGTAAATCTTTTGGCAAGCGTTTGTATTCTTGTGCCAATCGCTCGGCAATTTGTTCAATACTTTCGCGGCGGTTTTGTGCCAGCCGGTATAAATCCATAAAGGCTTGATCATCCCAACAAAGACGCAGAAACGCCGCGTGTTCTGGCGCTCTGCGTAGCAAACTCACCCGCTGACCGCGAATGGCTTGGAATCCGAGCAGGTGAGTTTCTAACATAATGACTTATTTACCAGTGGAAGTAGAAGTACCAGTACCGGTGCTAGGAGTTGAAGGCGTAGTTGTTGAACCGCCCTTGCCGCCCGCGCTGGTAGAACCTGTGCTGCTTGAACCCGATTTACCGCTAGAAGAACTAGAGGCTGCGCCGCCTTTAGTGCCTGGATCAGAAGCCATATCGCCGTTGTCACCTGGGATTTCGATGATGAACTGATCCACGTCAGAGTACAGGGCTTTGGTGAAGTCAATAGCAGGTGCGCCATCAGGACCCACTGGGAAAGCGGCCACTTGGAAGAACACGTTTTGCGGTACTTTTCCCTGTGTCACCAGGTCGCTCAGTTTGTCTAAATTCACCGTCAAAACTACGGTGCGCAATTGCGTAGGCAAACTACCCAGCGGTGCGCTCAAGTCAAACTGACCATTGCCATCAGCGTCAAAGCCAGGTACGGGTTTGATCGGTTCAGCACGAATACCGGTAATGAATTTCAGATTAGGCTCTAAATTGCCAGTGGCGTCTAGCAAAGGAATGCCTAATGCGCCACTGCCTTGTGGATTGGCAAACATAGGTGCGGTCGTGCCATCTTCAGGCGCGTCGCTCGTAGGTTTACCATCTTTGCCCGGGGCTTTTTTACCAAAAGGACGGTCTGAATACAACAAAAACATATCCATCGGTTTGTTAGGTACGTTGCTGATAATGAAATCAATTTTGGGACGCGGACCGCCATCACCAAAGTCATTGATGTCACCAGCAAAAATGATCCCGTTAGAGGCAAAATACTGAGGTTTTTGTACCGGATCAGCAACGGGGGTTTTGCCGCCACTATCAGCACGGCGTGCGCCGAATTTGCTACCGGAAAAATCAGTGCTGTCAAAATCCTTCACAAAATCTTCGGTAGGCGGTGAGCACACATCTAAAGGCGTACAGAACTCATCCATGCGCATACGAGGTACTTGGTTTGGGTCTTTTTCAGCTTGGGCAGCATTGCCTAATTTAGTACCGCTATCCATCACTTCAGCGGATACGGCGGTGGACTGTACTGCCAATTTACCGGCGGCGGCTAATGCCAGCATTTGGCTGGCGATAATGGTTTTTTTACTCATAGGAAACATCCTCTCGTTTTCAGGTTGTTGAAGATAATGGCGTTTTCGTGGATGAGAAACTTGAGTGGTGAACCAAACTCAAGGGCGTTGGGCGATGACTCGAAACATTCTAAAGCAAAATACATCATTTTATGCAAACGCTGAAACCCTCTTTTGCCACCGTTGGTCATTTAGCGTTCTCATCTTTGACCAATACATCGCCAAAAGGTGTGCGCACGCGCCTATGTCCAGGCGGAATATCTTCATCTTTAATCACCCTGGGCTGAAAAGCTGGGGCGGGTTTTGCCTCTGGCAGTCCGGCTGAGGTTGGCATTGGCAACACAGGTGCTGCGGGGGTTAAAGGCTGTGGAGCGACCACTAAAGGTTCGGCGGTTACGTTATCCATGTCAATTTTTTGTTCAACGCCTTTTTCGTCTTTCACATTGCGCACAAAAATCGCTCTTGGCTCAATTTTCACCACCAACCAATCGTCAACCTGGTCATTGGGTGCGACACGAAAGGATTGATTTTTATAACTGACAAAGGCATAGCGTTGTGCGCCCAAAATACTGATACCTTCAAGGCTCACACCCACCTCAGCCGCTACCGCATTGATAGATAGCCCTAAACAAACATACGCCCACCTGGATTTATTCATCAGATAACTCCTTTGCTGAAAATGCGATTCAATAAATGCTGCTTAAGCACCTGTTGTCCGTTGCGCGGCTTCTAAGCGTTGCTTTAATTTTTCCAATTCGGTGTTTTTGGCATTCCACCAGCGTTCGCTCCAAATGCGGTGCAATTGCCAGCCGTGCCTTTGTAGCAGACGCACGCGCCAGATTTCGCGTAACTGGTTGTCGCGTTCGCGGAAATACACTCCGCCGTCGCACTCAATGCCTAATAAAAAATCGTGTTTTTCCGGCTGTTGCACAGCAATATCCAGCCCCAAGCTGGGGCTGCCTAAACATAATTGCGAGCTGTAGCCCCAGTCGGCAAGGTGCGCTTGAATGTCCTGCAAAAGCGCCGCTGGCGCACCACACTGCTGGGGTTTATTGCTGGGTCCGCTATCAAGGCGCTGCAAAATTTGATGCGCCAGCACAGTGTCACCGTTGCTAATGGCTTGCGCATATTGCAAATAAAGCTGCAAATAAGCCGCAGGCGTGAGGCTGTCTTGCGGCGCGTCCGTGTCGGTCATGTCTTGCAACGGCAGGCTACAGAGCAATTCAATGCCCTGTTTAGCGCGGGTGATGCCGACATTTAAGCGCCGTTCGCCGCCGCTGGCGCCCAGGGGACCAAACCGCCGATAAAAACGCCCTTGCGGGTCTGTGCCGAACGTGGTGCTGAAAATGATCAGGTCGCGCTCGTCACCCTGCACATTTTCCAGATTTTTCACAAAAAAACCTTGTCCTTGGCTATCCGCTCCGCGTGCCACTTCGCGCTGGTAGGCGCTGGCAAAGGCTGGGTCAGTTTGACAGCGAGCGCTGATGTGGTCTTCAATCAAATCACGCTGCACCTGGTTAAAGGTAATCACGCCGATACTGGGCGGTGTGCTGTCATTGAGCCAATGTTCTTGCAAGCGGGCAACGACTTGCTCGGCTTCTGCCAGATTACGGCGCTTGTCGTAGACGCCATTCACTGCCTGAAAACGCAAGGGGCTGTTAGCTTGTTGCGGGTCAAAAGGCAGGGCGCGATTTGCTGGCGGCACTTCCAACAAGCCATGATAGAAAGCCTGGTTGCTGAAGGCAATCAACAGCGGATCGGTGCTGCGATAATGCACGCGCAAATAGGTTTCGCGCAAATGCCCGCTGGTTGCGGCAAGCAAGTCTTCGGCGTGGAGCAAATAGGGATCGATCTCGCTGCTGAGCGCAGGAGCGGCGGCAAACTCGCCGCTGTTGTCGTCCTCAGTAAGCGTTGCTGTGTCTTCCGTTTCTTCCAAGTGCGCCATAAAAAAGCCTGTGGGCGGTAATTGTTTCTCGTCGCCGCAAACGATCAGCCGTTGTCCGCGATGGATAATGGGCAAGGCTTGCTCTAACGGACATTGCGAGGCTTCGTCAAAAATTACCAGGTCAAACAAGTGTTGCAGCAACGGGAAAATCTGCGCGGCGGTTTCTGGATTGGTCAACCAACAAGGACGCAAATGCAGCAAACCTTCCTCCAAACCCGCCGCCACCGCTTCGCGCATCCGGTTGGCGGCGCTATTGCGGCTGGCTCGCAGTTGAAAAATCCGCTTCCAAGGGCGCGAGCGCAACGGCGCTTGTGCTTGCAACCAGGTGTGCAAAATGTATTCAGCTTCCAGAGCGCGTTTGGCGTGCAACGCCTGTTCAAGTTTTTCCACCGTATCCGCATGGGCTTGCGGCGTTAGGGCTTGCAAACTGGGCGACTCTTGCAAGCAACGGTTGAGCGCACTTTGTAAGGCGCTAAAACGCAACAAAGCGTCCCACCATTGCCCATAGGTTTCTTGCGTCAAACTATCTGGTGGCTGCGGTAGCTTTTCGCCCGCACCTGCCAGCAAGTGCGGATTGCGGCGTTCTTGTTCATAATTTTCCAAAGCTTGCAGCAAGCCGCGCAATAAACCGCTGTGGCTTTGGCGCTCAGCCTCCAGGCTCAAGAGCGCGGGAAAGCTGCTTAAACCTTGTTCTAAGGTTTGCAACCAAGGGGCTAAATCCTTGCCTTCGCGCACCAGGCGTTTAGGCGTTTCCAAGGCTGAAGGTTGTAACCAGGTTTGCAATTTGCCGACGCTTTGCAGCAGTTGCTCTGCCAATGGCAAGCGTTGCAGCCCTTGGCTAAATTGCTGTTGCAACGCTGTCCAACCACTGGCGGGGTTTTGCATCATGCCGTCAAACAGCGGCGTGAGCCAAGGCTGCGCTTGTTCTTGCTCGCGCAACCAGAGAATGCTGTGCAAGGCGCTTTGTGCTTGGCGCAAAAAGCGCGTTTGCTGTTCCGGCGTGGTGCTTTTATCGCTGGGAAAAAGCACACCAGGGATTAGAGTTTGGCAACTATAGTTCAAGCGCGTAAGCAGCCTATCGCGTTGAATGAACTGCAATAGATTTTCCGCGGTTTGGCGCGGCGACGAACCCGCTGGCGTCAGGGCTTGCAAGGCGCGCCGTGCTTGGTGGTACGCTGGCAACAACAAGCGCCACCACGCACCGTCATAGCGCAACAGGGCGCGGGCGTGGCGTTCCAGAGCATCCAAATCTGCTTGGTGATGGGCGCGGTAGTGTTGCTGCCAGTGGCTTTCCTGAGTGGGTACTGGCGCGGGCTGGGTAAACCAATGATTTTCCACTTCTTCTGCGAGTTTCAGCGCCGTTGCGCAAGCATCCAAATGGCATTGCAGCACGCGCTGATTGCTGTGGCGTATGGCTTGCCACCAGGCTTTGATCACTTCAGCATTGGGCGAAACTTCAGGATTTTCTGTGGCTTGCACCGGCGCAGCCTGGAATTGCTCGGTGGCTTGCATGATGCGCTGCATAAAATCGGGAAAAGCCGCGAGTTTTTCGGGCAGCACCAGCGGCGGGGTGGCATCCAGATGCGCTAAATGTTGGGCGTTGCGTTCGCGCAATTCGGCTAAAGCGCCCTTGACCAACGACAGCAAATGATCGTTTAAGCGGCAATCCGGCTGACGCCAATACCAGGGATTGCGGTGCGGATCGGCTTGCGCATACAAATGCCCAAGGGTGAGGATTTTTTCCGCCAGGGCGTCCAGTTCGGGCGCAGAGATGCCGTCTAGTTGCTTTTGCACACTGGGCAAAGTGCGCAAGTGCGGAAAACGCTGACTGAGCGCCGCGCTTTGCGCGAGCATTTCCCGGTAGCTGATGAGCAGCTTGCTGTGTGGCACATGCACCGCTTGCGCGTGCTTATCCAGGGCAATTTCTAAGCGTGTGATCTGTTGCGCTAATTGGTTACGTTTGTGGCTAAGCAACTGTATTTCTTGATTTTCTGTTTGCGTGGGCAAGGCATCTACTTGCGCACGCAGATCACGGAACAGGCTTTGGCGGTCGGCGTCGGCGTCACGCACATGCAGGCACAGGGGCGCTAAACCCGCGTCGCGCAAACGCCCATGCACCACCTGCAACGCCGCTTGCTTTTGGCACACCATCAGCACTGACTGCTGGTGTGCAAGGCTGTCGGCGATGATGTTGACAATAGTTTGGGATTTGCCCGTTCCAGGCGGTCCGTGAATCACTAAGCCAGGCGCTTGGCGCGCTTGCCAAACCGCCTGCATTTGCGAAAAATCCGCGTCCGAAACCCAAAAACGATCCGCTTCTGGTGGCGCGGGCAGCGGCGGAATCGGCGCTGGATGCTGACGCGCCAGCAAGCCGTTGAGCAGACTGTCGCTTAAATCCTGTTGTTGCAGCGCTTCCAAATCAGACAGCAGCGAAGCGTTAGGCCAATGAAAATAGCCGAGCACAGCGGCGTTGATCAGGCTAGGGGATTTGCGCGGGCTTTTCAGCGCCGGTACGCTGACCAGCGTGGATTCGATGTCAATGCGCGGTGCTTGGCTAAAGCAGTTGGCGCATTGTTCCAAAAAGCTATGTAGCCCCGCCCAATCTAAGCCGGATTGCCCAGCACCAGATGGCTCAGGGTGCGGTAGTTGAATCTGATAATGGCGCCGTACCCACGCCCACAGTAGCGGGTTAGCCCGCACCGCACCCGCTTCGCTGTCGCGTTTGATGCGTAATTGTCCTTGTTTGCGCACATTAGGGCTGATGTTGGCTGGCAGTAGCAGCAACGGCGCCAGCACCGCTTGCTCAGGATCACCGTCGGGCGGCAACAAATACAGCAGCGGATACCCCAGCCAGAGCGCGTGAACGCCCGTCTCGCGTTGCGCCAACTCTGCTTGGCGGCGGATGCGCTTATCCAGGAGTTCGTAAAGCGGATGCGCGGTGTCGGGGCAATCGCAATTGACCGTTGCTTTGCTATTCATCAGCGTGTAGATGAGTTGCCGTGACAACCCTTTGCTGAGTTGCTCAAGCTGACGGCAATCGAGCAGCCGCGCTGTTGCACTTAAGCGCAGGCGCAGCAGATTGCTGTGCCCGACTTGCGTGCTTAAGCGTTGTTGGAGTTGCGAAAGAAGCATGGTCATCAGAACTGGGTTAAAAATAGCTCTCTAAACTGTACACTGACTTAGACAGCTTGTGCATCCGCTAGAACAATGAAATGGTAGACCGGATCAGTCTCGCTGGTGATTTCACTTTGCATCAAATCTACGGCATTGAGCGTTTCCATCAAGGCAGCACAACTGAGTTGTAAAAGCCCCGCACCTTGAGCAATGGAAAGCCAATGTTTGAACTCCGCCAAGCCCAAATGTCCGCCAGAATTTTGCCATGCTCGCCAAGCATGGTTAATAAACACCTGCTGCTGCCCAAAACGTCCGGCGGGCAGCACGGTAGTGGCGGCGCTCAACACCTGCTGCGTGAAGTTTTCCAAATCCAGCGCAACCGCAGGTTGTGCGGTGGCGGGCGCTTGCCAGTGAATTTGCCACGCAAAGGTGCGGCGAAAGTGCTGCAACAATTGCAACGCCTGGGCTTTATCAATGCGCACTGTCACTGGCAGCCCGTTGACATCCAGTAATTCGCATTCTACCTGGGGAACATCGGATGAAATCTCTTGCATGTGCAAAGCCTGTTGGAATGAGAGCCTATACGAATAAGGTGGCTGGGATTTTTCGTGTATACTTGCGCCCCATCCCGCGCTTGTTTGACTATCATACCGCACCCGCCGTTTCACGGATATTTTAATGATCTCATCCCCTCCGCCGTCGCATCCTGTGCATTGGTTTGCCCATAGCGTCCTTGGGCAACAGGTGTTGTGCGAAGAACAGCACCTGTTACAAAGCCTCTATCCGCAATTATTTGGCTTTCATGCACTGCAAATCGGCGGCGTAGGACAAGGGCAATTATTACAAGGGATGCGCCTTGGGCATCAATGTTTGGTATCAGTGCCCGAATTACCCGCGTTGCCTGACATTTGTGGGCTGCATTCAGAAGCGGATGCACTGCCGTTTGCTGCCGACAGCGTAGACCTGGTGCTGTTGCCGCATGTGCTAGAATTTTCCGGCAATTCACACGGCATTTTGCGCGAAACCGAGCGCATTCTGGTGGCGGAAGGGCATCTGTTATTACTCGGCTTTAATCCGTTGGGCTGGTGGGGACTGTGGCGATTATTCAAACACCGGCACCAACCGCCCTGGAACGCCCAATTTCTCGCCTTAATGCGAGTCAAAGATTGGTTATCCCTGCTCGGCTTTGAAATCCTTAGCCAACAGGCTTGTTGCTTCAGCCCCCCGTTCCAAAATCCGCACCTGATGCGCACCTTGGGCTGGCTAGGCGCTATCGAACGGCGCTGGTTGCCGCTGGGCGGCGTGTATGTGTTGCTGGCAAAAAAACGCCGCCTCTACATGCCCCGCGTGCGTCCGCACTGGCTATTAGGTGCTGCCAAAGACAAAAACCTGATTGGCGCCGCCAGCCAGACCGCCAGTCCCACAGCAAGACAGACAAAATCATGATTGAAAACCACACCTCATCCAGCCTACAGCGGGTGGAAGCCTTTACCGACGGCGCTTGTAGCGGCAATCCCGGACCCGGCGGCTGGGGCGCTTTACTGCGCTACAAAGACCAAGAAAAACGCTTACAAGGCGGCGAAGCCAATACCACCAATAACCGCATGGAATTAATGGCGGCTATAATGGCACTCGAAAGCCTCAAACGCCGCTGCCGTGTGGACTTAACCACAGATTCCCAGTATTTGCGCCAAGGTATTACCCAATGGATTCATCAATGGCAACAGCGTGGCTGGCGCACGGCAGATAAAAAACCGGTGAAAAATCAAGACCTCTGGCAGCGCCTCCAAGCGGCTGCACAACAACATGAGATGCACTGGCACTGGGTTAAAGGACATGCTGGGCACACAGAAAACGAAATCGCCGATCAACTAGCGCGTGCCGGTTTGGAAGGATTACGCGAAACAGCCTAAGAACCCAAGCCGCTAAAAGCTTTAATGAGGTTCTAAAACGAGACCAGCAAGATGAGACATATTGTACTAGACACAGAAACCACCGGGCTTGCACCTTCTGAGGGACACCGGATTATTGAAATAGGGTGTACTGAAATCATAGATCGAGAAATCACCGATCAACACTTTCACACCTATCTCAATCCAGAATGCCCCATTGATCCTGGTGCGCTTGCCATACACGGCATTCAAAATGAATTTCTGCAAGACAAACCCTTGTTTGCTGACATAGTAGAAAACTTCATGCAATTCATTAAAGGCAGTGAATTAATTATCCACAATGCCGCTTTCGATGTGGGTTTTATAAACCATGAATTAGCCCGCTTACCCAATCCTTGGGGCACTATCGAACGCTACTGCACCGTATTTGACACCCTCGCACTCGCCCGCGCCAAACATCCCGGCGTAGACAACAGCCTAGACGGCTTATGCCGCCGCTACCGCATTGATACCCAGCAGCGCGATAAACACGGTGCGCTGCTAGACACGCAACTCCTCGCGCAAGTGTATTTGCTCATGACCCAAGCCGAATAGCCAGCCCAACCGCCCACAAGCACCTGAATTGGCGAAGATATTGAACCACAATGGCACTGCCCGCTTTAGCGCATTATCAAGCTGCACTGGAGGCGCTGGCAGCCAGCCGCGCCGCCCCTTGGCTTGCAACCCTACCCACACAACTGGCGCAGGCTTTTGACCCCAAACAACACGGACATTTAGCCGCTTGGTGGACAAGTTTACAAGCCTTGCCCCAGTGTGCTTTTACGCAAATTCAACTCAATCAGCCATGCGTCAGTGCAGGTAGCGCAGCAGATTTAAGCGCCGCACAGCGCGAAATCTTGCAACAAACCCTGATGGGCTGGCATCCCTGGCGTAAAGGACCTTACGCCATTGGTGGCTTGCGGATTGATACCGAATGGCGCTCCGATTGGAAATGGGCGCGATTGGCAGAGGCTATCAGCCCATTAGCCGGACGCTCGGTGTTAGATGTCGGTTGCGGCAATGGCTATCACTGCTGGCGCATGTTGGGCGCGGGAGCAAAACAGGTGTTTGGCATCGATCCAACGCTGGTTAGCGTCCTGCAATTTCTGGCGCTCAAGCATTTTCTCGGCACTGAGTTGCCGGTGTGGGTGTTGCCCGTGGGCATTGAAGCAGTGCCGCCGCGTTTGCACGCCTTTGATACGGTGTTTTCTATGGGGATTTTGTATCACCGTCGCTCACCGCTCGATCATCTGCTGGAGTTGCGTGATTGCCTGCGTCCGGGCGGCGAGTTGGTGCTAGAAACGCTGGTTATTGAAGGAGGACTGGGTGAAGTGCTGGTGCCGGAAGGGCGCTATGCCAAAATGCGCAATGTCTGGTTTATTCCCACGCCTTTGACTTTGCAAAGCTGGCTCAAACGCTGTGGCTTTAGTGAGATTCGCTTGCTAGATGTGAGCTTGACCACTGTGGAAGAACAACGCCGCACCGATTGGATGCGTTTTGAATCGCTGGCAGATTTTCTTAACCCGCAAGACGCCAGCCGTACTTTAGAGGGACTGCCCGCACCGCGCCGAGCGATGCTAGTGGCACAACGGCGCTTATAAAAATTGCTGAAAATCAGCCAAGGTTTTGTGCATTTGCATAATATCAAAGCTTTCTGCCTGTTCGCAGAGTTCCCGTCCCCACTGCACCAGCGGCGGATAATCATGGGTTCGCGCCAAATGCGTCACCGCTTGGGCAAAATCGCTGATCGCGTTAATAGGGCTGGTTTGATCCAAGCTTTTCCAAACAGGCAAACATTCGCTGTGCAAGATTGCGTGCAAACTATCGGGAAGCAAAGTAGGTGCGGGCGCTGCTTCTGCTGATGTGATTGCTTCGGTAGCAGCGGGTGGCGCGACAGTCAGGTAAGGTAAAAACTGCATCAGCTTTTGCTGCAAAGCTTGTTTAGACACAGGTTTGGGGAGGTAGTCGTTGCACAAATGCTTATAGCGATCCACATCTTCTGGCATCGCATGAGCTGTCACCGCAATAATGGGAATAGCGGCTGTGTGCGGATTATTTTTCAGCCGTTGCGCGACTTCTTCGCCATTGAGCACTGGCATTTTGATGTCGAGCAAAATCAAATCTGGCGGCGCTATCTGTACTGCATCTAAGGTTTCTTGACCGTTGGCGGCTTCCTGAATACTAAAGGGATAATCGCTTAAGAAGGCTTTCAGCAGTTCGCGGTTTAGCTCAATATCGTCAGCAATCAGAACCCGTGCGGGGGCAAACATCACTGACTGATGGGGCGTTTCTTCAGGTTTCGCTTCTGGTAGCCTAAGCGGTACTTCGACCGCATGAAAAATCACCCTAAAACAACTGCCCTGTCCGACTTGGCTACGCACCTGAATCTCGCCGTGCATCATTTCTACTAGGTTTTTCGTGATTGCCAGCCCCAACCCGGTGCCGCCGAATTGATTTTGGGATTGTTTCTCTTGTTGCTCAAAAGCGCGAAAAATCCGCTCATGCTCATGTTCTGGAATACCAATGCCAGTGTCTTCAACAATAAAATGTAGCTCTAGCGAGCTGTGTGCGGCATTTAACCAGCGCATTTCTGTCGCTAAGCGCACATGACCTTGGGCAGTAAATTTCACCGCATTACCCAGCAAATTAATCAAAATCTGCTGCACACGGGCATTATCCAGCAAGAGTGCGCACGGCAATTCAGGCAAAATATCTACGCGCAACTCCAGGTTTTTACTTTCTACTTTGGGGATAAAAAAATAACCCAGTT
This sequence comes from Thiomargarita sp., assembly GCA_020720115.1. Taxonomy (GTDB): domain Bacteria; phylum Pseudomonadota; class Gammaproteobacteria; order Beggiatoales; family Beggiatoaceae; genus BB31. The sequence goes on along the minus strand of DYPD01000016.1, from coordinate 7,010 downwards.
CGTGCAACATTTGCCGCACATCTACCAAACCATATTCAAGCCGCAGCTTACCTGCTTCAATTTTTGCTAAGTCAAGAATTTCATTAATTAAATTGAGCAGCGTTTTACCGCTATTCAAAATAATTCCAAGCTGTTTACGATCCATGTTGCCAGTGCTTTTTTGCTGCAAAATTTCGGCAAAACCCAAAATCGCATTTAAGGGCGTGCGCAACTCGTGGCTAACGTTGGCTAAAAAACGGCTTTTTGCCTGGTTTGCCCGCTCCGCCTTGTCTTTTGCCTCCAGCAAGCTTTCCACAGTCACTGCCAATTGCTGGGTGCGTTGCTGCACGGCTTGTTCCAGATCGCGGCTATAGCGCTCGGCTTTTTTATCTCGTTTTTCAATCTGTTGCAGCATATCGTTAAAGCCGCGTGCCAGATCGCCCAATTCATCGGTGTTGTACACCCTGATGCGCACGCTGTAATCCTGCTCTCGACTGACATGTCCCATCGCTTGGCTTAAGGAATACACAGGATCAGTGATAATGCGCTGCATTCTTTGAAATAATAGCCAGCCTAATACCAGCGAAAAGAGCGCGATGCCCACCGAAAATGTCCACACCAGAAACAAGCTTGCATGAAACGGCTTTAAGTCATTAATAACCAGCAAAAAACCTGCTTTCTGTCCGCGCAACACAATCGCTTTGTAGAGCACAAGCTGCTCGCCGCGATATTCTTCGTAAGAAGTGCCGGTTAAAGGCGGCAAAGGTTCTTTGTGATTGGGATCGCGGTAATATTCGGCAAAGGGCTGGCGACTTGCATCAAACAAAACTACCGTAACAACGCCCTGTACTTTGGATAGAGGGGCTAGGTTGTCTTGCGCGCCTTTGGCATCGCCAAACAACAGCGCTGCTTCGCTACTGCCGGCAAGAATTTCAATCTGTGCCTGGGCATTTTTCAGCATCAGTTCTCGATGCAAGCGCCAATCACTGAAAGTGATGGCAGTAACCGAAATGCACAGGGTTAGCCCTGACACTAACCCAGTCAACGCCAAGAGTTTAAAGCGTACGGGTAAGTTATTGAGCCATTGAGAAAAATGGGCTTTGATTGGCATGAATATGGAGGCATATAGCAAGGAAAACTAGAAAAGCCTAGATTACACAAATTTGCTTGAGTAAGCGAGTTTTTGCAGGGGCAGTAGACTCTATTTAACGCGCCAACGTAAACAGCCACGACACTTAATCTATTCAAAGTGTCGTGGCTGTTTACGTTGTTGAATGATTGAGTTTAGGTCAACATTCAGCGCATGTGCTTTATGTAACCGATAGAGGCATCACCAGCGAAATGATGATGGCGTCCGCCGCCGCCACGCCCATGCCGATAAGGTGGGAAGCAGCAACCTTCTAATACCAATACCAGAGTCACTAAAACGACTAATAAACGGGTTGTTTTCATCTTCTTCTCCTTAATTTCACGGCGAAAAATGGGCGAAATGCTGGCGGGCTATGACATCACTTTATCATCCCCATAGGAGCGGCTTTAGCAGCCTCTATGCCAATGTATTTCAATTTTTCCGTGCCTTTTCGATCAGATCGTCACACTCTTCTGGCATCAGTTCGCTCTTCAGGTCTTCAAGACTGAGTGCTGGCAGATTTTGGGTTTTTGCCCGTTGTAAAGCAGTCAACAAGCGTTGTGCATTATTGGGGGATTTCAACAAATGCGCGGTTTCCAACAAGCTGTTCAGTTCATCTGCCGCAATCAAGGCAACCTGCTCTTGGTTATCCCCCGCCTGTATGAAAATAATTTCTCTGTCATCAATGGCTTGATGATAGAGCTTCGGAAAGTTATGGCTCGCTTCCGAAAGCAAGGCAATCTGACTCATGAGGATGTGTTCTCCAGGTTTCTAACGATATAACCACACCCGCATCAGCGATAATAACTTGTCTATATCCAAGGGTTTGGATAAATAATCGCTGGCGCCTGCTTCAATGCACTTGGTGCGATCATTCTTCATGGCTTTAGCCGTCAGCGCGATGATGGGCAGTTTGTGCCAGCGTGGCTCGGCGCGGATCAGGCGCATGGCGGTAAAGCCATCCATTTTCGGCATCATCACATCCATCAACACTAAATCAATCGTTGGTTGCTGCTGGAGTTGCTGCACTGCTTCTTCGCCATTTTTGGCTAACACCACGCTCATGCCTTTGCTTTCGAGCGCCCCGCCGAGTGCAAACACATTGCGCATGTCGTCATCTGCCAGCAGAATGGTTTTGCCCTTAAACAGGGCGTCTTTGTCATGCACGCGGTTGAGCATTTGGCGCTTGTCTTCAGGCAGACGGGCTTCAACCTGGTGCAAAAACAGCGTAGCTTCATCCAGTAAACGCTCTGGTGAATGGACGGATTTCACTGTGAGCTGTTGCGTGCAGCTTTCTAGGCGGCGTTCTTCTTCGGCAGTTAATTCGCGTTCTGCATAAATAATCACGGGAATTTTGTGCATGGTTTCCTGTTTGCGCAGGGCTTCCAGCAAAAACAGTCCGTTATCCCCGCCCGCGTTGACATCTACGACGATGCAGTCGTAATCCGCGTCTTCGCGGTTGAGGCATTGCCAGGCTTCTTCGTGGTTGGCGGCGGTGGTGAAACGGGCATCTTCGCTACGCAAGAGTTCTAGCATTTGTTGGAGATGTTGCGGGTCGTCTGCAACCAAGAGCGTATGCTTAAGTGTTTTTTGTGTGAAATTTTCTATGGTTTTGAAGGCTTTAGATAATTCTGTCATGCTCACAGGCTTGAGCAAATAGCCGATAGCGCCCATGCGACGCGCATCCAGATGGTCATCCGTGCCAGAGACAAAATGCACCGGAATATGTCGTGTGCTGGGATCGTCTTTCAGTTCGCTCATTACCGTCCAGCCGTCCACTTGCGGCAAGCCGATGTCGAGAATAATAGCGCCAGGCAGGTATTCTCGTGCCAGTTGCAAACCGGTTTCGCCGTCGTGCGCACAGAGCACCTTGAAGCCGCGTTCGCGTGCCAGTCCGAGCAAAATCTCGGAAAATTTTTGGTCATCTTCAACAATGAGCAGGCTCTTATCGCCCGCTTGCAAGCGTTCTCGATCATCGGCACACGCGGGTTGTGCTGCTGCCTGTGGAGCGCGTGGTGCAGCAACTTGCGGCGGGGTGAAGCTGTGTTCTGAAACGGGCGGCGGGGGCGGCGCAACGGGCGCAGCCAGTGGCTGTAAGACAGCGACAGGCGCGGCAGATGGCAGGGATTGGTGTTCGCTTTCGGCAGCGATCTGTTGCGGAATGCTTAAAATGAAGCTGCTGCCTTTGCTTGGTTCGCTGTGTAGGCGGATTTCGCCCTGCAACAATTTGGCTAATTGGCGCGAAATGGTTAAGCCCAAGCCAGTGCCCCCGTAACGGCGGCTGGTGCTGCCATCGGCTTGTTGAAAGGCTTCAAAAATGGCTTTTTGTTTGTCGGCGGGAATGCCTACGCCAGAATCCACGACAGCAAATTCCATGCGCCGCGATGCGGCGGCGCGAATCTGAAGCCTAACTGAGCCGCCGCTGTCGGTAAATTTGAAGGCGTTAGAGAGCAAGTTGGTGAGGATTTGCCGAAGACGCTGCAAATCGGTGTGCAGTTGCGTATCGGTGGCAATTTCTGGCTGTATTTGGAAATCCAGCCCTTTGTTTTGTGCCATCGGATCGAAATTGCGTTGGAGCGTGTTACACAGAGTTTCTAGGCTAAAGGTTTCTGGATTAATCAGGATTTTTCCGGCTTCGACTTTGGATAAGTCCAATATATCATTGATTAAATTGAGCAAATCAGACCCTGCATGATTGATGGTGCGGGCGGATTCGATTTGCTGCTCAGTGAGGTTATTGTGCCGATTCTCCACCAGCATTTGCGAGAGAATTAGCATACTATTCAATGGAGTACGCAGTTCGTGTGACATATTGGCGAGAAATTCGGATTTGTATTTATTGGCTAATTCCAGTTCTTGCGCTTTGGCTTCAATGGCGGCTTGACTGTGTTCTAGTGCCGCATTTTTCTCGCTAATGGCTTGTTTTTGCGCTTCTAAATCCTGACTGCGCCCTTCTAATTCTTCGTTGGCTTGGCGCAATTCTTCTTGCTGGCTTTGTAGTTCTTCTGCCTGGTTTTGCAATTCTTCGCTTTGTGCGCGGCTTTGTTCCAATAATTCCTGCATTTTCACCCGCGATTCGGCAGTATTCACTGCAATGCCAATATTCGCTGTGACTTGCTGCAAAAAGCTCAGTTCGTCTTCCGTAAAGGGCGCAAAGCGTCCTAATTCAAATACACCGCTTAAATGCTCTTCGTAATCAAAGGGCACTATGGCTAGATTTTGCGGGGGCGCGTCCCCAACGCTGGATTGGATTTGCGCATAATCTGGCGGCACCGCAGTGATGACAATCATTTGCCGCTCCAGCGCCGCTTGTCCGACCAGCCCTTCGCCCAACGCAAAGGCGTCGCTCATGTGCTTGCGCTTGGTGTAGGCGTAACTGCCAATCAGCTTTAACAAGCCGCTACCGTTCTGTGTTTCGGGTCCGCGCACTTCGTTACGCATTTGATAAAGGTAAAAAGTGCCGATTTGCGCGTGCAGGTAATTGGCTAAAAAGCCGATAATGTTTTTGCCCAACAGGGGCGTATCTTGCTGTCCGCTCATGCGCTCGCTGAGTTGGCTCATGCCGGTTTTGAACCAATCAGCACGGTTTTTCTGTGCGTTTTCCTGTTCTAATTTGCGCAAGGCTTCGTTGTTGACATCGCGCATTTCGCGCAGTGTGTGGGTCATGTTTGCCAGCGCCAGACCTAACTGGTCGTCTTCAGATAAGATTTTAAATTCTTTGGAATAATCCCCCTGCGCAATCAAATTTGCTTGCACCACCACACCGCGCAAAGTGTTAATCATATGCACCAAAGCCCGCCCTAATTCGTCTTTCTCCGACAGCAAGGTGACTTCGCTATTGTAATCCCCAGCCGCAATGCTGTTGGCTTGCTCAATCACGCTATGCAGGGCATTTTTCAGTTGTTCGGCTGCTTTGATAATATCGGCAATTTCATTTTGGCTCTGATATTTAATTGATATTTCAACTACTTGCCCCTGCGCCAAAGCCCTTAACTGAGAGCGCACTTGGAGTAAAGGCGTGACCAATTGTCCGGTAAATCGCGCAGCCAGCCACCAGGCAATCAAGATAATGACGGCAATCAACCCCAACAACAGCAGTTGTATGTTGTGAATAGCAGCAAAGGCTTTGTCTGCATCAATTTCCGCAATCAATGCCCAGCGCTGCTTGCCGATGTCTACCGGGGTATAGGCAGAGAGCACACTGTTGCCTAGGTAATTGTCGCTGATGTGTTCGCCGGTGTTTCCAGCCAACGCAGCCCGCACGCTGGGGGTATCTACTTTGCCCTCGGTGGGATTTTGCAGCGAAGCTTGCAAAGAGCGGTGTTCATTGTCGAGAAAACTATCGGAACGCATCAGGGAGTCGCTACCCACTAGATAACTTTCTCCCGACTGTCCCATCCCATCACGTTGTTTAATGACGTGGCTCAACTCGTAACCGTTAGATTGCAGCACTAAAACAAATTCGATAGCAGCATTCGCGTTCAATAAAGGTTGTGCACTAAAAATTGCGGGTTCGTTATTGCTGGGCGGGTAGAGAGCAAAATCGCTAATTTCTTGTTGACCGCTTTTAAGCACTTGGCGTACAAGCTCGGCTAAGTGGGTATGTTGGTATTCGTCTTCTAATAGATTTGTGCCATAGTCTTCTTTCTTTGCTACCGAGTAAAAAATCTGTCCTTCTGGATGTACTAACAACAAATCTTGATAGCCATAAACGGCTAAATATTGGCTAAAAAAGTCGGTTTGCTCCTGATGCAATTTAGGTGTGATGGCTTCTTCCAGATTAATCTGCGAGATCAACGCCCAGTTTAAGCCAGCAATTTGCAGCGGTGCATAGGCACTTAACTTCAAGAGCTTATTGGACGTCATCTTGGTCATCACGCCAGATTCTCCGTCTAGTGCTAATAGGGCCTCTACCGCATCAACCGGATCACCCACTGCGGCTGTTTCTAGGGTTTGAATACGCGCAGTAAGATAAGTGGCTTGTTTAGCGAATTGTCCGACCAAAAAGCTTTCTCCGCTTTCGCCTAATCCAGTGCGGTTTTGCGTGATGCCATTAATAGAGTTAGGCGCATGTGAATCCAGCGTCAGCGCCAATACCAATACGCCAGAGAGTTCTTCAAAGCGGTATACAGGCGCACTGATAAACAGCACGGGTTGATGCGCTGCGGCTGCGTAAGGTGCGAAGTCTTCAATAGACACTTGCTTAAGTCCTTTCTCAAAAGCGCGTTTCAAACCAGTGTCGCTATCCATTTCTGCCAACAGGTTTTGTCCTAAATCCGCACCCTTGCGCGTTGAATAAACCACTTCTCCCTCTTTGGCAACGAGTAATAAATCAAAATACCCATAGGTTTGTTGAATTTTTTGCAGTGCATTGCCTAAGCGTTCTTCAATAGATAACCAAGACAAACCACCGATTTTTTTTTCCATTGTCAGCGCACCGTGAAATTGTTCTAGGGCTTGGGCTATCCACTCGTTATGTGATAAAACCTCAACATCATTCTGGCGTTCTTGGAAAAAGTCTTCCAAATGCGCGATTTTATTGGCTTGAATGGGGCGCAACTGTTGCTCAGCATGTTGGCGCAGTAAAGAAACCGTGTGTTGTAGCATATCCATATCTTTATGCAATTCTGCAAAAAATTCTTCAATTTGGTGTTTTTTAATTTGGCGCACGCTGTCTAACTGACTAAAAGCTTGTTCTGACAATGCTTTATGGCTTTTGTGCAAAGCCAGACCTCCAACTAAAAGCAGCGGTGCGATACTGAGAACGAGGGTTGTGGCTAATAAGCGGGTGCGAATTTTCATAGTAGTCAGCACAATTTAAGGTAATCAACAAAAGGTAATAGCACGTTAAAACACACACACCCGCAGTAAACAGCGGGCGGTGTTTGGACTACTCTCATTA